>DATBID010000138.1:0-2832 GCA_036557125.1 Bryobacteraceae bacterium | reverse complement strand
GCCGAACTTCAGTTCGGCATCCGGTGACTTTGGACATTTCCTGTGAGCTCCACTTCAGCTTGGTGGGGCGGACCGCCGGGTCCGTGCGGCGACCGCCTGGCCGCCCGGGCCGATTGTCAAATCGGGCCCTTTTTTACGCGCCCGCAAGAGCGGGCGGTAGCCAACCGCCGTGCAGGATACCATCCCACCCACAAACGTCTGTCTGAATCCGGGACTCGTTTGTGCACTCGTCTCGCCTTTGTAAGAAAATGAGGAGCGATCATTGCCATGAAATACATGTTTCTGATCTATTCGCAAGAGCGCCCGAGCGGGCCCGATCCGGCCCAGATCGAAAACATCAAGGCGCGTCACTGGGCCGTCATGCAGGAGGCGAAACAGAAAGGAATCCTGCTGGCTGTGGAAGGTCTGAAGCCCACCGCCATGGCTACCACCGTTCGCATCCAAGACGGTAAACCGATGACGCTCGACGGACCCTTCGCCGAGACCAAGGAACAGTTGGCGGGATATTACATCCTGGAGTGCCAGGACTTGGACGAAGCCATCGGCTGGGCGAGCAGAATTCCCTCCAGTTGCAAAGGGATGGAGGGTTGCATCGAGATCCGTCCGGTCGCCGAACTGCCCCGCAGGCCGTGATGCAGCCCGTGATGCAGCCCGTGATGCAATGGATGGCGGCCGCGTAGCTGAGGAAACATTTCAGCAGGAATCGGGGCGGATTCTCGCGGCCCTGATTCGCATTAGCGGTTCGTTCGATCTTGCCGAGGAGGCCTTGCAGGACGCCTTCGCGGCTGCGCTGCCGGCTTGGTCCCAGGGTGGCATCCCAGCCAACCCCGGCGCCTGGATCATGGCGGTTGCGCGCCGCAAGATTCTGGACCAGTTCCGTCGAAACCGCACCAGAAAAGACAACGATGCGGCCCTCCGATACGAATCCAAAAGCCTGACCGAGCCAGCAGATTTCTCAATCGAGGACGAAAATACGCATTTCCCCGACGACCGGCTGCGCCTGATCTTCACCTGCTGTCATCCTGCGTTGAACAAGGAAAGCCAGGTGGCGCTTACCTTGCGTACTCTGGGCGGGTTGACGACGGGCGAGATTGCGAAGGCATTCCTCTTGCCGGAAGCAACACTGGCGCAACGCCTGGTACGCGCCAAGCGCAAGATCCAGGACACACGAATTCCCTATGTGATTCCCGGACCCGAACACCTGCGCGAACGGCTGAGCGGGGTCCAGGCTGTCATCTATCTGGTATTCAACGAAGGGTATCTCGCGACGGCGGGCGAGGATCTGGTGCGCTCGAGCTTGTGTGACGAGGCAATCCGGCTGGGACGCGTGCTTGCGAGTTTGCTTCCTCGGGATGCGGAGACGCGCGGCCTGCTCGCCCTGATGCTTCTTCACGATTCGCGGCGGGAAGCGCGGATGCACAACGGCGCGCTGGTCACGCTGGAGGAGCAGGACCGTTCGTTGTGGGACCGGTCGAAGATTGCCGAAGGCATTACGCTGATCGGGTCCGCGCTGGAGGCCGGAGATCTCGGCCCCTACCAACTGCAAGCCGCCATCTCCGCCATCCACGCGGAATCGCCGGAAGCAAGCGCCACGGACTGGGCCCAGATCGCGCGGCTTTACGAGCGTCTTCTCCTCTTTCAGAACACGCCGGTGGTCCGGTTGAATCATGCCGTGGCGGTAGCCCTGAGCGGCGACTTGCAGGCCGGCCTGGATCGCATCGACGTTCTCGGGTCGTCCGGCGATTTGGACCGCTACTACCTCTTCCATGCCGCCCGGGGAGACCTTCTGCGGCGAATGAATCGGATGCCCGAGGCCTGCCGGGCCTACCGCGCCGCGCTGCGGCTGGCCACAAATCGGCTTGAGCAGCGTTTCCTGGAGCGGCGGATCGAAATGACCGAGGGACTTTGAAATTCTTTCAGCAGCGATGTCGAAACTAACTGCGGCGGACGACGTACTGGACAGAACGCTAATGTTTCACCAAGACAAAGGAGAAAACCAATGAAGGTCGCCGCTTCGTCCCTCGCTCCATCCCGCCAGGAAGCCGGTATGCGCGCCAAATTACCGCTGCGCATTTCGTCCGTGGTTCTGCTGGTCTTTGCCATCGGGCATACTGCGGGATTTCTATCCTTCCGTCCTAAGGAGCCGGCAGCGGTAGGAGTCCTGGAATCGATGAAGCACGTTCCGTTCGATTTCGGCGGCCGCACTGTCCATTGGATGGATCTATATACGGGCTTCGGCCTCGACATCTCCATCGTCGGTTTCGTATTCCCTGTCATTGCGTGGCGATTGAGCACGGCCAGCGACTCGGAGGCGCCTCTGGCGCGTCTGATCGCCTGGTTGTTGTGCGCCATCCAAATCGGGGGCGCCGTTCTGAGCCTGCGCTACTTCGGGCCCGTGCAGGCGGCGTTTTCGCTGGCATGCGCCGCTCTCCTGGCATGGGGTGCCCTGCGGCTCAAGGCCGCCGCACCGGCCTGAAAACGCTCCTGGTGAACTGCCCGGCGCACGATGAACCGCGCGAGACAAGACCCCACGGCTATAGCCCGCAGAAGATCTGGATCAACTATCAGGCTAATCCGGGCAAATTCAACCGACAACCAAAGCTCTTCTTTCATGCCACCTCTCTGAGGAGAGAGTACACGTCTGTGAGTTCAGAGTGCTAAGGTCCACCGCAGCTTGGCTTCATCACGGCCTCAAGGACTCCGTGTGTCGTCACGTGCTTAGAACCCGGCGCATATTCGACTCGCGGCGGCTGGCCCGCTTCAAAGGGTGTGTGGAAACCGTCGAGTACCGGACCATTACCGGTTGGGCGAAAAACGCCCGGCACCCCGATG
>DATBID010000137.1:0-16610 GCA_036557125.1 Bryobacteraceae bacterium | reverse complement strand
CTGAAGTTCACGGGCATGGTGACAAAACCGGCCGAATTCACTCTAGCCGATCTGCGCGCCATGAAACCGCACGAAATGCTGATCGGCTTTGAGTGCTCGGGCAATAGCGCGCGGGCCATGGAGGGTCTCTCCGGCTGCGGCAAATTTACCGGCGTGCGTTTGAGCGACCTTTTGAAGAAAGTCGGCATCGATAAGCTGGCCCGCGAAGTGGTCTTTTTCGGCTATGACCGTGGCATGCAGGAAATCGCCTTCCGCCAGCAGAATTTCAAACTGGAGCAGCAATTCGCCCGCAGCATCACGCTCGAAAACGCGCTCAAGCCTGAGCCGTTCGTCGCATTTGCCATGAACGGCGAGCCGCTTACGCGCAACCAGGGCTTCCCGGTGCGCCTCATCATGCCCGGCTGGTACGGCGTGGCGAACGTCAAATGGCTATCCGAGGTGCACCTTCAGGAAGAGCGCTTCCTGGGCAATTTCCAGGCGCGCTGGTATCGCACGCTGCGCGGCGTCGGTGGGACGGGAGAGGATAACGACCCGCAAACCCAGTGGGTGGAGAATGAAGTCACGCGCATGCATCTCAAATCGGTGATCGCGCGCGTACGCAAAAACGGATCGAATTGCCAGGTCCTCGGCTTCGTATTGAACGATGGGACGCCCGTCAAATCAGTCGAAGTGCAAATCGACAACGGCCCCTGGCAAAAGGCTACACTCGATCCTGCCAATACCCAGTATTCGTGGAAACTCTTCACCTATCGCTGGGAAGGCGCTACGCCCGGTGAGCACACCCTGGTCTCCCGCGCTAGTGATGCTAACGGCACAGAGCAGCCTACCTCCGCCGATCTGCGCCGCAAAAAGACATTTCTCGAAGACAACGCGCAGTTCCCGCGCAAAGTCATGATCTCGTAAGGGGTGTTACGCGGCAATTGGGGGGGAATGCCCGTCAATTTCCCCCCACCATAAAATTCGCCATCTTCACTTCCTTATTCCCTAAGAACCCGAACTGCCCCCCCTGGAAGTCGCCCGCTATCTCTCGAACCATCATCCCGTTGACGCTTACAGTGATGGAATTGGCGAGCCAGTCGATGCGGATGGAGTAGGGCGCACCCGGCTGAGCCACATTGACCGGCCCTTTGATGGTATCCTTCTTATCCTTTTTATCCTTAAAAAATGGCGTGATGTTAAGTTCTTTCTCGGTCAGTTCGAACTTCACATAGTTGCGATTGTCGATATAGTTCGCCACCCAGACCAACTTATGCCCTTTGAATACGCCAGATTCCGGAAGCATCGCGGCAAACTGGATGACGGCAGGACCTATGTGGGTAGCCCCGAGGAATGCCTCGCCCCGATGAACGTACCAGCCGTTCGGATCTGAAACCCACACTCCTTTTTCCCAATATCGTTCCATCGGGTCAATCGGCTTCTCTTGCTTGGTAACTATGGCCGATAACTTCAACGTCGCAGTCACTGTCTCATCGGAGCGCACCGTGATTGTCACCGGGAGCGGGGTGAATCCTGCGGCTCTCCCGGTGAAAACGTATGTTCCCTCGGGCAAGCTCAACTGATTGTCACCCGCATTCTTCTCGGCCGTTTCCTCGGTTCTGCGGTAAGTGACAACCGCATTGGCAGGACTGCGATCGATGCGCACCGTGCCAGGGTCGCGCGTCATCACAAGATTCAAGCTCTTGGTCTCGCCTTCGCCCACACTGAAGGGCTCCGACCGGCCCCCATACAAGCGAAGTCGCACTTCCACTCTGTGGTTCCCCACGGCAATACTGGGCACAATTAGAGATCCATCCGCGCCGGCCACACCCTTGCGATCGCCATCCACAAATACTTCGGCTCCCGGAGTCGTCTTCACCTGGAGAGTCCCGGGCAAGATGTGCCGGTGCAGCTCGAATGCCAGGCTCGCCTCAACTCCTTTAGCAATGTCCACCGGCTTTTCCCGTTCCGCGTCGTAGCCCTCCTTCATCACCTGCACCGAATGCGGACCGGTGCGGACATTCGTGAAGCTCGCCAGCCCCTTCACAGTCGTCTTGCGGGCCACTTCTTTGCCGTCAGCCAGCAGCACCACCGTGGCGCCATCTTCGGTCGCGCGGACCAGCAGCCGGCCCACGTTCGGGTCCGCTTCCAGCAAAACCGTAATGGTCCGTCCCGGAGAGATCTCGATCGTGCGAGCCTTCGCGTCCTTGCCCTCGCCTACCTGTAGTTCATAGTTGGCGGGATCGAGGGGCGGCAGATCCAGGCCGTCGCTTTTCAGGTCGCCTAGCTTCTGCCCGTTCATCTGCACTGGCGTGGGCGTGTTGCTCCCGCTATAAACCTTGGCCGTCGAGCCGAAGTTGTTCACAATCAGCGGAGCCATTTCGCGCGAGCTGATATCGGAAATTACCGGCAGCCCATCCGCTTCCACGTGCACCTTGAACGATAGTTCGCTCGCCCGGTTCATGACCACCCGCACGGTGTGATCCGCGGCGGAGAGTTGGCGGCTAAACTCGCCGTTGGCGATTTCCGCCGGTTCGTCCGCGTCGAGGTATGCCATTCCGGCGCCCAGAATTCGCAAAGTCGGAAGTTCAGGCACAAGCTTAATGGCCAATGGAGCCATGGAGCCCGCTTGCAATGTGAGTTGTTTCGAGTATGGCTGGTAGCCTGCCAGCGTGGCTTCGAGATCGTAGGTTTTCGGGGCGCCGTGAACCGTGTAGGACCCATTCGCCGCCTCCACCTTCGCGCCGCTTACAGAGACCACCGCGCCAGGCGGATTCGTGGTGATCGCTATCGAACCTTCGGGAGCGGCCGGCGTCACCGGCTTCGAGGGTTTGATGTAGGTCTTGGCCAACGCGATCGTCAAAAGCACAGCCGCCGCAGTGGCTGTTCCCACCCAGATCTCTTTGCTGGTCAACGGACGCTTTAAAGCTACAATGCGAGACCATGCGTCCCGCACCATCGGCCCGAAGCCGCCCGAAACCTGCCGTGAGTCTGAAAGGCCGCCGTTTACCGATACCGGCATCGTCTGATCTATGTCTGTAGCCCCCGGTTCAGGCGCCCGAGCCGGAGCCGCACCCGCCCCAGGAGGCGCAACCATAACGTTCGGACGGCGGGCCTCCACGATCGTTTCCAGACGCCTCTTGGCCGCGTGAACCTCCTCGGTGAATTCGCGGTCCTGGGGGTACTTGGTCATGTACCACTTTAGGCGCTCGGAATACTGCCCCTGCTGCTCTTCGCTCACCTCATTGATCGTGTCCAATTCCCGCTGTATGCGGCGCACCTGCTCGAAATCTTTCCGCTGCACGTCGTCCAAAGCCTTTTGAAGCGATGCCTGGCTCTGCAGAAGACGCTGCTCGTTGGGGTAGGCCACGAGCGCCTGGTTGACTACTTGCAGCGCTTGCTGCAAATCGCCGCCGGCTTGAAAACGCCGCGCTTGCGCCAGCGTCCGGTCGATAGTCTCCATTTTGCGCTGGTCCGCGAGCATGCGTAGAAGCCCCGTGGCCAGGGTGTGATTCGGTTCCAGTCCCAACGCCTGGTTGAGCAGATCTTCGGCGGCGCGCGTGTCCGCATCCATTAGCCGCCTTCCCTGCTCGACCAGGTTCTCCACCAGAAAGTTGCGAATCCGGTTGTCATTGCCGTCCAGATCGTGCGCCCGGCGCAGCAGTTCGATTCCTTCATTAAATAGGCCCGCGGCGCATGCATCCGTTGCCAGCGCCAATAGCCTCTGGGCTTCGGCACGCCGCTCTACTCCCTGGCGCGCCAGCCGGCCGAGTTCGGCCAGTTCGCCATCGTCCGGGAACTCCCGTGTGGCCTTTTCCACCAGTTCGAGGGCGCGCGCGAAATCGCCCGCTTCGAGTTGCTGATCGATCTGCTCAATCCAGCGGGCCTTGGCCTCCTGGCGCCGGCTCTGGTCCCGGCGCTTTGTTAGCCGGTCGATTTCGAAACGCAATCCCGGGTAGCGAGCGTAAATCGCCTGCAGCATCTCCCACTGGCCCAGCGCTTCGTTGAACTGGCCCCGCTCTTCCAAGCCACGGGCGCGAGCCACAATGGCGTTCACTCCATCCCGCTTCTCTCTGGCGTTTTGAAGTGCGCGCTCAAAGTAAACTTCGCCCGGATATTCACTTACCGCCTGTTCGAGGATGCTCACCCGCCGGTCCAGATCCGGCTCGGCCTCCACCCGCCGGTCGGTTTCGGCAATCCTCGCCGACATGGCCTGCCGCTGCTTCTCTTCGATATCCCACTTCAACGCTTGCAGCAATGTGTCGGCCGGATATTTGACTAGATATTGTTCGCAGATCGCCCGAGCTTGCGAAAATTTCTGATCGTCCAGCAGCCGTTTCGCCTCCGTCCGGGCAGCCTTGAGATCTTCGTACTCGGAGTGGACCTTTTCATACTCTCGCTGATAGGTTCCTGTACGCGTCGGTTCGGGCGCTTGCTTGTCCAACTCCAGCACACGATCAAGCTTGCTCAGGGCGGAGCTTAAATCCCCCGCGCGTTCGGCCTCGACTGCCGCACGGTACAGGGTTTCTTTCTCGCCTTTCATTCGCTGGTGTTGTAGCTCGAGGCGCTCCACCTCCGAAAGCAGTTGCGCCGCTTTAGTCTCTCGCGGGCGTAGCTCCAGGATGCGCCGCAGCGCTTCGCGCGCCGGCCCAAAAGCGCGATTTTCCAGGTGCGTGCGCGCCAGGTCGAACCACCCCTCAATATCGCGATCCGTGCGCCGCGCTTCAATCCGCGATTTCAGAGCCAGGGCGTCCGTGTTCTTCGAATCGAGTTGCAGCGCTTCCTCTACCTTTTGCAGCGCGAGTTGGTATTCCTGCTCATCCATGCGCGCTTGGGCGGTCTGGATAAGTTGCGAGATCCGCCGCTCCAGCCGGGCGCGATCCACCGTCTCCCGCAACGCGCCAATTTCCCTGTCCAGGTGTCCTTCCGATTCGATTTCCCCCAGGATCTCCCGGGCATAATCGTAATCGCCGCTCGTATAGGCTTCCCGCGCCCGCTCCAGGCGGGGCTGCAGGCGGCTGGGGTTGAAAATCTCGATCGGCTCGTTGTGCAGCGCTTTTTGCAGAGTTTCGGCAAATTCCCGCGCCGAACGGTACCGGTGCAGCGGCTCTTTGGCCATGGCTTTGTGCACCGCCTGGCTCACCGGCAGCGGAATGGAAGGATTCAATTCGTGCACCGGCGCTGGAATGTGGCGCAGAATCGCTTCGGCAACCTCGTTCTCGGTAGCCAGCTCGAATGGCCTGCGCAGGGTGAGGGACTCGTAACAAACCACACCCATAGAGAATATGTCCGACGCAGGCGTCAGGGGCTTCAGGGCGATCTGTTCCGGCGACATGTAAAGCAGAGTGCCCTTCCGCCCCACGGTCAGGCTGTTGTCCAGCCGATGGGCGATACCGAAGTCGATGATCTTTACCGAATCGTCTTCCATCACGAAAATGTTGCTGGGTTTCAGATCGCGATGGATGAGCCCGCGCTCGTGAACCGCATACAAGCCACGGCAGGTCTGGCAGAAAATATCGACACACCGCTCCACTGTCAGGCGGGAACTCGATCCGCGAATCAGGCTATCGAGCGTCACGCCCGGAAGCAGCGGCATCACCAGGTAGGGCTTTTCGTCTTCCATCTGCCCTACATCCAGAATCTCTACGATGTTGGGATGAATCAGCGACGCCAGATCCTCGCATTCCTTCTGAAATAGCTTGATTGCCCGGCTATCGGTAAGATCAAGGATGGTTTTCAAGGCTACCGGACGCTTCAGCACCTTGTCATAGGCTTTGTAGACCACCGACATGCCGGTCCGCGAGATGGCCTCCTTCACCTCGTACCGCGACTTAACGCTTCGTGAATTCAGCGCCATACAAAAATACCGATCCACTAAAGCATATTCCGAAATGAACCTGAAATAAACCGAAACCAAACTACCAGTACTGGTGATCAGCACTCAGGTAGACACCCTCATCCGGAGCTGACGCGCCGGATGAGGGCATTCTGGTTCGATTGGAGGTTTTCGAAAGGTGGGCGGCGGGGCGAAGGGTCACTCCGTCGCATCCGACACCGGAGTCCAGGTGTCGTCAGGGTCGTACTCACTGTATGCTGCAGCGAGTCGCGCAGTATCCGGGCCGAGATCTTTCTGATAAACGATTCCGGCCCTGTTCACGATAAACGTCATCACACCGGTAGAGCGATAGTCTGACGGCCATGCGATCAGTGCGAAGCCCCCTGTCATCTCGCCGTCTTTCACGTAATTCTTCGCCCCTCCCGATGCATGCGGCCCTTGCGCGGTCAGCACCTTGAAATAGTAGCCATGGTAGGGCTCATTCCTAGTCGTGTAACCCTGCGCAAATGCACGCGCGATGAACTTACCGATCGGGCTTTCCTGTCCGTTTACAGTGCCCTCCCAATACAGCCCGTCCTGCTTTCCGGGCGAACTGATGATGCGTTGTGCGTAGATCGGGCTTCCCATGTTGTTTCGATGATGTTCGCCGTAATCCTGCTGTGCTTCGACGTAGCCGCGGCTAACCTGGATTGCGTCCAGTTCATTTCTTCCAATGCGGCGCGCCAGTATTTCGTTCCGGCCTTCGGCAGTATTGAAATACCATTGACCGTTTACCTGAACAATCGGAATAGGCAAAGGCCACCCGTCGTTGCCCACCAGCAGGGTCATGGCGTTTCTTTGCCATGGGTTGGGAATCAATTGCATTTTTTCGGCGGCCCTTTCCGTAAAGAGTTGGCGAATCCTTTGGTCCTGAACCGGGTCATGGGTTGTGACAAGATCCCGCGATGATGGCCCCAAAATATTCACAATCGCCGTTTGATCTCCGCTCTTGGCGGCTCGAACCAGCGCTTGAGCCGCTGCGAGCGGAGTCGGAAATCCCTTGCCGTCCGGAACGGCTGTCGCTGTAGACGCCGGCAGCAGCACTGCTGCCGCCAGGAAGGTCACGATAGAACGGATCAACATATCAGTCTTCCTCCTTCTTGGTCCTTATCGACGGCGTCCACCGCCGCCCCGGAAGCCGCCACCACCACCTCGGAAACCGCCGCCGCCCCGGAACCCACCACCGCCAGCGCTAGCAAAACCACGGTTGGCGTTCCGAAAAGCTTGGTTTCCGCCTTGATTGATTCCTCCGAACGCTCCCCTCGGGGTGGCGCCCTGGAAGTTCTGGTTGCCGATGCGATTTGCCATATTGCCGGCGCCGCCTCCCAGCGCGGGATTGCCAGGAGCCATCCTGTTCGCGCTACCGATACCGCGTTCTCCTAAAGCACCCTGTGGCGCTCCTCCCCGGCCCGCGAGATTGCCCGGAGCCATCCGATTCGCGCCGCCCGCGGCGGGATTGCCTATTTGACCTCGATTGAGACCTTGCTGGATTTGAGCCGGCGTCGGCCTGGCCGCTGGTCGGTTCCCAGCGCCTTGAAACCGCTGTGCCACCGCACGGTTGTTGTACGGCACGCCGCCCCGATGGGCAGGATTATGAATCCAGTTATTGCCGTTGGCGACATTGGCCCTGTTGAAATGATTGTTGTTGATGAAATTGTTATTCACATTCACGCTGCGGCTGCCCCATCCAGCGTTCCAGCCCCAGTTACTCCAGCCGCCACTGATGATCCCTCCGACAAGCACTCCAGCGCCAAAGGAAATGGCGCCTGCGGCGATCGCCGCTCCCGAAGGATAGTAAATCGGGGGATATGGATAATATGCGGGCGAAGGTCCCCAAACTGCCTCTGGATTATATTCCGGCACGTACACCACCTGAGGGCTGGCCGGTTCAATCTGAATATCAGTTTGACCATTCGTACTTACGGTGCTGACAGTTTGCTGTGGTGTCGTTTGGAGTGCCCCCGATGCCTTGGCGCGCTGGCGCATGCGCTGTACCGCATCCATCACATCTTGCTGTTGGGCGAGAAAAGCGTTTCCCAGATCGGAAGTCCAGGTTATATTTTGGTCCAAACGGTTCAGTGCATCAGGGATTAGCACCAAGGCCTGGACACTGGCATCCCAGGGCTGCGTGGCTGCCGCGTCAGCCAAGGCTTTGCCGGTTAGGTTGGAATGTTGCTTAAGCCAACGGCCGGCCTCAACCACTTCTAGTGGATAGGTCGAGGCAACCAACACTTGGCTAAGAATAGGGTCCGGATATAAAGCGATAGGGGCAACCAGGCTGTCCAGTTGTCCCGCACTCAAAATTTGCTGCGGTTGCTGTGGTTGACCCTGCGATCCGCTCGGGACTTGCTGAGCGTAGCCATAGGGGCTTTGCGCAATCAATAAGCTCGCGCACAAAATTGCTAAGGAGCGTGTGACTATCATATGGAACCTCACACCTCGTCCATTACTTTGGGATGGAATCGCGCGAACCGTGATTTAAGAAATGCCGTTCCGGTGTTATTACGCTTCGCCGGAATGAGACCAAATAAAAACGGGGCGCGAACGGTGCGATCCGTTCGCGCCCCGCACTTGCTAACGAGGCATTCGCCGCCTGCGCATCAAATGTGGGAGCGTCTTTTCGCTCTAAGAAAATCGATGCGCCTAGGGAACCGCGGCTCTAGGAAATGCGGCTTTGCGCATCATAGTCCGAGGCTTTTTAGCGGCTGCCGACTGCGTTGGAACCCGCCTGAGCCCGGAGTTGTTCGATGGCCTCTCCCAGTTTTTCGCGGGCGGCCTCGACTTTCGCTGAGTCGCGAGTCCAGTTCGTCCAATCAGGTGCAATCGACTTAACGATCTCCATGGCCAAATCCGATTTTCCGGATTCCTTCAGGATCTGCACGTAGTCGTAATCCTCCACGCCATCGCGCAACCACTTCAACCGCATCGAAGCGACTACTCCCGGAACGCCGACATCCTTCCCCGGATAGACCAGCATACCTTCGCCTGGATAGTTGGCGGAACTATAAGTACCCGCGTTATTGACATTGTTCCAAGGATCGGAGTTCCATTTGTCGACACGCCAGTAGAGCATGCCCGTGAGATTCAGACTTTGACTGATGAAGCCCGGCTGGATCCGAAAGTTGATTGGGTCGAAGTCGATCAACCATTTCGGGGAATAGGCGTCTTGCACCAGCGTATTGTAGGACCACACCGAGTCGCCCTTCTTTAGCACTTCGCTCACGCGCGCGCGCGAGTTGTTGTACATCACGGGCAGCATCACCCAGATATCCACCGCGGAGTGGCCGCGGTCAGCGCCGTCGTCGTAGAGAGCAGGCGTCGGCGACATGGTAATCAGGTTCTTGATGCCCGCCTGGTGCATATTGCGGGCCCATTCACGGATTATCGGATAGAGGTTGCTGCAGTGACCGATTTCATCGGCGCTGTAGTCGTACAGCATCAAGGCGGGCTGTTGCGCGGCGGCGACTTTCTGGAAAAAGCTTGCCGGAGGCGCCGGTGACATGGAGCAGTGGCCGATATCGGCTCCGCTGAACATTCCCGCTTGGGTGGCGCTCAGGCCGTGCTCTTTAATCAACAATGCCTGATCGGCGGGATTCGTGGATAGCGGCGCTACTTTGTTTCGCAAGAGTTCCCGGTCCGCCGCCAAAGAGCCCGCCTGGAAGAAAAGAAATGCCGATTTTAAGGCGGGAGAGGCGGGAAGCGTAAAATTCCATACCTTTAAGTCAATAGTGCCGGTGAAATTACCTTCGTCGCTAGTGACCGTGTACGTACCGGTGTATTGGCCTGGAGTCGCCGTGCCGGGCACAAAGACATCTACCCAGACGGGCTGATTGTTGGTAGGCTTCACATCAAATGGAGCAGCGGTCAATTTCGCGCCGGAAAGCGGCTTTCCTGTTTCCGGATCACGGAACGGTATGAGCGCATCGGCATACCAACCCGGGGCCAAGGGCTGATTGGAGCCTTTCCAATTGGGGCTTGAAGAAGTAACCATCTGATATTTTTCCCGATACAAAGTCAGGTTCGCCGGCGCAATCACGGCGCCGCCTGGTCCCTGCAGAGGCGATACGGTGACATTCACATTTTTGAGACCTGCGGTCCCACCATTGGCGATAATCTGGAACGACTCGTACTCGCCTCGCGCCGCCGACAATTCGGCCTTTGTTACCGAGCTGGGAGGGTCGGACATGCCCACGCGATGAAGGCTGGGGGCAATCCACACCAGGGGAGCGGCCGGTTGCGCGGCATTTGCTAGAAAAGCCAACCCGCCGCCGCAAAGGGCTAGAAGCCCTGTCTTATTAATTAAATACAAGTTCCTGTACCTCTCGCAAAACTCGTGGTGCGGGTAGCCGCAGCACGGCACACATCGCCTCTGTGGTCCGGGAGAGGATCGAGCTGCGAGCGCTACGTCAGCGGCGCAGGGTGGATTGAGAAATGACTGCGGGAGTGACTTTCAACCCCGTAGAACGTCGGGTAAGTGGAAGATTGTGAAGAAGAGACTGGCGGAAGAAATAGCCCCTCGAAGCACGACTCTCTATATGTACCGAACCAGACAGAAAAAATGTATACCCTCCGAGTCTATCAGGGGGTGTGCCAAAAAATCCATGACCTTGGGGTTAAATCGGGTTAAATCACTTCTTGAAATGGCGCTCGGCAAACCGGCAAACGAGCGGGTGAAAATAAGCCGTGTCGTAACTCAGCCCGCTCGTAATTACCAGGCCGAGCTCTTGCCACTGAAAAAGGCCTTGTGAGAAAAGGATACCAGTTGTATGCAAGTAACTCCGCGCATACTCATTCCGGCCGCGATCGTCGCCTTAGCGTGTCTCCCGGCGGTTACAAAGATCAACACGCCCGTCCCCAATACAGCCGAAGGGCCGCCAGTGTTGTGGCGTGATCCCATCGACATCGCGTCACGCGATCTGTATTTCGGCCCAGGAGGGAAAGCACATCTCCCGGTGGGGCCGTTTCACTTCGAAAAAGAGGTGACAACCGGCAGTCAACCGAAGTTCGATGTGATTGACGCGGCTGGCGTCAGGTGGAGCGTCAAACTGGGAATCGAGGCCCAGCCGGAAACCGCGGCGTCGAGGCTTCTCTGGGCGGCCGGGTACTTCTCTAACGAAGATTATTTCCTTCCAACGCTCGAAGTTCAGGATTTGCCCCATCTTCACCGCGGCTCCAATCATGTCACCTCAGGCGGCGTTGTGCACGGCGCTCGTCTGAAGCGCCACCCGCAGGACCAAGAGAAAATCGGCTCCTGGCAGTGGGCAGAGTGTCCGTTTTCCGGCACAAGAGAATGGTACGGCCTGCGCGTCATGATGGCATTAATGAACAATTGGGATGTGAAAGACGTCAATACTGCCATCTTTCAACTCAAGGGCGCCCATCCGGAGCAGAGGTATCTGGTGAGCGATCTTGGCGCTAGTTTTGGGCCAGTCGCGTTGAGCCGGTCCTTGAAAGGGCACTTGCAAGCCTACCGGCAATCCAAGTGGATACGCTCCGTTTCTTCGGACTACGTGGATTTCAATGTGCCTTCTCCTCCAACCGGCGGCTACTGGATCGCATTCCCGTTGAGAGTCGAGCGGCTTGGTTTAGATTGGTTCGGCCGGCACATCCCCAGGGAGGATTGCCGCTGGATCGGGAATTTGCTTTCGCATTTGTCGCTAAGTCAGATCCAGAATGCTTTTCGGGCCGCGGACTACTCCCCTGAGGAAATTCAGGGCTTCAGCGTGATTGTCGAACAACGCATCCGCGAGCTGCAGGCGATGTAGACCTGCGCTGCAAGATTTTTTGAGTCCACCTACCGATATTCGAATCGGCCTCACGAGGGGGAATTCGATCCCCGAGCCGCTTCGGCTCGCTTTCGGTTGCGCGTCCCCACCGGGTTCCGGAATTACCGCCTGGCGCTTCTGACTCCTCGGAGCGTGAGAGGATCCGGATCCCTGCCGGAACGGGCCGAGGCGGCTACAATTTATACCGCCGTTGCGCAAAATTCATACGGCAATTGGGAGAAATCTTCATCTTTCGTTACTTAGAGAGGCGCAGGATGCCATTCATTTTGGTTGTGGACGAGGAGCCGATGATTCTCGAGCTGATCGCGATCGTGCTCCGGAATGCCGGGTTCTCTGTGCTTACAGCCAACACGACTTCCGAAGCATTGGCGCTAAAGCGGCAATACAGCGACGAAATTAAACTCCTGATCACTGACGCCAGCTTGCCTCAGACCGATGGACCCACTCTGGCAGAGCGGCTTATGGCCTTAGATCCGAGTCTATCAGTGCTCTTCCTGTCTGCAACCACGATCGAATCCGACGTTACACGCCAAAAGCGCTCGGGTTTCCTTGCCAAACCATTTAATCCCGAGGAACTGCTGGCGAAAGCTAAGGCACTGATTACCGGTTCGTACGTGCTGACAGCACGTTAACTTAGATGCCAGTAATTATCGGCTCCGAATCACTGGCCGAACCCGGCTCCTTCCCGCTGCCGGAAAGTGGGAGCGTACTGCCCGATCGGAATCTCTATAATGACCGGATCATTTGAAGCTTCGACGGCGTAGTACTTCCGTAGTTTCGCCCGCAAACGCCAGACCTGGCTTCGCACAATCGTGTCTGCTTTCGGATCGTAATCAGGTGCACGGTCAAACACAGCCACTCCAATAGTCGTCTCTTTAAGATGAGCGGCTTCCCCACTCAGTGCGGAACGAACGATGTATTCCAAAAGTTGGACCAGCCGGCGACAGCCGCTCATAACCCGGCTGTCGCGGATTCGGCTTAATGCATCCGAAATTTCGGTGGGCGTAAGCCCGCCGAACAATCTGGACTCTTCCGCGTTGAGGGTATCTCGCTCTGGTGCAGTCGATAAGTATGTATCCACATTTTGCTCGATGCCGCATCCCAATCTCCGCCCCATTAAATCCGCCGGTGGGATCGGAATTCCCGGATCTTTGTCTCTTCTTCAACGATTCGGAGATACTTTGTAAGCGCTCGTTGACCTTTGCGGGGATCGTGCCGATCTCAGCGGTTTGGGCCAGGTGCATCCAGCGCCGGTTGCCGCACCAGCCTTACGGTTTCGGCGTCCGAGATAACAATCAAACCGTCTTCCAGCATCCCTTCGATCGCCTCGGCGGCCGCGGCGATCTTCTCGGCCGTATCGACTACGCTCACCATGATGGGCAAGTCGCGGGAGACATGAAAGAAGCTCTTCTTGTGTTCGTGTCCTTTAGCGCCGTAGCCTAGAATGCCCCGATAGACCGTGGCCCCGGCAATCTCCAGCATGCGCAGCTTTTTCACAATGGCGTCATAAAGCGGCTCACCGTGCCATTTATCGGCCTCTCCAATGAAGACCCGCAGCAGCTTGGCCGGGCCTTCCTGGCGCTCGTGCGGCGGCTTCGGCTCAGGTCGTGGCCCGGACCGGAGCATGCTGCGCGCGTGTTTGACCACCGTAGTGTCCTGCACCTCGATTAAGCCATCGGAAACCATTTCATATAGCGTCGGAAGCACCTCGTCCACTTTTTCCGGCGTTTCCACGAATTCGATGCGGATCGGCAGGTGCTGCGCCAAGGCTTCCACTTGCGGGGTGTGAAGCAGGTGATGCGCGCCAAAGCCCGAAAAGGCCCGCGTCGCGGTCGCTCCCGATACGCCCCTGTGCATCAGGTACGTCATCACGGCGTCGTGCAGCGGTGTAATGTGATGTTGCGCATCCTCATTTACAAAGATGGTGACTTTCTTGGCGGGGCCTCGCATCAACATGCTGCCGCTTCCTCGCTTATCGCCTCGATATCAGAACAGTTCCCAGCCAGACACCGATGTAGCCCAGCACGACGCTTCCTGCAACATAGAGGATTCCCAACCAGCGGGCGCCGTCGCGCACCAACTGGAACGTTTCGTACTCGAACGACGAGAATGTCGTGTATCCACCCAGAACCCCCACTACCAGAAAGAGCCGCCAATTGGGATGCGGGTTCGGCAGCCGCTCGGTGAGCAGAGTCATCAGAAGACCGATGATAAACGACCCGGTGACGTTGATCACCAGCGTGCCCAAAGGAAAACGGCCGCCATATTTGGCCATGATCCAGGTCCCGGCTAGGTAGCGGGCCAGACCGCCGAGCCCGGCGCCCGCGAACACCACCGCCCAGGTATTCAATCGTAGAGGTCTCCTTTCGGGTCACGCGAGCCCTCAGCGCTTACGCGCCGTTACTTCAATTTCGATTTTGACGCGCCGGTCAATCAGACCGGCGGCGAACATCGTCGCAGCCGGACGCGTGTCACCGAAGTACCTGCGCAGCACCGGCCAGCATGGTTCGAAGTCTTCCACTCGCGGAAGGATGTAGCGGACGCGCACGATATCGGCGAACCCGGCGCCGGCTTCCCTTAACGCGGACTCAATGTTGCGCAAGCACTGCTCGGCTTGCTCGACCACGTCGCCGGAGATCGTCATGTTCTCGTAATCGAAGCCGGTAGTGCCGGAAACGAAAATCCAGTCGCCATCCACCACGGCGCGCGAATAGCCGATTTCGCGCTCGAAGGACGAGCCGGAGGAGATGAGCCGGCGTTCGCGATCGGGCTGGTTATTCGACGCGGTAATTGGGAGCTTCCTTGGTGATGATCACGTCGTGAACATGGCTCTCGCGCAGACCCGCCGGGGAAATGCGCAGGAAGCGCGCCCGCTGCTGCAGCTCGCTGATATTCCGCGTGCCGCAATAGCCCATTCCGGAGCGCAAGCCGCCAACCAGTTGATACACCAGCTCGGATAGCGGTCCCTTGGCGGCCACCCGGCCTTCGATCCCTTCGGGCACAAGCTTACCCGTCGGGTCCTGTTCGTAGCGGTTGGAAGGGCCGCCCTGCATGGCGCCCATCGATCCCATTCCACGATAACTTTTGAACGTGCGGCCCTGATACAGGATGGTTTCGCCGGGGCTTTCGTCGGTGCCGGCCAGCAGACTGCCAATCATCACCGTATCGGCGCCTGCCGCAATCGCTTTCGTGATATCGCCCGAATACTTGATCCCGCCATCCGCAATTAGCGGCACGCCGGCCGGCCGGGTCGCGCGGGCGCATTCCGAAATCGCGGTCATCTGCGGGACGCCCGCGCCCGAAACCACGCGCGTGGTGCAAATCGATCCCGGGCCGATACCGACCTTGATGCCATCCACACCTAGCGAGATTAGTTCGCAGGCGGCTTCGTGCGTGGCGACATTGCCGGTGATGAGCTGGACGTCGGGCAATTTACACTTGATGGTCTTCACCGCTTCGGCCACGCGGCTGGTGTGTCCGTGCGCGGTATCGATCGCTATTACGTCCACCTTCTTAGCCACCAGCTCCTGCGCGCGTTCGAGGAAATCGCCGGTAGCGCCGATGGCCGCTCCTACGCGCAGCCGTCCCTGGCGGTCCTTGGCAGAATTCGGATACTTCAGCTTTTTCTGAATGTCCTTGACGGTGATCAGCCCCTTCAGCGCGTATTCTTCGTCGACGACCAGGAGCTTCTCAACGCGATGCTGATGGAGAATGGCCTCAGCTTGTTCGAGCGTTGTGCCGACGGGGACGGTAATCAGGCTCTCCTTCGTCATCACGTCTTCGATCTTCACATCGGCGCGGGTTTCAAAGCGGAGGTCACGATTCGTAAGAATGCCCACGAGTTTGCCGTCCTTGGTGACGGGCACGCCGGAGATGCGGTAGCGGCTCATCAACTCGCGGGCATCTGCAATGGATTTGTCCGGGCCGATAGTGATCGGGTCCACGATCATGCCGCTTTCCGAACGCTTCACCCGGTCCACTTCCTCGGCTTGGCGCTCAATCGACATGTTGCGGTGGACAATGCCGATGCCGCCCTGCTGCGCGAGCGCAATGGCCAGATGGGATTCGGTGACCGTGTCCATGGCCGCCGATACAATAGGGATGTTCAGACCGATTTGGCGCGTCAGGCAGGTGCGCGTATCTACTTCAGAGGGCAACACCTCGCTACGGGCTGGCTCGAGCAGGACATCATCGAAGGTGAGGCCCTCCATGAGTTCTTCTGGAATCATAGAGATTCTCTTCATAATAACGTAGCCGCTTTGCTGTGATAGCATTGGCGCAGAAATGGAGCTTTGATGGCACTGGGGGAAATCACCAAACAGATTGCCGCGCAGGCGCTGAAGGCGCCCGTAAAGGACGTGCTCGATTCGCTCCGCCCCGGGGATGCCGCCCAAGCCGCCGAAGCTGTGAAGAACGCAAGGCAGACAGCGGCGCCGGGAGAAAACCTCTGCGCCACCATCCTCGGCCAGATTCAGGCTATGCAGAAGGCCCTAAAAGAGGATGACGAACTATTGGTCCTGCTGCACAATGGCCTCGAAACCATGCGGGTGATGGAGATTTATGTGCCCTCGTGGGGAGTGGCGGTGCTGACCGGCATCGATTCGGACCGCAACCTGACGCGCGTGATTTCGCCCGTCGAACATCTACAGCTCATCTGCAAGGTGATGAAGGCGGCGGCCGGAGCGAAGTCGGTGAAAGTATCAGTCGTGGCGCCGCGGCCTGCGGGGACTTAACGCTTTCTGATCGAGCACGTCCTGAAGAGAGGCCAGCGGCAACTCGAATCCGGGCAGCAACGCTGTGGTGACGGAGTCTTCCCATACGGTTCGGGAGCTGTCGGCGAAGTGAATCACAAAATGTAGCGGATCGCGATAAACGCGCCACACCTCTCGGGCGCCATGCCGGAAGTAGAGGTCGATTTTCTTCTCCATCTGACGGGCGATGTTGCTGTCCGAGACTACCTCGATTGCAATTGC
>DATBID010000136.1:0-10348 GCA_036557125.1 Bryobacteraceae bacterium | reverse complement strand
CAAGCGCCATCGGCCGGTGCCGCTGATCGTCATTCATTCTCATTCGCATTCCGATCACACGGCGGCAGATGCCCAGTTTCAGCAAATGCCTGGCGTGGAATTTGTGGCGGCCACTCCCGCGGCTGTGCAGAAGGCCGCCGGCATTGCACACTGGCCGCAAGATAACGGTGAGATCGATTTAGGCAATCGCGTGATTGACGTCATTCCCATTCCTGGACACGACGTAGCCAGCATTGCACTCTACGACCGGCTCACAGGGAACCTGCTTACCGGAGATAGCCTCTATCCCGGACGACTGTACGTCAGCGAGGCCCAGATTCCGGCTTATGCCGCGAGCGCTCAGCGGCTCGTGGACTTTGTCAGGCTTCACCCCATTGCGCATGTGCTGGGAACGCACATCGAACAACGGAGCCAAGCTTACCTCGATTATTCTCGCGGCACCGCATACCAGCCCGACGAGCATGTTCTGCAGTTGAGCCGCGCGCACGTATTTGAGTTGCTCGAAGCGTTCCGCGAAATGGCTGGCAAGCCCGTGACGATCTCCTATCCGGATTTTTCGGTGGTTCCGCTCCCGGCGAGCACGCCCCAGCTCGGGCCCAAGCCGAAAACGAACCCTCGATAAAGCCCGAATGTCGCTCGGCAAGCTCAATGCACGGACCCGAGAATCCACGCCATCAACGGGTAATAAAAATGTCCCCTCGCTCGATGCTACCGTCCTCTACGCGGGCGATAGCGACATTCCCCTTCATCTTCGATGCCGCCAAGGCGCATGCCACTCCAGCGCATGAACACGGTGATGGTCTGGCACCAGCGAATCAACGAGGACCCGGGCGGGAAACTCTTTCGGGACATCGTCTTGGAATGCTCGCGCGTTCGATGATCAACGGCGTCTGATCATAGGGCGGCGTGGGCATGTTGTCGATGTCGCTTACCGGGATGCCGTGTCCTCCCCAGCCTCGGTTGAAATTGCCCTCATAGTCATAGACCAGCACGCGCCCGCCGGTGGCCACCTCGTGATGATGGCACTCGATAGTCATGCCACACTTGATCATCGTCTGCACATTTCACTTCACTCCGCAGATCTTGATAATGATCGGCTGGCGGCACTGGGGATAGCCTTCCTTGTAGTGCGGCCGGTAGCGGAGGTTGTTCTCCTTGCGGCCCGAGTTCCAGCGCCCTCTTCGGCATCCACATAGTAGTAGCCGGAGTGCGGCGTCACGCAAACCTTACAGAACGCGGAGAACAGCGGCAACCGCGTGGGGCAGGTCTTGCGACTCGATTTTTGACGAGTAGTGTGCCCCGGGCCAGTGCCTCACTTTCGCGACAAAAACTACCTTATAGTGTTGCGTTTTAGCCACGTCTCCGAATGCAATTCTTAATTCCATCAACAACTTACAATTAGGCCGCTCAGTTGCCAGGGGGTTCCCCTTATGCCGGAGTCCCCTAGTGCGGTTTGAGACCACTCTCCAACGGCCGGTTGAGGCCGTGGGAGTGGGCCTACACAGCGGAGTACGCGTTCACATCCGCATCCTTCCCGCTCCCGTCTCGACCGGCATCGTTTTTGTCCGTACCGATCTGGAGAATTTCCCCATCCCGGCCAGTTGGCGGCATGTCGCTCGCGTCAGCTATGCCACCAGCCTGATGCGCCAGGGCGTTCTGATCTCCACTACCGAGCACCTGCTCAGCGTGTTCTATTCCATGGGCATCGATAACGCCTTTGTAGAGATCGATAACCTCGAAGTTCCGATCCTCGATGGCAGCGGCCAACCCTTCGTGGATTTGCTCCAGCAAGCCGGCATCCGCGAATACCGGCGCAAGCGGCGCTACCTGCGCATCCGCCGTATCGTTTCCGTCCAAGAAGGCGGCAAGCGCATCAGCATTCTGCCGGCGGAAAGCTTCCGCCTGACCTGCGATATCGACTTCCCCCATCCGTTGGTCGGCCGGCAATCGCTCGAACTGGAAGTGACGCCGCGAACCTACGCCGCCTGCATCGCTCCCGCCCGCACGTTCGGCTTCGAATATGAACTGGAGCAGATGCGCGGCATGGGCCTCATCCGCGGAGCCTCGCTCGAAAATGCCGTCTGCTTCACCCGTTCCGGCGTGATGAACCCCGAAGGGCAGCGTTTCCCCGACGAGTGCTGCCGCCATAAAGCGCTCGACCTGATTGGCGATCTGGCCCTCTTAGGCCGCCCGCTGCTCGGCCACGTAATCGCCGAACGCGCCGGCCACGCCATGCATACCGCGCTCGTGGCCCGCATCATGTCCGATGCTTCGCTCTACGAAATCCTCACTTTCGACCAGCTCGCAGCGCGCGTCACACAGGCGCTAGTGTCGGAAGTGAGTTAGATCCAGCAAAGCCTGTAGTCAAAATAGCCGCCCGCGGAGTCTTAGAAACGGATGAGCCAAAGACTCTGTGCTCTGCTACTCTTTATTTCCTTAAGCGTCGAAGCGCAGTGCGTGCTGGTGGGCGTGAAAGGCGGAATCCCAATCACGCCGGATTTTCACGCAACCAGGAACCAAAACCCTCCGAACTTGACCGATTTTATCTCGCGCCAAATTACGACAGCGCGATACAACGGACAGCCCTATATAAGATCGGGCCTGCCGTCGAATTCCGCCTGGCACAACGCCTCCGGCTGGAAATGGACGCTCTATACAGCCGCGCCGATTACGACTACACCTCGATACGCTATTTAAGCCGCTCACTCGGTGACATTTACAATGCAGAAAAGCATGGCGTCGATCAGGTGGAAATCCCGGCACTCGCTAAGTATTACTTCCCCGTAGCAGGTATCCTTCAGCCGTTCCTGGGAGCAGGCGGATCGGTGGTCTATGACCGGGATCAAATCTCGCACGGTGAAGGCGGCCAGGCCTCGCCAGCCGGGCCCATGCCGTTTTTCTACTCAATAAATGGAGGGTTGATTCCCCCAATGACCACCGTATCTGGCGACGGCGTGTTAGCGGGCGGAGTGGTTCTGTCTCATCGCGCACTGCATGTATCCGCCGAGATCCGCTACACGCATCTGTTCGACGATGTAGTCACTCAGCCTGCTTTGCACACTAACCGGAATCAGCTCTCGTTCCTTCTGGGGATATTGTTTTAAACCCCAGTCCCCTCACTGCTACCATCGGATTGGGTATGGAGACCGGCTACGTCGAGCTACACGCCCGCTCGGGGTTCAGCTTTCTCGAAGGCGCGTCGGTGCCCGAAGAGCTGGTGGGCGCTTGCGCGCACTTCGGCATGCCCGCCATGGCCATCGTAGACCGCAACGGCGTCTACGGCGCGCCGCGCTTTCATATGGCCGCGAAGAAAGCCGGCATTCGCGCCCACATCGGCTCCGAAATCACTTGCACCAACGGCCACTCCTATCCGCTTCTGGTCGAAACCCGCGAAGGCTACCAAAACCTCTGCCGTCTGGTCACGCGCATGAAATTGCGCGCCAAAAAGGGCGAAGGTGCGGCCACGCTGGAAGAATTCGCCGAATTCGCCAAAGGCCTCATTTGCCTCACCGCCCATCCCGAGGAGCGCCTGCTCGAAATTTTCGGCCGCGGCAATGTCTATGCCGAACTGCAGCGGCACTATCACCGCGAAGAGGAAGCCCACAATCAGGAAGTCCTGGAACGTGCCCGCCGCCTCGGCATTCCCGTTGTCGCCACCAATGGCGTCGCCTGTGCCACGCCGCCTCAGCGCGAACTGCTCGACGTGTTCACCTGCGTACGCGAGAAGGTCAAGCTCGCCACTGCCGGCCGCCTGCTCGAACGCAACTCCGAGCGCCACGTCAAAACAGCCGCTGAAATGGCGCGCCTCTTCGCCGATCTCCCCGAGGCCATCGCCAACACACGCGAAATTTCCTCGCGCCTCGATTTCACCCTCGCCGACCTCGGCTACGAGTTCCCCCGCTACCCGGTTCCCGAAGGCCATACGGAGATATCGTTCCTGCGCAAATTGGTGGACGAAGGCGCCCGCCGCCGCTACCATCCCTACCACGAAAAAGCGCGCCTACAAATCGAGCACGAGCTAGATCTCATCGAAAAGCTGAAGCTGGCCGGCTACTTTCTGATCGTCTGGGACATCGTCCGTTTCTCGAAGGAGAACGGCATTTTGGCCCAGGGCCGCGGCTCGGCCGCCAATTCCGCCGTCTGCTACGCGCTCGAAATCACCGCGGTCGATCCGGTCGGTATGGAGCTGTTGTTCGAGCGCTTCCTTTCCGAAGAACGCGGCGAGTGGCCGGATATCGATATCGACCTTCCCTCGGGCGATCAGCGCGAGCGCGCCATTCAATATGTCTACGAGCGCTTCGGGAAGATGGGCGCGGCCATGACCGCCAACGTCATCACCTACCGCGGCCGCTCCGCCGCCCGCGAAGTAGGCAAGGCGCTCGGCTTCGAGATCACCACCCTCGAACGCCTCTCCAGCCTTGTCCGTGCCTGGGAATGGAAAGACCCCAAAGAAACCACCGAGCGCCAGTTCCGCGAAGCAGGCTTCGACCTCGGGCAGCCCCGCGTGCGCAAATTTTTCGAGCTATACCAAATGGCTCAGGATCTGCCCCGTCATCTGGGCCAGCACTCTGGGGGAATGGTCATCTGCCAGGGACAGCTCGATTCCATCGTGCCGCTGGA
Organism: Bryobacteraceae bacterium; assembly: GCA_036557125.1. Lineage (GTDB taxonomy): Bacteria > Acidobacteriota > Terriglobia > Bryobacterales > Bryobacteraceae > PSRJ01. The sequence continues at coordinate 5,728 of DATBID010000136.1, read as the reverse complement.
ACCCGCCACCATGCCCGGGCGTGTGGTCGTGCAATGGGATAAAGAAGACTGCGCTGATATGGGCATTGTCAAAGTGGATCTGCTCGGCCTCGGCATGATGGCGGTAATCCACGATTGCCTCAAGCAAATTCCTGAAATCTATGGGGAAATTGTTGATCTGGCACATCTTCCGCAGGACGATCCCGCCGTATTCAAAGCCCTGCAGAAGGCCGACACCATCGGTATGTTCCAGGTGGAAAGCCGGGCGCAGATGTCCTCCCTGCCGCGCATGAAGCCGCAGAAGTTTTACGACATCGTCGTGCAGGTGGCGATCATCCGCCCGGGTCCGATAGTGGGCAAAATGGTGCATCCTTATCTGAATCGCCGCCAGGGCAGGGAAGCGTCCGATTGCCTCCATCCTTGGCTCGAACCTGTTCTGCGGCGGACGCTCGGAGTGCCACTCTTCCAAGAGCAGTTGCTGCGCATGGCGATGATCGTGGCCGGATTCACCGGCGGCGAGGCCGAAGAACTTCGCCGCGCCATGGGCTTCAAGCGCTCCGAAAAGCGCATGAAGGATATCGAAGTGAAGCTGCGCGCCGGCATGGAAAAAAACGGCATCACCGGCACGGTGCAGGATACCATCGTGCAGTCCATTACCTCTTTCGCTCTCTATGGTTTCCCCGAATCCCATGCCGCCAGCTTTGCCCTGATGGCCTATGCCAGCGCTTATTTGAAGTGCCATTACCTGGCCGCCTTCACTTGCGCCATGCTGAACAACCAGCCGATGGGGTTCTATTCTCCAGCAATACTTATAAAGGACGCCCAACGCCATGGTCTCCGCATCCTTCCAGTAGATGTTGAGAAAAGCGAATGGAACTGCAAGGTAGAAAATGGAGAAAAGCCGTGCCTACGCCTTGGATTGCGCTATGCCAAGGGCCTCCGCGAACAAGCCGGTCGAGCCATTGTCGCGGCGCGGCCGTTCATCAGCATCGATGACTTGGCGCTTCGTGTCCCCGAATTGCGCAAAGACGAGATGAACCGCCTCGCCGAGATCGGGGCGTTGAATGCACTCGGCGGTTCCGGCAAAGCCCACCGCCGTGATGCCCTGTGGCAAGCGCAGAGGTCTATACTGCCTGTAGGCCCGCTGCTTGAAAAACTTGAAGAAACAGATGAATGTTCTCCGCTCAACCCCATGACAATAGAGGAGCGTCTCTGGGCAGACTACCGCGGCACCGGCATGACCATTGGCCGGCATCCAATGGCTTGGCGCCGCGAAGAGATGAACGCCCTAGGCGTCACGCGGGCCATCGACTTGGCCGCCATCCCCGATGGTCGAATCGTGCGGATTGCCGGCTCCGTGATAGTCCGGCAGCGCCCGGGCACCGCCAACGGCTTCGTCTTCCTCAGCATGGAAGACGAAACCGGCATCATGAACGCCATCATCACGCCCGCCGTTTTCGACCGCTTCAAATTTGAAGTGCTCACCGAGCCGTTCCTGCTGATCCGCGGCGTCCTGCAAAATTTAGATGGCGTGATCTCCGTCAAAGCCGCCCACATCGAAGGCCTGCGCGCCGGCGCCACCGCGGAGTCGCACGATTTCCACTGAACTATCCGTCTCCTCCCAAAGCATTCCGTATAATTGTTCTGGGAGTTCTCTGGATAGTGCCACTATCCACTCGGGAGGCCGAATGACCATTGACGAGCGCTTAGAGGCCATCGCGATGCACCTGGAGGTGCTTAGCGGCATGCATGAGGACTTGCGGAAGCAACATGAAGCATTCGTTCAGGAGCAACGCGAATTCACCAAGGAAATGAAGACCTACGCTGCTGACATAAGAGACGTGATCCGCCGTCTGGGTGTGATCGCTGAAGCCCACTCGATTCAACTCGATGACCACGACCGGCGCCTGGAAGACCTCGAGTCCGGCCGCGGCTGAAGCTTCTCACCCCCGCTTCTCCACATCCACCACCGCCTCTGATCGGGCCCGTAACCTTGCATAGCTGTCCGGCAGGAGCACCGTCAACGCGTCCGGCACCACCTTCACGTATGCCGGCAGATGCCCCACATATTCTCCGTCCACTTGCACGTAAATCCGCTGGTCTTTGGGCACCGAAAATTTCAGGCACTTCGCGTCCGTAATCGTCACGCCTTTCATGCCTGCTAGCCGGTTAGTCATTACTCCCGCGAGATATTTCACATACGGCAACGTGGTGCGGCCTGCAAACAGAATCACCTCGAAGTAGTCGTCAAACAGCGTGGCGTTGCGCGCAATCTCCAGGTCCCCGCCGTAATTTCGCACTTTGCTCACGAGCGCGAATGAGCAGCGCCGCTCCGCACCCTCGATCTCCACCTGAAACTCTGCCAGGCGCTGCCCCAACATCCCCCAGCCGGCGATCCAGTATGCCAGCTTTCCGGTGCGGGCCTTCAACGGCAAGCTCACCTGGTACACGATATGCGCGTCCAGGCCCACGCCTGCCATCAACAAAAAATGCCGCCCCTTCGCTCCGCCTTCACATGTAACGTGCCCTACCGAGATCCGGTACGGCCGCAACTCGTTCAGTCGCTCGGCCGCGCGCACCGGGTTCGATCCCAGCCCCAGTTCCGTCGCCAGCACATTAGCGGTTCCTCCCGGCAGAATCGCCAGCGGCACGGGCGTGTGGACCAGACCCTCCGCCACTTCGTTGATGGTGCCGTCGCCGCCTGCCGCCAGGAACAGGTCAGCCCCGCGATCTAGGTATTCCCGGACAATTTCTTTGGCCGTTCCCGGCCCTGCGGTCGGCACAATCGTGAGATTGTGCCCGGCGGTGCGCAATGCTGCCGCCGCCCGCTCCAAAATTCCGCTGTGCTTTCCGAGGTGGCGCGCGAAGCGATTGTAGATTAAAACCGTATGCCGATAACTAAGGATGGTGAACGCTCCGGATTACTCGTTAAATTATAAATGAGAGCAATGCACGATTCCGCGCGAGAGATCGCCTCGTTACGCGACCAGTTGCGCCGCCATGAGCACCTGTACTATGTGCTCGATTCGCCGGAAATTTCCGACGCCGAATACGACGCGCTGATGCGCCGCCTCCAGACCCTGGAAGCGCAGCACCCCGAACTCATCACCCCCGATTCTCCTTCGCAACGCGTCGGCGGCAAACCGCGCGAAGGCTTCGTCAAGGTGCGCCACAGCTCGCCCATGCTGAGCCTCGATAACGCCCTCAACCAAGCCGAGTTGCGCGATTTCGATCGCCGCGTGCGGGAACTCCTCGGCACAACGAAATACTGCTACATCGCCGAATTGAAGATGGATGGCCTGTCCATGGCCGCCCATTACCACGGTGGCTGCTTTGCCCAGGCCGTTACCCGCGGCGATGGCGAAGTGGGTGAAGATGTCACCGAAAACGCCCGCACCATCCGCTCCCTACCTTTGCTCACCCGCGGCCCGCTCGCCGATTTCGAGGTGCGCGGCGAAGCCGTCATGAACCGCCACGCTTTCGAGCGCCTCAACGCCGAACGCGATGAGCGCGGCCTCTCCCGCTTCGCCAACCCGCGCAATGCCGCCGCCGGTTCGCTGCGTGTGCTCGAGCCGCAGATCACCGCCTCCCGCCGCCTCGATTACTACACCTATTTCCTGCTCGCCGATGGCCGCCCCGCCTTCCCCAGCCATTGGGACACGCTCGAGACCCTGGCGCGCATGGGCTTCAAAGTGAATCCGCACCGCAAGCGCTGCTCCAGCGTCGAGGAAGTGCTGGCTTTCTGCGCCGAGTGGGAAACTCGCCGCGATTCGCTGCCCTACGAAATTGATGGAGTCGTGGTGAAAATCGATTCCACAGCTCAGCAGCAGCAACTCGGCTACCGCGCCAAGGCCCCTCGCTGGGCCATTGCCTTTAAATATCCCGCCCGCCAAGCCATCACTAGCGTCGAAGGAATCGAGGTGCAGGTTGGTCGCACTGGCGCGCTCACTCCCGTTGCCCGCCTCCACCCCGTCGAAGTCGGCGGCGTTACGGTTTCCCGCGCCACCCTCCACAACGAAGATGAAATCGACCGCCTGGGCCTCGAAATCGGGGATGAAGTCGTCATCGAGCGCTCGGGCGATGTCATCCCCAAAGTGGTTCGCGTCCACGCCAAAGGGTCCTACCGCAAGAAATTCCGCATGCCCAGTCATTGCCCCGTCTGCGGCGGCAACGTGGTGCGCGAAGAAGGCGAGGCCGCCAGCCGCTGCATCAATACCAACTGCTCGGCCCGCCTCAAAGAATCCATTCTGCACTTCGCCTCCCGCGGCGTGATGAATATCGACGGCATGGGCGACGCCTTGGTGGATCAATTAGTGGATCGCGGCATCGTGGATAGCGTGGCCGGCATCTACGATCTCACTCTGGAAAAGCTTCTTACCCTCGAGCGCATGGGGAAGAAGTCGGCAGGCAACATCCTGCGCAACATCGAGAATTCCAAGCGCAATCCCCTGCCGCGCGTCATCTCCGCTCTCGGCATTCGCTTCGTCGGCGAGCGCACCGCCGTGTTCCTCGCCGAGGCATTCGGCAGCATGGACAAAATCGCCAACGCCGGATTCGAAGAATTGCAGCAGGCCGAAGAGGTCGGCCCCAAAGTGGCCGAAAGCATTTTCCAGTTCTTCCACGAGCCGCGCAACCGTGAGATGGTCGAACGTCTGCGCGCCGCCGGTCTTCAGTTCGAATACAAGTCCACCCGCCCGAAAGGCGGTCCGCTTTCGGGCCTCACCTTCGTCATCACCGGGACTTTGCCGACTCTGAGCCGCGAAGATGCCAAAAAGCTGATCGAAACATCCGGCGGCAAAGTAGCCGGCTCGGTCAGCAAGAAAACCAGCTTCGTGCTTGCCGGTGAAGAAGCCGGTTCCAAGCTCGATAAAGCCCACGAACTAGGCATCCGGGTGATCGATGTCGATAAGCTCATTGAAATGATTGAAGCGCGGTAGCTACGCTCGCTTCGCTTCTCGCCGAATCCCCTCAGCTATCCACATTCTTAACTGAGTCTGGTAACCGACTGATTTGGCGGCGGCGATCTTCTTAGCAGTGGCAATCTGTTCGGGATCCAACCGAATGGAGATCGGGGATTTCGCCGCGGTGTGGCGCTGCCGAATCGACTTCTCTAGTGCCTTGGATACCTTTGCCGGCTCCGCTTCGGACAGTTGACTCCATACATCCGCCACGGAGTGCGTTTGAAAGTAGTTGTCTGCCTCTTCAGCCGAGCGGAACCTCGGCAGAGGCGCCTTTGCGGGAATGAGTTTCTTCTTCATTCAGCCCCATCTATTTGCGGCGGAAAAGGCGCCGCTCAGAATCATCCATATCGCGCGCCGTGATAACCCGGACCATGCCCCGAGACAAACGGCGGAATACCACAAACGCCAATCGGCCGTCGAGCGTCTCGCCTAAGGCCAGGTATAGCTTCTGGCGAGTTCGCCTGACCTTGTAGTTTCCTGCAAAAGTCTCTTCCACTTCTTCCGGAGTGAACTGGTGGCGCTCAATGTGGGAGACGTTATCGTCGTCCCAGTCAAACCCCGAAATGACCACCAACTAATCGTAACATGACGTATATACAGATCGCTACGGTCGTAGCCTTTGCTGGTCGGCCCGTGAAGGATCTGCCTCGGTTGGCAGGAGTTTCGACTTCCAGCTAGATCCTCGTAAATTTCGTCATCGCTAATTTCCTCGCAATTTTTGACTCAAGCCAAAAGCTTTGATAGCATACCGGACCGCAAGGGGAAGAGGGGGGCCTGCCATGAATGCA
>DATBID010000135.1:0-12565 GCA_036557125.1 Bryobacteraceae bacterium | reverse complement strand
CCGGCATCGGCGGCGTTGGGAGCTTCCGCCGATTTGCGCTCCTTTTTGTCGCGCGATTCCTGAGCCTCTAGTTCGTTGGCGCGTTTATCGGTGTCTTCCTGGGCGGAGGCGATACTGTCCTGGGTGGTCTCGATAGCTTGCTGAAGCGCGAAATCGTAGCGGGAAAGATCGTGGGGCTGGCTGCTCTGGGCTTTTTGGAGGACGGGAAGCAACTGCTTCTCTGTGCCGGCGACGGTTTGGAGACCGAGCTTCACATCGAGTTTGCGGAGGAGAGCATCGTCGGTGACATCGTCGATGGAGTCCAGGATTTTGGAGTAGTCATCGAGCGCGTCATGAATCAGGATGGAGCGGCCGGCCTTGTCGCGATTGAGCAGACTCTGCACCAGATCGACGCGCTGTTTGGCGAACTTGGCGTACAGCTTGAGGCGCTCGTTGGGTTCCTGGGCATCGCGAATCTGGTCGGCTTCGTCGGCGGTGAGATAGTCGCGCTGGGCGTGGATTGCGGGAGCGAGCGGAGCGGCGAGGGCCACGCACCAGAGCAGGTTTCGGATCGCGGATGGTGCTCTCATTTCTTTTTGCCTCCCATCAGGCCGGCGAGCAGGTTGTCATGGATCTGCTCGACTTTTTCCCGGGTTTTGTCGAGCAGCGGGCGGTCGTCGAAGCTCATGTCGTGCTGCACTGCCTGGATGCTGCGCACCAGCCCATCGCTTTCAATTTCGGCGTGTTTGAACCACTTGGGACTGCGGCGGGGGTCTTTGCCGGTTTGTTCGAGCGAAGCGTAGGCCAGCTCGACGGAGTCTCTGATCTCGGTGGCTTTGGCTTTACACGTCGGGAGGTCGCCGGAGTTATAGGCGGCGCGGAGATCCTTGAGAGCGGCGACGGCGTTTTCGAGGGCCAGAGCGGAGCGTTTTTCGAGATTCGGTTCGGCGCGGGCTTCGTCGAGTCCGCCGGCAGGGAGGGTGGCGGCGAAGAGGAAGCCAAGAAGGAAAACTGAGGCGAGTTTCATTTGCGGTCGAGCTCCTTTTGGAGAATTCGCTCCCGCTGGCGGGCCTGCCATTCCTGGTTGGGATTTTTGTTGTCGCTCAGCGCAAGGAATTGGCGGTAGGCTTCGAGGGCTGGCTTGAGCTGGTGGAATTTGTCCAGGATGATGGCGCGCAGGAACCAGTTGCCGGCGGTGTTCTCTCCCAATTGATGGGCGCGCTCGAAGGCCCCGAGCGCGGGTTGATAGTCTTCGGCCAGATAGAGAACACCGCCGAGTTCATCCCAGGTGTGGGCGGCATCCGGCTTGAGTTTGAGCGCGGCGGTGAATTGATCGGCGGCAGAACGGTATTGCTTTTTGTCACGCAGAGCATGGGCATACATGATGCGCAGATCGAAATTGGCGGGATCGTCCGCTACGGACTTATCGAGGAGAGGCAGGGCTTTGTCTTCCTGCTGGGTGAACAGGTACGCCATAGCGAGGCCGACGCGATTGGCGGCCGTGGGAGCCTTGGTGTAAGCGGCTTCGAGCGCGGGCACGGCGTCGCTGTATTGTTTGGTATCGAGGAGCAACTGGCCGAGGTGTTCCTGGGCAGCCGGATCGTTGGGGAACTGGCGGTATAGGGCGATGGCTTCGGACTTGCGGCCGGATTTTTCGTAGATCGCGGCCAGTTCGGCAAGCGAGGTTTGATAGCGAGGATCGAGTTGGGCGGCTTTTTGGAAATAGGGCGCGGCATCGTCGGGTTTATTTTGGGCGGCGAGCGAGTGGGCGATGCCGAGTTGGGCGGCGGCCGATTTGGGATCCAGCCCGGCCGCGGCGCGATAATTTTCAAGCGCTTCGGCAGGGGAGTTGTTGGCTAATTCCGCTTCGGCGAGATAAAAGCGCGGGCGAAATTCGCCGGGCTTTTGTGCGGCGGCCGCATCCAGCAGCGGCTTAGCTTCAGCGGGCCGCTTCTGGCGGAGGAGAAGGATGCCCAGGTTCAGTTGGGCCTCATACAGGCCGGGCTTCAGCTCGAGGACCTTGCGGTATTCCTGGATACCATCGTCATCGTTGCCGAGAAAGCTGTCGGCGAGGGCGAGGTTGAAGTGGGCGCTGTAGTCGGAGGAGTCGGATACGATCGCCTGGCGGAAGATTTGGGCGGCGTCGTTATAGCGGCCTTCATCGAGGGCTTTGATGCCATCCGCCGACGCGTTTGTGGTCGCGGTTTTGGGCGCCGCCGCGGCCTGAAAGAACAAAATTGCCGCTGCAGCCAGCACCATAACGAAACCATTTTAATCCCGCCGCGGTTGACGAATTGTAAGATTACCTCGCCACAGCCGTGTTGCTAACGTCGGGTCCGGGCACAGCGGGCATTTCGGAGCGGAAGGAAGGTGGGATATCGACCAATGTGGTGTGCTGGTTTCCTGATCCAAAGACGGAGCCAGCAGTGTCGCGGCGGGGCAAATCAATCACCGCGGGTCGCGGAGGATTTGCTCGAATTTGTCGCGTTGCTCGCGGGTGAGGACCTGTTCGACGCGGGACTTGGTGTCGGTGAGGACGGTGCGGTAATACTGCCACATGTCAGCCAGAATGGAGGAGACCTGTTCGGCTTGGGGCGCCGAAAGGTTGAGTTCCTTCTGGAGATGATCGAAATTGAGGGCGCGCCCGCCAGGAGCGTCGAAGGTGACCTGATGCATGCGGGAATGCGCGCGCGAATCTGTGGCGAGCGCGCCGGCCGCGACGCCGCACATGAAGACCAGCAGCAGGACAGCACCTACCGCGAGGCGCGCGTCCCACCCTTGGCGCAAGCGAGAGCGCTCCAGCAGTTCAGTGCTCATAGGTGGTCAGGGTAACCAACATATTATCCTGCGCAGGACCGGAATCAAACGCAGGGGACTCCTGCTGGGCCATGACGGTCTCGGCAGTGGGCGCCGGCTGGTAGGCGCTTTCGCGCACCCAAAGATAGCTGCCGAGGATGGCGAGCATCGCCACCGAAGCGAAGGCCACGCGCCGCCCGAAGGCGAACCGCCAGCTAAACAGGCCGGTGAAGGTAGGCCGGATGGTTTGGCGGCCCACTTGCTGCATGATGCCGGCGTAAAAACCAGAAGAGGGGTAAAGCGTTTGTTCGGGCCGCAAAGAAGTGAAGCACTCAGAAACCTCGCGCATGCTGTGCACTTCTTCCCGACAGGCTTCACAGGTATTCAGGTGTGCCTCGAATTCACGGGTATCGGCCGGACTCAGCGTTCCGGATAGGTACTGTTCGAGGCGGTCTAAGACTGCCGCGTGCATACGATTCTTCCCGTCTCAATCCGCCCCAGAGGGCGGCAAGTTACAAAATTCCAACACACCCTCTAGCGGATCTGCCTGCCCGCTTCGAGGTTTAAAAACCACACTACACCAAAACCCAGGCGCCTAGCCGGGCACCAGGCCCGGAGTACGATCCAGCCGCTGGGCGGCCTTGACTAATTTCTGGCGCGCGCGGAAGAGCTTGACCTTGATGGTGTTTTCGTTCATGCCCGTCCGTTCCGCCAACTCCTCCACGGAATAGCCTTCTACTTCTTTCAACATCAACAACATGCGTTCTTCTTCGGAAACGCGCGTGAGGAGCTTCAAAACATAATCGCGCTGCGCGAGGCTGGAATCGGCAGGGGTCTGCCGGTCGGTGGCCGGCTCGGTATTTTCCACCCGGCGAACCTCATCCTCGCTCAAATCGCTTTCGTAGACCAAGCGGCGCACCTTGCGCTTGCGCAGGTAATCGAAACATTCGTTGACGGTGATCTTATAAATCCAGGTGATGAGCGAACTGCGGAAATCGAAACTCTTCAGCGACAGGTAGACCTTTGCAAATACTTGCTGTGCAATATCTTCCACGTCATTGCGCTGGCGGACTATCCCGTGGATGATCGAAAACACCTTGGACTGGTACCGTTCGACGATTTCGCGAAACGCGGCTTCGTCGCCGGCCTGCGCCCGCTTTACGAGGGCACCCTCCACGGTGTTTTGATACTCCACTCTCGACTTTGCCGCAACCTTGCTACCGAAAGCCGGGAGGGGGAGTGCGCCGGTCAGCGATGCCATACACCGCTTCCTACGCAACCCACTCAATTCGGGTTTCACATTCGCTAAGTGGAACCCGGAGTTCCGAAAAGCTGACAACGGCTTGGGGCGTGCGGCGGGTCGAACCCGGCAAAGTTGCTTTCTCACCCCTATTCCGAAAGATAGCACGCGGGCAGTTCGGCCCGCCGGGGCGGGGGGGGCCAGGGCTATCGCTGCGCACCTGAGGCCTGGCTGCGGCGCGACAATTGGCCGTTGGCGTAGTTTTTCGCGACCTGGCAGGGGCGAAGATCATCCAAGCGAGTGGAGAACCAGACAGGACTAGATCCTGACGGTATAATGGGGCAATCCCCATCAGGAGTGAGGAACAGCATGGTTCAATTGACAGAGAAAGCGGTTGACAAGGTAAAAGAGATCATGGCGACGCAAGAGCCGAAGCCGGTCGGTCTGCGGATCGCCGTGGTGGGCGGAGGCTGCTCTGGCTTCAGCTATTCGATGGCTTTCGAGAACCAGCCGAACGTGCTCGACAAGACCTATCAATATGACGGGCTGAAAGTCTACGTCGACCAGGCCAGCCTGCTGTATTTGGATGGCGCCGAGGTGGATTACGTGGAAACGCTCGAAGGCGCGGGATTCAAGTTCAATAACCCGCAAGTGAAGAGCACCTGCGGCTGCGGCAGCTCGTTCCAGGTGTAACACCGCCGGCGGGGCGCTTGCCTTTCCGATGTTTATGGAGCGCCCCGTAAGATGTGTGTCCTTCCATGCCGGCTGCCCTGTCGGCATAAAAGCATCAAATTTTAATCTTTCCTAAATTTCCTATTAAGGTATGATTGGTTACACTAGTAACCGGCCCACCTCGTATTGGAAATTCAAATTTTTGGGGGAAAATAATGACGCTGATGCCGAATTTCATTTCCCGGCGAGTCGCCGCAAAACATTTGCTGGCAGCGGGAGCCGCTGGGATGGCGGCGGCTGCTACTGCGGAGGCCGCTCCGCAACCTCATATGCAGGCCGCGCTGCGCGCCTTGAACAATGCCCAAGCGCAGTTGGAAAAGGCTATTCCAGACAAAGCCGGCCACCGCGTGAGGGCTTTGGAACTGGTGAAACAGGCGATTCGGGAAACCGAAGAAGGAATCGCGGCGGGGGACAGGCGGTAGGCAGCGCTAGGATCGTCACATCCGGTTGCATTCAGTGCCCGCGTAAGCCGCGGGGGCCGGAGACGGGTCCAACATAGGCGAGCAGACGGCCGCAGGTGATTGCGCCGGTCCAGCAAAGAAGAGACAGCCAAGCCAAAGATTTTGCGCCGCCGGGGAGCGGAGCTTTATCAAGCGCGGGATAGCGAAAGATCCGCCGGCGCATGATTACAAGAATGGCTATGCCGCCGAAAACAAAAGCCATCTTGATAAGGAAATCGGGATTGGTCAGCTTGGTGGTGGCATCGGCGATGACGAGCGCGGAGCCGGTGGCAAGATTGATTCCGAATCCCCACCACATTACGGAATAGAGCCGTTCGAGGGGCCGAACCGGGACGGCAGAGGCGATTCCCAGCAGGCGAAGATCAATGGCGGCGCTAACTCCGGCCACCATCGCCATTCCCACCGTATGCAGAAAAAGAAATGTGGGGTACGCGAAAATCGAATTCGATTGGAGCAGCCATTTGCTGAATTGGGACTGCTCAAGGGCGTTCAAAAAATGCATCAGGAAATGCTCTTATCGATGAAATAACCAGCAATTCCCACCACAACGATGACGGCCACGGTCGCAAGGCTGACGATTGCGGCTAAGGGCATCAGAAAGAATCCCCCAGGAAGGGCAACATGCGCCCGCAGAACATCACTCCGACGACCAGAATCAGGGCGCAGGCGGCAGCGAACTTGGCGACGGGCGGGGCATCGTCGCCGGGGTCAAGGCGCCAAGGTGCGTCAAAGAGGGTGAAATAAACCAGGTTCAATCCGGCTAAGAGCACCAGAGCTATTTTCCATTGGAAGGGAGCGCTGTGAGTGTACTGGCCGGGATCGGCCACGAAAAAGAGCATGCCCGAGAAGAGGTTGACGCCGAACCCGAGCACGCCCCAGGGCAGCAGACGGTGCAGGGCCGGAAAGGACACACCCTTGATGAAGCTCAAGACGCGGAGATCCACGAGGGCGGTGATGCCGAACAGCAGGCACAGGCCGATGAAGTGGAGCGTTTCGCAGGTGGGCCAAATCCAGGTCGCGCCGGTGACGGCGGCGCCGAGGGCGCGCGCGAACGGCTGAGCACCGGTGGCAGTGGGCGGAAATGCGGGCGCTCCGATCTCCGGATGATGGATGTCGCCGCCTAAATTGGCAGCCTGCGCCATCAGCGCAATAGTGAGCAGAGAAAGCAGGAAGATCGCGCCGAGATTCCATGCGGGAATACGCGCGATGCGGCGGAACTGCCACAAGCCGAGCCAGGCAAGCGCGCCGGTGAGCGCCATCGCTCCGAAGGCGATGAGCGCGGCGCTTTCGTGCGCATCGATTAAGCCGCGTGATATGGCGGCGTCCTGGCAAGGGTCGTCGGGGGTGGCGGACTTGCAGATCTCCTCTGCCGCGCCGTTGCCGCTTACATAGACGGCCAAAGTAAGCAAGGAAAGGCCCAGGAAAATGGCGAGGCCAATGCGTTTGAGGTCGTTGCTTTTGGCGATGAGGCCGAGGGTGAACAGGCCGAAGGCAATGATGGTTCCGATGACGGGGAAATGGTTGAGCAGAAGATGGACGTGCGCGAGGTCCACGAGGGTAACTAAATACTCTATCAGGGGCGGCCGGATGCTGGGGCATTACATTGTATGCTGGAAAGGCCATGAAAAGGATCTACATATTTGCGATAACACTTTGCGCCATGCTGCCGTTCGTGGGCTTCGGACAAACTCAAGTGACGCTGAACTCGGTGCGGATCGGCGCCAAGGACACGCCCGCGGTGGCGAAGTTTTATGAAGCGGCGTTCGGCATGCAGGAGGTGAATCGGATCGCAGCGCCGGCGGGACCGGAGATCTTCGTGAATTTCGGCGCTACGGCCGAGGCCGCGAAAGCCAACAAAAGCGAGCCGATCGTGATCATGCATCGCGACTCAGACGATGTGAAAGATCCGATCGCGCACGTGATCCTGAACGTGAAGGACATGAAGGCGACAGAGGCGGCCATCAAGGCCGCCGGCGGCTCAATGGCAGGCGAGCCGCGTCCGTTCCGGAACACGAGTACCGTGATCGGGATTGCGATCGATCCGGCAGGCAACCGGATTGAGATGATTCAGCGCTGAGGCTGACTTTTAAACGGCACCTCGCCCGCGATGGTGACCTCGGTTGAAGGCACATAGGTTTCGGATTGGACATTGCGGGCACTTCGGCTTGACGCGTTTGCACAGCTCCTGTCCATGGCGCTTCAGAAGAAGAAAGGCCCGAATCCTGGCGGCGACACTCTCGGGCAGGTTTTGAATTTCCTGCTGCGCTTCCTGATAGGTAGCACTATAGTTCTCTCGCTCTCGGCCCCGCATGATACGGACAAGTACGTGCGGACAGTTTGAGGGAACCGCGGCAACTGGGGAAATGCCCGCAAAGAGCAAGATGCGGTCGGCGCCTGGTTCGGCAATGTTGGGGAATCGCTGGAGCAACTTGCGGGCAACTGGAACCGGACACGCCAGCGCACTGTTGAGATCGCCGCCACAGTCCTCGATGACTCTATGAACGACGTCTTTTAATCTCCTGGCCCGTACAGCAGGAACCATTCCCCCTGGTGAGAGCGCTTTTGTCAACTGTGGAAGCGATGCTACCATTATTCGGTCCGGTTCCACGCCAACGGTCTTCCGCAGCGATTCCCATCCTTTCGCACACCTTTCATCACTTGCCGGGTAGCCGCAATGGAGCCACACCAGGTGAAGGTATGGATCCGTTGGCCATGGCGGCTCCTGCTGCCCATAGAATCCCTCCAGAGCTTCGAGGGTTTTGAAGATCATCGCCGGCATAACACCCGCAGTGTTTACCGGGTCTTCAACTGCTCGGGCAACACTGCGTATCCTTCGGGTGGCGGATACAGCGACAACAGCAGTTCCAGCCTCCGGCGCAGGTAGCGGCTGGGCATCTGGCGGGGGCCGGTTTCGACGTCGATGTCGCAGCAGGTGCCGTGCAAGTAGAGGGTCATGGTGTCTTCGAAGGCCTGGCGGGCGTACTCGCGGAAGAGCTTGGTTTCTTTGCGAACGTTGGCCTGGCGGCGGAGCAGCGACTGTTTCAGATGCCAGCTTCTTTCATCGACTTCGCCGTGGACTTCGGCCGTAAGTTCTTCGCGGATGGTCCGATGGAACCGCTCCTGCACGTCGTGGGGCCAGCGATCGGCCAGGAGCGAAGCGATGGCGTTGTAGAACTGATAGTGATAATCGGCAACCTCGACATCTTTGATTGCGAAGACCAGGATGATGAGGTTTTCCTCTTCCCAAAGCGCATTGGGGACCTGGCGGGATTCGGTGGGCCGCTCGAAACTGACGGCGTCGCGGGAGGAGCGGGGGCCGTTGCCTAAGCCGCCCTTTTCCAGGTAAGGGGCGAGGATGATGTGCACCTCGGGAAGCCCGGCGATGGCAGCCGGCGGGAGCGCGGCGATGGGGTCGTGCAGGTAATGGCGTAAATCCTCTTCTGCCATGGGGGTGATGGAGAAGTAGGAGAATTTGCCAGTTACGGGGATCATTTCGCCCCGGCAGCGCTGGATGAGGTCTTCGACGGTCATGCGGGAGGGGTCGGCTGCGTTGGACATGCCCGGTTCGATTGTAGCCGATTGTAAGCCGGTGGCGGCGATAGACTTGAGAGTGCGATGGGACCCAGAGTGCTGGTTTCGGCGGGGGAGGCTTCCGGCGACGTTTATGCCGCTTTGGTTGTGAACGAGCTGCGGAAGCTATGGCCGAAAGCCGAGTTCTTCGGGTGCACGGGGCCGCGGCTGCGGGCGGCGGGGGTACGCACGGTCGTAGATGCCGCCAGCCTGGCGGTGGTGGGCCTCGTCGAGGTGGTGGGCCACATACCGCGGATTTATGGGGAGTACCGGCGGCTGGTGGCGGCGGCGCGGGAGCAGAAGCCGGATGTGGCGATTCTGACGGATTCGCCGGATTTTCACCTGCGGGTAGCCCGCCAGTTGCGGCGGATGGGGATTCCGGTGGTGTACCTGGTGGCGCCGCAAGTGTGGGCGTGGCGGAAGGGGCGGCTTGGGCGAATGCGGCGCGATCTGGCCCACCTGCTGTGCATTTTTCCGTTTGAGGAGCGGTTCTTTCGCGAAGCCGGGATGGCGGCTACGTACATTGGCCATCCGCTTGTGGACTTGGTAAGACCATCTCTCGGGCGGGAGGAGTTTTTTCGGAAACACGGTTTGGATGCGGGCCGTCCATTGATAGCGGTGCTTCCCGGGAGCCGCCGAGGCGAGGCTGCGCGCCATCTGCCGGCGCTACTCGACGCGATCAGCCGGTTGATGGAGAGAAAGCCGAGCGGGAAGGGTCAGAGGCAATTTGTGCTCCCCGCTTCGGCCACAATCGGGCCGCGGTTTTTCGAACAGCGGGTGGGCCGGGCGCCTGTGCGGGTGATTGAAGGAGAAAGCTGGAACGCAATGGCGCATGCCGATGTGGCGCTGGCGGCGAGTGGAACGGTGACGATTGAAGCGGCGCTCGTAGGCACACCGATGGTTACCTTCTACCGGGTGACCTGGCCAAGCTGGGTGGCGGGAAAGCTGCTGGTGCGGGTGCCATTTTTCTCGATGGTGAACTTAGTGGCGGGGCGCGCGGTGGTTCCGGAATTGATGCAGAATCAGATGACTGGCCGAAACCTGGCGGCCGAGGCGGCGAAGCTGCTCAACGACGCAGAGGCGCGGAGGGAGATGCGGGCCGGCCTGGAAGAAGTGCGGCGCCGCCTCGAAACGCCGGTTTCGCCGCCTGAGCGCGCCGCTTCGATTATCCAAGCTATCCTGGAAGGGCAAGCAGTCCATGTATCGTAATCTTCGAAATAAGCGTCTTCAACACAAGCTTGGCGTGCCGCTCGCAGCCGGCATTGCTTTACTTTCGGTCGCCTCTTTTGCCGCCGCGCAGGAGCGCCGCGCGCA
Source organism: Bryobacteraceae bacterium (assembly GCA_036557125.1). GTDB lineage: Bacteria > Acidobacteriota > Terriglobia > Bryobacterales > Bryobacteraceae > PSRJ01. The sequence continues at coordinate 2,473 of DATBID010000135.1, read as the reverse complement.
GCGCATTGACGTTGATGCGTACGCCATCGACATGGAGGTTTCGCCCAACACCCAGTCGCTGAACGCCCGCGTGACCATGCGCTTCGTGCCGCTGGACGATAGCATGAACACCGCGACGTTCGAGTTGAACAATGCGCTGAATGTGTCGCGGGTGGTGGACGATAAGGGCAAGCAGATTTCCTCGTCGCGCAATACGCAAGATTTTACAATCCGGCTGAATTTCGATTCGCCGCTGCCGAAGGGGCAACCCGAGACTGTCACCTTTTACTACGACGGGAAGCTGACGGGGCAGGAAGATTCGCCGGTCTACGGGATCAAGTTCGCGGCAATTCATCCGGATTTCGCGTATTTCATGTACCCGGCGCGCTGGCTGCCGGTGAGTGGATACACGACGGACCGGTTTGCGGCCAACATGCGCGTGACGGTGCCGATGGGCTACACAGTGGTGGCGGCCGGGGCGGGAACGCATACGCCGGCGGGAGACAAGATCGCTTACGAGTTTAAATTTGAGCGGCCCTCATTTCCGGCGAGTTTCGCAGTGGTAAAGGGCGACCCGCAGAAGGTTCAGTCGGAAGGAGTGACCACTTCGGTTTATTTCCGCGGCCCGGAAGCGGCCCAGGCGCAGGCTTATGGGGAAGATTCGGGCAAGATCATGTCGTATTTCACGGGCGTGTACGGTTTGCCGCCGTATGCGGATCTGGCCCTGGTGGAGACCGAAGCGGGCGCCCCGAATGGCTATGCGGCGCCCGGCGTGCTGTTCCTGGCTCCCAAAGGGATCGGGACAACGCCGAACGACAAACTTCTGGCCAATCAGATCACGCGGCAATGGTTCGAAGATCTGGTTTCGCCGACCACGCGCAACAATCTATGGCTGAGCAACGGACCCGCCACATACGCTGAAGCGCTGTGGACGGAGCACACAGCCGGGAAAGGCGCGCTCGAATCGCAGATGCGCGACACGGTGATCGAGGCGCTGACGATCGATAATGTGCCGATCATTCAATCCGCGCGCCTGGAGGACTATTCTCCGGAAATGTGGGCGCTGACCGGGAGCAAGGGCGCGGCGGTGCTGAACATGCTGCGCTATGTGATCGGGGATGACAAGTTCTTCGCAGGGCTGAAGACGTATACGGAGCAGTTCGCCTGGAAATCGGCCTCAACCGATGATTTCCGCAAAGTAATGGAAACCGCTTCCGGCCAGGATCTCGGCTACTTCTTTATTCAGTGGATTGAATCGAGCGGCGCGCCGGAGTTCAAGCTGGACTACACAATCTATCGCACACAGAAGGGCTTCCGGGTGATGGGGAAGATTTCGCAGGATCTCGATACCTTCCGGATGCCCGTCATCCTAAAAATCGAGACCGAAGGCAACCCGGAACAGAAGCGCGTAGAAGTAGTGGGGACCTCTTCGGAATTTTCGGTCGACACGTTCGGCAAACCGAAGAGCGTGGTCATCGACCCGGATAATCAGGTGATGCGCTACGGCAATGACGTGCGAGTGGCAGTGGCCATCCGGCGCGGTGAAGAGTTCATGGAGCTGAGCGAGTTCGGCGAGGCGCTGCAGGAATACCAGAAGGCGCTGACCACGAACCGCACGAGTTCTCTGGCGCACTACCGGATTGCCGAAGTGTTCTTCCTGCAGAACAACTATCAATCCGCCGCCAACGAATTCCGCGAGGCGCTGAACGGCGACTTGCAGCCGAAGTGGACCGAAGTCTGGGCGCACATCAACTTGGGGAAGATTTTCGATATTACCGGCCAGAGAGAACGCGCGGTGAACGAATATAACCTGGCGGTGCGCACCAAAGACAACACCCAAGGCGCGCAGGCGGAAGCTGAGAAGTACCTGAAGCAGCCCTACGAACGGCAGCGGCGGACGGATCAATAAGCTGTCAGCGTTCAGCTCTCAGCGATCAGCTAAGAGGCTGAATGCTGGCGATCTTCAGAAATGGCGGCGCAGATCGGCGAACCGCTCGAGCACCAGCAGGCGGCCGTGCCCGTTGCGGATTTGTTGCCTCTCGAGTACCCAGGTGTGCGCGTGAGGGATAAAGACCGCGTTCAAGCCGGCATCTAGAGAAGCGTTGATGTCTGACTTCGGGCTGTTGCCGATCATCCACGTGCGAGCGGAATCCATCCCCCGATCTCCAACCAGTTTGCGATAGGCGGCGGGGTCTTTCTCTTTCACAATCGCGGTGTGCTGGAAGAACGGGGCGAGACCGGAGCGCTCGACCTTGAGTTTCTGCTCTTCGGGATGACCTTTGGTGAATAGTGTCAGCTCGTGGCGCAGCGAGAGGTATTCGAGGGTTTCCGGCACGCCCTCGATGACTTCCACGGGGCATTCCAGGATTCGCTCGGCGAAGCACATCACGGTTTTCAGGTCGTCTTCCTGCACCGCGCGCTCGCATAGGTTCTGATAACACTGGCGCAGGTTGCGGCCGAAATTGAGCGAGCCGTAACCGTGGATCTTGTTGTT
>DATBID010000134.1:0-5878 GCA_036557125.1 Bryobacteraceae bacterium | reverse complement strand
TTTTGCACGACAAAAAATATCTTGGCTTTTGGGGGCGGGGCGGGCGAACGTATTTTTCAGCGGCGGCCCGTTCCTTGCCGGATTTTAAACGTTTCTATGCGATTCGACTCGATCGGTAAGGCAGTTCCCAAGCGCAAGCGCGCGTTTTCCGTCCGAACTTGCGCGATCTTCGCGGCATTGCTGCTGCTTTCGTCTGCAGCCTACAGCCAGGTATCCGCCGTTCTCTCCGGAACAGTCACCGATCAATCCGGTTCATTGATCTCGGCGGCAAACGTGACGGCGACGAATGTGGATACAGGCTTGGTGCGGAACACCATTACTGACGGCGCCGGTCATTATCAGTTTTCGTCGCTGCCCGCGGGTAGTTACGAAATCCGCGCCGGCAAACCGCAGTTTACAGAAGCACTCCGCAAAGGGGTTGGGCTGGTGGTTGGCCAGAGCGCCACCGTGGATATCCAACTCCAAATCGGCCAAGCCAGCCAGCAAGTGACGGTGAGCGGGGATGCCCCGCTGGTCGCCGTTGGCACCTCGAATGTCTCCGGCTTGGTGAGCCAACAACAAGTGAAGGACCTGCCGCTGAACGGGCGCAGCTACGACGAGCTTTTGACCCTGAATCCCGGCGTCGTCAATTTCACCTCGGAAAAAACCGGCGGCATCGGCGTATCGAATTCGACCGTGGGTAATAACTTCGCCGTATCCGGAAACCGCCCGCAACAGAATCTATTTTTGTTGAATGGGGTAGAGTTTACAGGGGCTGCGGAAAACAACATGCAGCCCGGAGGCACCAGCCAGCAACTCCTGGGTGTCGATGCGGTTCGCGAATTCAACGTGCTCACCGATTCCTACGGCGCGGAGTATGGCAAGCGTCCCGGTGCTCAGGTCCTGATTCTGACGCAATCCGGGTCGAACACAGTACACGGCTCTTTGTACGAATTTCTGAGAAACAACAATCTGGATGCGCCCAACTTTTTCGATATCGGCTCCGGTCCCCCGGGCTTTGAACGGAATCAATTCGGAGCAGCGTTGGGCGCCCCGATCAAGCGCGATAAGACGTTCGCTTTCGTCGACTACGAAGGGTTTCGGCAGCACCTGCACCAGACGGGTGTCGATCTGGTTCCGGACACAAACGCGCGCAATGGCTATCTGCCTTGTAAGCTGGTTACCCCAGCGCCCAGCCCCTGTCCCGATTCCGGTCTCGCGTTTGTAGGCGTTTCGCCGTTGATCAACGCGTGGCCCGTGCCGACTCCCGGCGCTCCCGATTTCGGCGGAATTGCCGAAGCCTTCAACAATCCGCTGCAGACCATTCGCGACGATTTTGGAACGGCGCGGCTGGACCATCTTTTTTCTTCGAAGGATTCCCTCAGCGCGATTTACACAATTGACGACAGCCAGGATTTCACGCCAACCAGCACCAATTCGTACAGCTCCGATTTCGAGACGCTGCGCGAGCAAGTAGCGAGCCTGGAGGAGACGCACGAATTCTCCCCACGCTGGCTCAACACGGCCCGCTTTGGATTTTCGCGCGCCGCTTATTTCTTTACGGGGGAGCCGACCCCCGGCAGTCCCGCAGCCAGTCTCCCGGGTTTCCTGTCGGGCGAACCCGTGGGCGCCATCGTGGTGGGTGGCAGCGCGGCATCCAATCCTACGGCCCAGGTCAGTCTGGCCGGAAGCAATAATGGCAGCAATCTGAACATTCACCGCAATCTGTTTACTTACGAAGACCGCGTCTCCTTTACCCAGGGACGGCACCAGCTCAACATGGGTGTCTGGTTCCAGCGATTGCGGTCGAACGAGAATATCGCGCTCAGCCAATTCGGCCAGGCAACATTCACCAGTCTGCAGACGTTTCTTGCCGGCACGGTAGGCACTCTGTTGTACGATCCCGCGTCCACCCCGCTGGGCTGGCGCTCCTGGTTCGGTGCGTGGTACGCGGAAGACGTCATTCGTTTTGGCCAGCGGTTCACCTTGACCTTGGGCTTCCGCGATGGGTTTTCCAATGGATGGAACGAAGCCTTCGGGCGAGCGGCTACTTATACTTTTACCAATGGAGTAATTTCTGCAGTGCCGAACGTCGGAAGTTCGGCGATGCTGGTGAATAACGCGAAGTTCCTGCCGCAGCCGCGATTCGGCGCGGCGTGGAGTCCGTTCAGCAGCAAACACCCGACAGTGATCCGTGCCGGCTTCGGCATGTACAACGATCTGCAGGATGCGCTCGGCTACCGCACCGATCAGAATGCGCCGTTCAATCCGACTTACAGCCTGCCGAGCGTTTCGGTCTCGCAGCTTCCGCTCGCGACTTCGGCTCCCCTTCCGAGCACGGCCAAGCTGGTGCCCGGCGGTGTGCAGCCCAACTTGCAGACCCCCACGTTAATCTCCTGGTCATTCCGAATCCAACAGGAAATCACGGCTAATGCGGCTCTCACCGTGGGTTATGTCGGGTCCCATGGATATCACGAGATTCTCGGTATCGATGCCAATGAGCCTTTCCCCGTGATTTGTCCAGCGGCCCCCTGTCCGGCTAATTACCCCAACAATTTTCCGGCTGGCATCGCGGGCACTCCGGTTCCGGCGGGGACCTATTATGTTCCTACTGCCACCAAGCCCACATCCTCGCTGGCCAACACCTGGACTTATTTTTCGGAGGCGGATAGCTCCTACAACGCTCTGCAAGTCGACTTCAATCGCCGTTTCAGCAGCGGCCTCTTATTGCGGGGCGTGTATACGTGGTCCAAAGCTATAGACGATGGGGATTCGCTGAATGCCACCACTTCCGGCGGCGAGCCGGCGTTGGCCTCTAATCCGTTCGATCTCCGCGCGGACCGCGGGTTGGCCAATTTCGATGTTCGCAATGTGGGCCTGGTCAATGCGAGCTATGCTCTGCCTTTCGGTTCGGGAAGACATTTCTTAAATACATCGCGCGGCTTCGGCAATGCACTCCTCAGCGGCTGGACGGCGAATTCCATCGTGACCATGCAAAGTGGTTTTCCATTTACGCCGCAACTGAGTTACAACCCTTCGAACAACGGGGACACACGGAACCCCGTGCGGCCGTTCGTTAACCCGGCGTTCACGGGCCCGGTCATCTTGGGATCGCCCAATCAATGGTTCAATCCGGCCGCCTTCCTGGCGCCTCCGAACAACAGCGGGTTTTACGGCAATCTGGGCAGAGACACGCTCATCGGTCCTGGCCTGGCCACGTGGGACTTTTCTTTGTTCAAGGATACACGCCTTCACGAAAGAGCGAACCTGGAATTTCGCGCGGAGTTCTTCAATATCCTGAACCGCGCCAATTTCAACATGCCCAACGCGGTGGTCTTTACGCCGTCTGGTGTTTCCCCCACGGCGGGCGTCATCACGAGCACGTCGACCACGTCCCGGCAGATTCAGTTCGGCTTGAAGCTGCTGTGGTGATGGCGGCAAGGCCACGCGGTTCCACGGCGTATGAAGCGTTAGACTGGGGTTCAGCAGCCGCGCACGCTGACTGCTCCGTCTGTATGCTTAACAAGTTTGAAGTGGTCCAACTGAGGTAGTGACAACGTGAAAACGCGGGTTGAAAACCGGCTGGCACAGATCCGCAAGAGCCGTGGCTTGGGTATTTCAGACTTGGCGCGCCGCGTGAACGTGAGCCGCCAGACCATCTATGCAATCGAGATGGGCACGTATGTTCCCAATACAGAGGTGGCCCTGCGTCTCGCCCGGGAACTGGAAGTCACCATTGACGATCTCTTTTCGTTGAAAGAAGGGTTGGAAACTTCGCCGGAATCGCTGGGCGCCGAAGTTTTGAGCACCGTCCCGCCAGAGAAAGGCCAAGCCGTTCGCATCTGCCAGATCGGATCGCGCTGGGTGAGTGTGCCCGTAACGGCTTCTCCCTACTTCATGCCGGAAGCCGATGGAGTAATCAAGCGAACCTCGCGGACGAATGGCCGGGCGGACCTGGTTGTGTTCGCTAAGGAAGAGGCAGCGCAGAAGCGGTTGGTACTTGCCGGCTGTGATCCCGCTACCGGGCTTCTGTCCCGAATGGTGGAGAAGATCAGCGGTGTGGAGATAGTTTCCGCCGCGGCTTCGAGCAAGCTCGCACTGAACTGGCTCAAAGAGGGCAAGGTACACATCGCCGGCTCTCATCTGGAAGATCCGAAGACCGGCGAGTTCAATCTACCTTTCGTCCGCAAAGAATTTCCGGATGAAGACTTCATGGTCGTCACCTTTGCGCGATGGGAGGAAGGGTTGGTCCTGGCGCCGGGGAACCCCAAACGCATTCGGAAGATGGAGGACTTGGCAAGAAAGAATATCAGGTTCGTAAATCGCGAGCCCGGTTCCGGAAGCCGCGCCCTCTTGGACAAGCTGCTTCAAAAGGCAGGAATGGACGCCCAGAGCATTCAAGGCTACGAGCAGGTTGCTTATGGCCACCTGGCAGCGGCTTATTATGTGGTCTCCCGCGAGGCGGATGTATGTCTGGCGACGCGGTCGGCGGCCAAAGTGTTTGGGTTGGATTTCGTCCCGCTGCATAGTGAGAGATACGACCTGGTCATGCGGAAGCGCACTGCGGATTTCGCGTCTGCGAAGTCGTTTCTGGATGTTCTGCAGAGGGCAACGCTTCGGCGCAAACTGGAGGTCCTCGCCGGGTACGATACATCGGAAACGGGGGCGGTGGTGGTTTAAAACGCCGCTCTTTCGACAAGGCAATCTTACAAAATATGCTCGCGCAGCGGTTACACTGGAACGCGGCCCCCGCATGTTAAGCTACAAAATCAGCGCAAACGGAAACTATTTGAGGAGGAAGCGAATGAAACGAGTGCTCTCGGGGATTGCTCTCACGTCCCTCTTGTTCATCATGGCCGCTCAGGCCCAGGAGAAGAAGGGACCCCCTCCACCCAGGCTGGTGCTTTCGGTGACTTCGGACGCATGGCCCGATGGAGGCGAAGTTCCGATGAAATATTCTGGCCGCGGCGAGAACAAGTCGCCAGCCTTCGAATTTCACTGGACTTTGGGTCCGAATCCCGCCGCGCCGCCGCCGGCGCTCCAAACCTATGCGGTGATCTTTCACGACGTCGAGAATTCGAGCAACAAAACCACCGTCGATACACTCCATTGGACCGCATTCAACATTCCCGGCACAGCCAAGGGCCTTCCGGAAGGGCTGGGGCCTGGCGATCTGCCCGATGGAACGCGCAACGGCCCCGGCATCGCTGCGCGGGGCGGCACCCGACCGGGCGCGTATTTCGGGCCTGGCGCCGGCCCGGGGCCGATTCATCATTACCTGTTCGAGTTCTATGCACTCGATACCAAGCTGGATCTGCCGGCAAACACCACGCGTGAGGATCTGCTGAAAGCCATGGACGGTCACGTCATCGGCAAAGCCGCTTGGTTCGGCCGCTTTCACGCGCCGGCTCAGTAGACACAATACCTTCAGACAGATTCCCGCCCGCCGTATGCTCCGCTACGGCGGGCATTTTACTATCCAGACGTACGGATTCTACATTGGTTCCACCACGCCCATTAGAAAGCTCCGAAAACCCCGGATGCCGGAGGTCCGCAATTGTGCAAACAGCCATGAGAACAATTCCGCTCAGTCCCGCAGAAGGTAACGCAGATAGTCTTCTTGCTCACCACTTGCTCCCTTTTTCGCGAAAGGTGGTGCTTTCAGTGACCCGTATTGCCGAAGTTTCGCCTCTATGACTCCTTGGGTAGCGCTCTGCCGATTATCCGACTCTCGCGATAGCCTTTGATCCCCTACAAATGGTCGGGTCGTACTACGATCTTGCGCCAGTGTCAAAGGCCCCTGACCAGGCCTGGTTCGGCGAGGGGGCGGGGGCGTTTGCGGAGCGCGCGCCAGCGCTCGAGCGCGCCGGCCATGTAGGTGTAAACGACCGGGGTGAGG
>DATBID010000133.1:0-4769 GCA_036557125.1 Bryobacteraceae bacterium | reverse complement strand
GTCGATGCCGCCGCCTGTATCGCCGACTTCGACGCAGATATACCTGCCGGGCGCGATCTCTTCGCCAAGGTCGTCGTTGAACGGGCGTGCGATATCAATCGTGAAGGTGCTAATCGTGATTTTTGCCCGGATTACCGTTGCCGATCGCTTCACCGGCGTTGATTACGAGATTCATAAGAATTTGCTGCAGTTGGCCTGGGTCCATCGCCACCGCCGGGAGCCGCTGTTCCAGATCGAGCCTCAGGGACGCGCTCTTCGGAATCGAGAACTGAACAAGGCCAGCGATCTCGTTAACAGCCTGTGTGATGTCCAACTCTCGAACAATGAACTGGCCTTTACCGGAATAGGCCAGCAGTTGGCGCGTAAGGTGAGCGGCTTGTTCGCTACTGGCGATAATGGACCGGAGCACGTTGGCTCGGCCGGGTGCGGCGTCTGCCAGTAAACAGACTGGCATTGCCCATTACTCCGGTGAGGAGGTTGTTGAAGTCATGGGCAATTCCTCCCGCGAGCAGGCCAATGCTTTCCAACTTCTGGGTCTGGCGGAGCCTCTCTTCACTCCGCTTACGTTCGGTGATATCCACAAAACACCGACCGCGCCACGCGGGTTGCCGTCTTCGCCAAACAGGGGAATGGCCTCGCCCAGCAGGTTCCGGTATGTGCCATCTTCGTAAACCACATAGAATTCGTAGTTCCGGACGGGCTGGCCAGTCGCAGCCGCTCTTTGAGCCGGAAATTCCTCGTGCGGGATTTCTTGGCCGCTTCTTATGGCCCGGAAGGTGGCAGGCGCCTGGCCGTCCGGCGCAGACTTCGAGATATTCAAGCCTGGACTGATCCGCAGCATTTCGTACGTCAGCTTACTGCCGATCATGTTGCGGCAGTCAGGATCCTGGGAGATAAACATGGCGACCGGGGCGGCTTCGAGTATTCCTTCCAACTCCTCGACACGAGCCCGTTCTCGGGCTTCGCTCTCGCGAAGCGCCTCTCCGCGCACCGGCGCACCTCCGCATCCGCGTCTCGCGCGATGATCGTGGCGGCGGTCTGAGTCACCAACTTGGCGAATCCTATGTCCCGGGGGGTCGCTTCGCGCGGCTGCCGCGAATAGATCGCGAACGTGCCGACGACCTTACCGGCCGCGGTATGTACCGGAAACTCCAACAGCGCGATAATCGAACTTCTCGGCGAGCCAGAGCCATGGCTGCCAGAGGGGCTCCTTCGTCAAGTCCGCGGTGAGGATCGGCTGCCCGGTGTGCGATGCCAGACCGCAGGCCAGAGATTCAGGACCGATTCTGAAGCCGTCCACTGCTTCACCGTATTCGGCGCCCATGCCCACAAGGTGGTGAAGCGTTGTTCCGTCGGATTGGCGAGGTAAAAGGCCGCGCGGACGGCGCCGCCCATGACCGCGGTAGCGGTGCGCGCCAGTATGCCGAGGGCCGTTTCGAGTGGTCCGCCATTTAGGGCTGTCTCCAGCGCCTTGCGCTGGTCCGCTAGCCAGACTTCGCTTTCGCGCAGTTCCTCCTCGGCGCGCTTTCGCTCGATTAAATCCGCCGCTTGCCGGGCGAGGATGTCGAAGAGACGCAGATCGCGCTCGGTCGGCTCATGCGGCCGACTCCAGTGCGGGGAGATCATCCCGACAACCTTTCCGCCGCGGGAGACGAGCGGGGTCGATTGCACAGCGTGAATCCCTGTTTGGCGGTACGTCGCAAGGTCCTCCGTGCCTGCCATGTACTCCGACTTGTCAACATCCGGCACAATGACGCGCTACCGAGTACGCAAAGCAATCCCGCAGCTTGAGTCACCATCGGAGGCCACCCATTCCCAGAATTTCGCCGCCCGCGGATTAAATCCGCGGAATGCAAGGAGCCGCAACTCGTCCTTTTTCGCCCCGTTGGGGTAAAACATCTGCATGCTCGCGTATTCCGATCGCATGATCGCTAGAGCGGCATCGAGAAGGTGTTCATAAAGCAGTTCGGACCTGTCTGCCGCGATCCATCACAAGAACGGAGTCGAGCGTAGCACACGCGCAACGGGAACTTGGGGGCCCTCAAGTTCCCGCTTGCCGTCTTGGCCCGCAACCAGTGGCCTGTCGCGACGATTTCGTAAGTGCGGGCATTGCTTTGCCGACGCGGCGGCGGGCCGATTAAACAATCGGCCGCAGGTTTCCAACCTGCCCCACAACTCAGAACAGGAACTTCAGCCCTAATTGGATTTGCCTGGATGTCCCTACAATGGAGGTAATCTGTCCGGCATTGGAAAGGTTGCCCGTGATTCCGGCCGGCGATCCGGTTAGTCCACCTACGGCGGTGAACGCATTGAGGCCAGGAATTCCGAAGTTGGTCTGGTTGAAGATGTTGAAAATCTCGGCGCGGAATTGAACCGTGACTCTCTCGTGGAGCCGCGTGTCCTTCGATAATGAAAAATCAGTAGAAACGTAACCCGGCGCCGTAACTGTGTTCTTGCCCAGGTCCCCTATGGTTCCGGCGGTCGGCAGCGTGAAGCAAGCCGGATTGAACCAATGGAGCGACGATTGGCCTGCTGTTACGTTGCAGCCAGCGATCACATTCGGACGCTCCGCATCGAAGTTATTGGAGAGCAGCGCGCGGTCGTAGCCGATATCGACCGACATCGGTACACCGGTGCGCCAGAGTTCGATGCCGCTCAACTGCCATCCCTCGACCAGACGGTTGCCCTTGAATGGCAGCAGGTAGACGATGTTTACCGACAAGTTGTGGCGAATGTCATAGCCGCAATTTCCGCGCTCGCCGTTTCCGTTGTAAGGGTTGGTCCAGGATGAGGTCCCGTTGTTGCCACCCAGGCCGCCGTAGGTATATGCACCGTCCGTGCAGTGCGAATACACATACGACAGGTTGCCGATGAAGCTGTTGGACAGCCGGTTGTTCCAACTCATCTGCATCGAGTTGTAGTGGGAAGAACTGCCGGGATTGGTCAAGACCAACGACCCGAACGCCGGATTGATACGGGTGTAGGAAACGCCCGTGACAGGGTTCCCGAATTGCTGCTGCCCGTTCGGCAGAATCACTGGAACCGGCGGGTTGTAATCGCGGAAGCTGAGCAGGTCGATGCCACGCGATCCCACATAGCCTACCGTGAGGACGGAGCCGTTGAAGACTTGCCGTTGGATGTTCAGATTGTATTGAATCTGGTAAGGCGTCTTGTGGATCCCGTAATCCGTACCAAATGTCAGGCTGGGCAAAGGCGGGGCAATCGTGCCGCCCTGGAAGGGGATCGGATAGGTGGGAAACTGCTGGTTAAAGGCCAGAAACGGCGGAGTGCCGACGTATCCGGAGAAGAACACATAGGTCTGCGCAGGGTCGTGGAACATGCCGAAGCCGGCGCGAACCGAAGTTTTGTGGTCGCCGGTGACGTCCCAGGCCAAGCCCACGCGGGGATCCAAGTTATCTACGTTGGGGTTGGTCTTGAACGCGTGTGTGACGTGGGTAAAACCGGAGCCGTAAGGCGGATCCACCACGTTGCTCAAATTATTGTGCGCTTCCACCGGATTTGTCTGGTATTCATACCGGAGCCCGAGGTTGACGGTCAGCCTGCGGCTCACCTTCCAGTCGTCCTGAATATACGGCTTTAAGCTGATGTCACGGAAGTCGCGGTTTCCGTAGGCATCTCCCGGCGGTGCGATCACAACCGACGAGGGCGCTCCCGTCAGAAAAGCCACCAAGCTCGGAAAAGAGTACTGACCGTTCCAATAAGTGTAGTTAAACGAGTTGATTTGGTGCCGGCGGACATGCATGCCGAAGTGAATGCTGTGCGCGCCTTTGGTCCAGAGCAGGTCGTCCTCTGGCGTGAACTTATTCTCCAGGAACCGGAATGGATTGGTGATGTTCGCGCCGAGCCCGGTCAGACCCGTTACACCGATGGCGATATCCTGCCGGCCCGGATAAGGCTCCAGAATATTGTTGGGAGCGGTATAGGGCTCGCTTTCGGTTTCCAAGGGCCGCGAGAAGGAGAAGCTGAAATGGTTCAGCAACGTGGGCGAAAAGATGTGGCGCTCCTGAATCGTTGAGAACTGATTGTGATTATGATCGTTCACCGGCCAGAGAGGGATCGGCGTGGGAAAGATTGCGTTGGCAGTGTCCGAGACGTAGCGGAAAAATACGGAGTCGTTGGCTGAGATCGAGTAATCTACCCGGAAAATAAGATAGTCCTCGTGAACAATCTGGTTGGCGACGGTGGTAGTGGTCCCGATGCCGTTGCCGAGTTCTGTCGTGGCCGCCGGGTAGAGTTGCAGGAGTTGCGCAACGTTGGAATTGATGGGAACCTGAGCCAGGCCAGCGCTATTGCAGGCGTATCCAGATGCAATACTGCAAGGCACCAATCCCTGGCGGGCGTTGCTGTCCGGGACATTGACCAATGAGGTTCCGCCCAGTAACTGGCGAATACCTTCATAGTTGACGAAGAAGAAGAGCTTGTCTTTTTTGATCGGTCCACCGATGCTGCCGCCGAATTGGTTTTTGCGGAACGGCGGCGGAGATTTGCGGTCGAAAAAGTTGCGGGCGTCCATGTCGCTGTTACGCAGGAAGTCGAACGCCGAGCCATGGAAATCGTTAGTGCCCGATTTACTAACCGCATTGACCACCGCGCCATTTCCGCCGTACTCGGCGCTGTAGGTGTTGGTCATGGTCTGGAATTCAGCGATCGCTTCGATGCCGAGCTGCGTGCCGGTAACGTTGGCGCCAGATCCGCGCTGCCACCAATCCTGGAGGTTCTCACCATCGAGGAGAATGGCTTGTCCTTCC
>DATBID010000132.1:0-12676 GCA_036557125.1 Bryobacteraceae bacterium | reverse complement strand
TCATGACCAGAGACCCCTTCACCTGTTCGCCGGAGGATGATATCGAAAAGGCTCTCGATGCCATGGAAAGGCATCAGGTCCGGAGGGTTCCGGTGGTCGATCGACGCGGCGAGCTGATGGGAATCATTTCGCAGGCGGATATTGCGACGCGCGGTGAGTCCACTGAGAAGACGGCAGAAGTAGTGGAAGAAATTTCGAAACCGTCGACACGGGCAGCGTAGGCTACCTCCTACGCCGATTTCCTGCCGCGATAATTTGCGATCGCCTGACGGAAGAACTCCACCAACTGGTCCACGTGATCGTCGAAGGAGAACTGGAACCGTTCGCGCCACATATTGGCGCGAAGTTGCTCCATACGGCGCTGATTGCGGAGATGCGTCCCGAGTTCGGCCATGCTCTTTGCAAAAATCCCTACTTCCAGGCGGCCTGCCAGGGACTGAGTAGCCACAATCGAGCCGCGGTTATCGTATTGAATCAGCGGCAATCCGGCAGCGGCCAGCGGGGCCATGCGCGCCGGATAGTTCAGATCGTCCCAGAATGCCCTGGCTATATCGCCCTGGTTTCTACTGCGGAGAAAGTGCAGCCACCCGGCATCGTAGCGCGAAAATTCCGCTACCCAGCGGTCCGGACCCACATAGGGATGCAAGTGCAGATAGCCTGGCCCCATGGCCTGCGCCTTCTCAATCCACCGCCGCCACGCCGCTTGCTGCACGCTGCCATAAAAGTGCAAATGGATTTTTTCGGCCGCGAGTTCGCGCAGCCTTACGGGAGGCAAGCCGACCGGCCGGCCGGGCACGACCGTATGAAATTCGCCATCCTGCGCCGAGAGGCGCGGCGCGCGTCGTCCGGCGAACCAGTCGCGTTTCGGCAGGTCGCCATCGAGCGTGATGGCGAGGCCGCCTTTCGTGGCTGGAACGGTTGCGGCGAACCAGTCTCTCTCCTCCGGGCTTGAATAGATCTGGCCGTCGGAGAGGGTGTGGAGATCGAGCAATTGCGGCCACATGCCGCGTTCCATGCAGAGCCACGGGCCTTCCTTGAAATGCCAGATAAGAGGAACGCCGGGCCGCGCCAGCAACACCTCATGCGCGAACCGGACCGCCTGCCAGTTGAGGAGCGCGTAAATCACATCAATGCGCAGACGCCGTATGTCATCCCGCCACGTGGCGGGCGACAAATCCTGGACGTGCCCGAAAGGCAGGGGGCCGACGGTATTGAACCACCACGGCTTTGCCGTCCACAGCCCGTAAAGCTGGTGCCCTCTTTCTTCCAAAGCCAGGATGCGCTCGGGATTGAAGGCCAACTCTCCCACGAGCAGAATTTTCAGGCCATCGGCCCCGGGAGGCGTGCGGGGCCGGTCACGGAAACGGCGATACAGCTCGACTTCGTCGAAGTAATCTCCGCGCGAGGATTGAAATCGAAGCGGATGGCGAACGGCGTAGCGACTGCGATAGGGATTCAGCCCGCCGCCTGCCGGCTCCAGGATTGCCTTGTGGTGCTGCGCCGGATGATCGACCCATTCGCAAGTGATCCTGCCGGTGCCGTGCGCCTCGCCGCGCTTCAGAAGTTTCGACCAGAACAGGCGGTCCAGATCGTCGGTGACCAGTTGTTCGCGTTCGACCCAGCGCTCCTCTCCGCGGCGGTGCATCGTCTGCACCAGTTGCAGCGCGCGGCCCGGTATCTTTCCGCGCGCCGCGCGCCGCTGCTGGAAGCGGATACCCGCGTAGGCCAAAACGGCGCTGGGGTGCGCATCCAGGCACTGAACCAGAGAGGCCAGATGCTCGCGATAATACTGGTCGTCGCACGGCAAATAGGCAATCAGTTCTCCCCGAGCGCGATTCAGCGCGAAGTTGAGCGCCGCCGCAAATCCGTGATTCTGCTCCCGGCGGTAACACCGGAACTGCGGATGCGATTGCCGGTGGCGAATGCGCTCACTCGTTTCGTCGGAGGAGCAGTCGTCGACGATCAAAAGTTCCCAACCGGTGAAAGTCTGCGCTACCAGGCTTTCGATGGCGCGGTCGATGAAGGCCGCTTGATTAAAAGCCGGCATCAGGACCGAGACGCGTGGGCGGGCGTGCGCGCATTCGCGCGGGGTGTTCGCCATGGTCTTGGCGAAGGCAATTGATCTGCCAAGGTGAGCGACTTGGCAGACGGCCGGCCCTACTGCCCCCTGACGTCGTGGCTCGAACCTATTTAGTCGTGACCTTCACCACCTGAATCACCAGCGATTTCGGCACCAGCATCTGGTGGGGCACGTTGGCAGGAATGTGGAACACATCGCCGGGCGCCATTTTATGCATTTCCCCGCCGGTGATCGATTTTCCGCGAAGTTCGCCGGGAGCGGTCTGGTGCATATCTACTCCGGTCCCGCCTACCACCAGCGTTCCTTCGCCCGAAACTACGGTGACTACGTCAACCTGGTTTTGGTGGGTCTCCACCTCGCCATCTCCAGCGCGTCGCACAATCAGGAGCGCGTGGTTCCCCCAGTTGGCCACCCGGTCCGCGCCGGCTTTGTGCGCGTCTAATTTCGCCGCATTGGCGCGAGCCTCGATATCGGCTTTCGTGTACGCGGCAAATCCGTCGGGATCCGCTGCCAGTAGCGGCAGCGCGGCAAGCAACAACAGCATTTTCATAGGGAGGAATTGTATCAGGGCCGGTGCGAGTCCGGTTTGACCAGATTCCGGCGCGCATGCTACAAACGCACTACAACGTATGAAACTGCGTTTCCTCTTGTTTGTGCCTCCGGCATTCCTGCTCGCGGTTCAGGCTGCGGCGCAAGCGCCGGGAACGGCCATGAACCCGGCCATCGCCGGGATCGTCAACTCCGTCTCCGAACAACGCATCGCGGCGACGCTGCATAAGCTCGAAAGCTTCGGCACCCGTTACGATTTTTCCTCTCAGGACGATCCCGAGCACGGAATCGGAGCGGCCAAAAAGTGGATCTTCGACCAGTTCCAAAGTTATAGCCCGCGCCTGCAGGTCAGCTATCACAACTTCACTCTGAAGAAGACCGCAGTGAATCGGCGGATTGTCCGTGACGTGGACCTTTCCAACGTCGTGGCTGTCCTGCCGGGAACCATCGACCCAAACCGGTATGTGGTCATCACGGCTCACTATGACAGCCTGAACATCGTGCGCAAGGCGAAGTTCACGGATGAAGAACGCGCGGCCGATTTCGTCAAGCACGGCATGGATCCGGAAGAAGCCAAGCGAATTGTCGAGTATTTTCCGAGTGACAATCCCCGGGGAGAACCGGATTACGAAGCAACGGCTGCGGAGAAGATCGCACCGGGCGTAACCGACGATGGCAGTGGCACAGCCGCCGTTCTGGAACTGGCTCGCGTGATGAGCCAGTATCGTTTCGATAAGAGCATCGTTTTTGTTGCTTTTGCCGCGGAGGAGCTTGGCCTCGAAGGCGCTCGGGCATATGCGGCGTATGCCAAAGAAAAGGGCATGAATATCGAAGCCGTGCTGAACAACGACATCATCGGCAGCGATCTTTCCGGCAACGGCCGTACCGCGAATGGGGTTCTGCGGGTATTCGCCGACAGCCCGGAGGATTCGCCGGCCCGCACGCTAGAGCGTTATTTCAAACTGGTGGCCGAGCGCTACGTGCCCTCCATGCACGTAGAAATGGTCTTTCACCGTGACCGCTTCGATCGCGGCGGCGATCATACCCCATTCACGGTTCAGGGCTTCGCCGCCATCCGCCTCACCTCGCCTAGCGAGAATTACGCCAATCAGCACAGCGCCACAGACACCTTCGAGCACACGTCCGTCCCTTATGCCGCCCGCGTCACGCGCATGAATGGCGCGGTGCTGGCGAGCCTTGCGCTGGCGCCGACGTCCCCTGTCACCAACTACACCATCATGACCGGCGAACAGAAAGGCACTCGGCGGCCGATGCTGAGCCGTGGGGAAACCGGCTATGACGCCGTTCTGCGGTGGCTCGAAAGCCCCGAACCCGATGTGGCCGGCTATGCCATCGTGATTCGCTCTACCACCGCCCCGGATTGGGAGCGCGAGATCTGGGTGGGCCACGTCACCAAATACACTATTCCCGATCTTTCGGTTGATGACATCGTGATCGGCGTGAAAGCGGTCGACAAGGATGGAAATCAGAGTTTGGTATCGGTGTATCAGGAGCCGTTCAATCCCAGGCAAATGGCTCCTGCCGCTTCCACGTCCAAGTGATGGTTGCCATATAATCGCCTGCGGCGCTGGACCCCTTGCTCCGGCGGGTAACAGACCGAAATGTCTAGCTACGAAGTTCCTGGCAGTTCACAAACATTAACGTAAAGCACTGTGCATAGTGCTTGGAAAGTGTTGCAAATAATCCAGTAATCGACCCGCTTGTGTGCGCGGGATAACGGCGTTACAAGTATGTCTGTGCACGGTTTTCACCTTAGGATAAATGTACGATTTACAGGCCGTACCGGAGCGTCTAGTCTCGACTAGAGCGTAACGACATGTCCCCCGCCAATCGCACTCAAATCGAGACCGAAATGCGCCGCAAATTATTGGAAGCACAACTGGAATATCAGTCCGCTGCGGCGAAAACCAAAGCTCTCGCCGATATTTACGAAAAGTACCCTAACGAGCAGGCTGGCCATTCGGATTTACGGCGAGCAATGGCCGCGGAAGAACGAGCTCTTGACGAATACCGGGAGATCTTAAAACGATTTACCGATCTCATTCTGCGCGGCAAACGGTTCGAATAGGAGGTCCCTCTCGGTTGTGTTTCACGCCCCGTGCCGATCTGACCGGGCGCCCAGAGCTTCTGGATTGATTACCCGCAGCGGCTTCCCATCGAGATAGGCCAGCGCGTTCTCCACGCTCTGCCCATAGAATTCCTTCCAGGTTTCAGCCACGCCGTAACCGAGGTGCGGCGTCAGTACCACATTCGGCAACTGTCTGAGTGGATGATCCGGCGGCAAGGGCTCAGTGTTGTAGACATCGAGCGCGGCCACGATCCGCCGCGACCGCAGGGCTCCCACAAGCGCGGCCTCATCAACAATAGGGCCGCGGGAGGTGTTGATCAGGATCGCGCCCTGCTTCATGCGCGCAAGATCCGCGGCGCCGATCAGCCCGCGTGTGCGCGGCGAGAGCACCAGGTGAATGCTGATGGCATCGGAACGCGACAGCAGCTCGTCTTTCGATAAGAGGGTGGCGCCCGCCGCTTTCGCTTTTTCGGCCGTTAAGTTCTGGCTCCAGGCCACTACATCCATGTTGAGGGCGCGGCAATAGCGGGCCATAGCTGATCCCAAACGGCCGAGGCCGATAAGCCCCATTGTCTTTCCCGCGAGGCTTATCCCCACCGGCAAGCCCTCTTGAAAACGTCCGGCCCGCATGT
The DNA here is from genome assembly GCA_036557125.1 of Bryobacteraceae bacterium. Lineage (GTDB taxonomy): Bacteria > Acidobacteriota > Terriglobia > Bryobacterales > Bryobacteraceae > PSRJ01. The sequence goes on along the minus strand of DATBID010000132.1, from coordinate 7,326 downwards.
TGGCATCCGCCGCGGGAATCGCTCTGGCTGCGGCGATCAGCAGACCGAGCGCAAGCTCCGCGGTGGCGGCTTGCGATCCGCCCCCGCCGATCGTGTTGCATACGACTATTCCGCGAGCTGTGCATGCATTCGTGTCCAGCGAGCGATTCAGCGCGCCCGTTATGCCGAGCATCTGTAATTTCGGCAGACGCTGGATTAGGGACGCCGGGAGCGGCGTGCGCTCGCGCATGGAAAGGACGATTTCGAAATCCGCCAGTTTGCTCGCGGCCTCATCTTCATCAGCGAACGCTTCGTGAAAGAAGACGACTTCCGCGCGGCGGATCAGCGGCAACCAATCCGCGCTGCTCCTGGCCACTCGCTGCCAGTCATCGAGAACTGCCACTTTCACCATCGCTGGATGCTATCCCTTGGCACTCGTGGCGGCCGCCAACGCGCGCGTGAAGAATTCGACGGGAGATGTGGCGGGCCGGCTGGCGAGGCGCGCCACGTCTCCCGTAACCAGGTCGAATGCGCCCGCGCGGAGAGAGGCCTGAAAGCCAAGAATGGCGTTGATGATAAAGGGCGGAAGTCCGGCCGCCTCCAAACCGGCGCGCTGCTGCGCTTCGGTCATGGCGGAGAATGCGATCTTTTTTCCGCTGGCCTGAGAGATTGCCTCCGCGATTTCCTCTTGTGTGACGGAAACCGGGCCGGTGGCGTGGTACGTGATGCCTTCGTGGCTGGACGTGGCCAGAATGCCGGCCGCAGTGGCGGCGATATCGTCACGCAGTATATATGCCGCGGGGGCGCCCGGAACAGCGGCGTAGGAAGCGGAAGCGACCGCGCGCCTGGCGGCATCGAGCAGGGTGTCCATATAAATGCTCATCCGCAGAATCGTCCAGCTTGCGCCGGACTGAATGAGCGCCTGTTCGGTAGCGAAGTGCGAAGCGAATAGCACATTATCGGCATCCGGCCTCGCGCTAACGGTCGAGATGTAGATGATGTGCTGTACGCCGGCCGCGGCCGCTGCTTCGATCGCGCCCGACTGCTGCCGCACGCGCACGCCGGGCTGCAAGTCGCCTGTCGGAATGATGACGAGCCGGTCGATGCCCTGAAATGCCGCCGGCAGGCTCGCGGGTTGGTTGAAATCGCCCGCGCGGACTTCGACGCCTTGTTTTGCCAACTGATCCAGCTTTGCGGCGTCCCGGGTAATGGCGACTACGCTCGATGCTGGCACTCGCGCGAGTGTATGGCGCACGAGTGCGGCGCCCATTTGCCCGCCCGCGCCGGTAATTCCGAGTTTCATGATCTTAGCTCCGATTCGACTATGATCTCTTATCTTTGGCAGCGCAGGCCCAGGCGGGCTCGGTGAATCAGAAGTACTATCTGCGGGAGATCACCTTAGACACCAAACGAAAAAGGGAGGCCAATCTCCTGATGTCGATGCAGTTGGCAATGTGATAACTTGGTGAACCGTCAGAAGGCCTATTTAGCGACCGAATGGCCCAGGAGTGGGCACTCCGCGCGGCCAGGTCCGCCCGGGCCAAAGCTTTATAGCCGGGAGCGAAATTGGATGGCAGCTTTCGTAGACACCGCGAATCAGGACTATGCGGTTGTGATCGGCATCGAGAAGTACCGGGACAAAAGATTCCAAAAGCTCGATGGCGCTCGCAACGACGCGAAGAATTTCGTGAGGTGGCTAAAGCGGCGATACGCCAACGCGCGTTTCGAGCGGGACGACCACATCATTACGCGCATGAGCTGGGCGGATTTGTCAGATGTGACCTCGGCATTCGCCGAGCTTCTGGACAAGGCCCCGAACGGGGGGCGCAGGCTCTATATTTTCATCTCCGGCCACGGATTCGGGCAGACAGTGCATGACGCTTGTGTTTATTGCTCCGACTACTCGGACCTGACCGATCCGGCTTGTTGCAACATCACCCATACGGCGAATTGCTTGAAATTTGCCGGGCGCTTCCGGGAAGTTATAGTCTTTATCGACTGTTGCCGGCATTACAATACGTCCCTCCAGCCGCGAGCGATTTTGAAGGGCGGAGAGCAAGTCGGCCGCCCCGCCGCGCACTTCTACCTGATGTCCTGCGACCTCGGCGAAGCGTCGGAGGAGTGGAAAATTGCGGGAGAGTATACCGGAGTTTTTTCCTTCAATCTGGTCCGGGCGTTGAACGGCAAGGAAGAGACTGCGGTGGATGGTCAGGGGAACGTCACCGCTCATAGCCTCGTGCGCCATGTCCGGCGGAGAGTGCCTGCCACCATGCACCCACACTTCGATCCACCGGACGACGATGTTCTGCGGAATCTCGTGTTTGCAGAGGGATTCGAGGCGAACCCCGATGTGTTCTACATCAAGTTCACCCAGCCTGACAGTACGTTCAGCCTTTTCAGCGGCCAAACCGAAAAGGGGTTCCCGCGTTTGGAATGGAAATCGGAACGGGCCTCGGCCGACGGACGTCGAGTCAGGGTTTATCGGCAAAACGAAGAGGCCGTAATTGTAACTGTGCCGGCGCTAGATACCTTTAACAGCCCGGCAAGCTGTCGGCACAGACTGGTTCAACCGTTTGAGGCCGAGATCGAGATCTAAACACTGCCGAGGTTCCTGATGCCGCAGACTACTACGACGGTTACTATCGACGGGATACTTCCGTTTGTGGAGCTGCATCTTCTGGACGCGAGTCTGTCCCCCATGCCGCTTCTTCACGATCTGTGGAGGACCACGACCCGTCTGGCGCCGGGAGCTTACGTTGCACGATTTTCAACATCCGCCTGGCGCCGCGATGAGTCCTTCCTGGTTCTGCCCGGCGAAGGCGAGATGACCGTTTCGCCGGGCAACCTGGACAGCGCTCTGGTGCGATCGGCAGTGCCGCTCGCAGGCACGCACGCATATGTGGCGGAGCATGCCAAAGCCGTTGCAGCCGCCACGCAGCGAAAACCGGCCGAAGCGACTGGTTGGGGGCCGGACGGTAGCCTTCTCGTTGTTTTGCGGCCTGCGACAGCAGCCGCCGGGTCCGGTATCTGCCTGTTCTCGGCCTCCGGAGAAGAGATCCCAATTGGAAAATTCACTGTCGCCGGCTTGCCGCCCAGTGTACAGGCCATGAGCATTGCTCTCCCCGAGGGCGCGTATCAGTTACACATCGCGCGAGGCAACGGCGCGGGAATGGTCTGCCAACCCGTGTTTGTGGTTGCGGGCCGGCAAACGCGGGCCTTTCTATTGGACGAATCGGCCGGCAGCGAGCCGGACAAACACTCCTGGGCAGCGGCCCGAATGTCAATTCAATTCGCACCCGCCGGCGAAGTGTTCCAGCCCTCATCTTCCTATCTACTGGCGGCGGAAGAGCTGATGAATCTCGTAGAGCGCGATGCGCTGGTTCGGCCGGCGCCGGAGTGGAGCGGCTATGTGAGGGAAGCGAACTGCGCGAGTCTGGACCTGGCCTTTTGTCTTGCCGAACTGGATCCGTGGCGAGAAAGCGCCCCGCTCGAAAGCGACATAGTGGCCCGGCTGAGGCACCGGCTCGGCGCAGTGGCGGACGCTGCGGTTGTCTCGCAGGTAGCCGAGGCCGCACAAAAGGAAGCTTTCGAGGCATCCGCGGGCGGCGATGATGGCGCCTACCGGCTGTGGGAACCTCCAATGTCAACCCGAGCATGGGATCTGGCGCTGTTTGGGGAGACGCGGAACTCGATCGTAATACCGTCCGAATCTCCCGCCGTGCGCGAGGCGACACGGGCACTGAGCGCCGGGCCGTGGCTACGGTTCAGTGTGAAAGCTCAAGATCTCCCAGGCTTGGCCGTGAACGTGGGACGGACCGCACCATCCGCCGATCTCAGTTGTTCCGAACCCGAGGAGATTCTGAGGAGTCTTCGGGAGTTCGTGACGCGCGAGGTGGTGGCGCGAATCCAGTTCGGCTCTGCGGGCTTCAGTGTAGCTGAAAGACGTTTCCTGACTCTGGTCTGCCCGCGCGCCGACACCACTGTGTTCCGCATTTTGAAAGAAGCTGAAGAGTCCAATCGCGCGATGAGAGCCGGGGAGGGCCGCGCGTTCGATTTCGAGGAGCTACCTTCGGAAGACCGGATGGTGCAATCGCTCCGGCTTCCACGCGCGGCGATCTGGGAGGTTGCAGTCGGCGCGATTGAAAAGCTTGCCGATCGCACGCTGCTGCCGACGAGTGTTCAGCTCCAGGCATTCATCAATGCGGAGTCGAACGAAGAAGCGGTTCTGCTGGAACCTCTGGAATTGCTGAGACATGCGTCTTCCGGCATGGTCCACGTGTCGGAGAGTGAGCCCTTATCGCTGCTGTCCATCCTATATCTCAGATATCGGAGTGGTCTGGCGCCGGCCAAGATCGCAAGCCTGCTGAACAGCCTTGGCTTTCAGGAAAGAGAATCGAGGAGGCCGGTGCGGAGCAGCGACATCACCCGCGCGCTGCGGGATGCCGTGGAGATGTTGACAAACTTTCACAAGATCGACTGTTCGCCGGAAGGCGGTGTTTGGGAGGACATCGAGGTAAGTCTGCGGCCGCCGAAGCATTACAAGGAAGGCCAGCTCTTTATTGTGAAGCGGCGCACGAGCCCCGGCACTCTGACTCCGGAACAGGAGCGGGAATGGGAGCGAAATGCGATGTCCTATTCGATCTCGCTCGGAGTGGCGCGGCAACGGGGCGGGCTGGACGACCTGGAATTGATGACTCAAAGTGAAAGAAGCCAAGGATCGGGATCGCGCGAAGCGGCGCCGAGCAAGGCGGAGCGCAATCGGTACGAAGCGGAGGTTCGAAGTCTGGAGAAGGCGACAACGGAAGATCTCGCGATGGTGGTGGGGGGAACGGCATGATGCTCGACGACCTCAAGCGGCGGCGCGCTACCCTCGAGGCGCTGCGGTTGGATCTCCCTCAGTGGAATCTGGGCGAGGCGGCGGAGGACGGTTCCGCCGGCGCCGTTCCCGTGGTCGCGATCGACTGGTCGGAGATCTACTGTTTCGTCATGTGTGAACCTCCGCGAGAAGAAGTCGGCAGCGACCTGTTCGCGGCTCATTATGCGGGCCTCAACTATCTGCTCTTCAGCCTGCACTGCCGCCCGGTGTTGCTGCCGCCCTACGCCTCGGAGATGAAATCCTTTGTGCAGATGCAGGGGGGCGGAGCGCCCATGCCGCTGCGCTTGAGTGACATTAAGCAACTGACCGAAGCGTATTCCGACCTGCTAGAGGATCTTGCGCAGCTACAACGAGAATATCCCGCTTTCCAAGCCGTTGTCGCAGGCGATTGGAGCGCCACCGAGCAATTGCCGCAGCAAGCCTGGGACTTTCTCGAAAAGCTGCTTAAGGAATACATACCCGGCGTGTACTTGAACGTGCAGGAGCGGACGCTGGACCGCCTGCAGGCGCTGCGGTCGGTGCTGAGCGCCCGAGATGAGTTCGGCCGAAAGCGAATGGCGTCATTACCCGATTTGAAGCTCTTGCCGGAGTTGGCTTGTGAGCATTCGATTGCGAGCTGGCCTGATTGGCGCGCGGAGATGGAAGCTCAGCGGCCGCGGCAGGAGCGCCAGAATCGCGCCGATGGCCTGGCGATGGCTTATTTGCAGGCGCTTCATCAGGCCGCGTTCTGGCAAGGCATCCCGGTCTATTTCGCGAGCCGCAGTCTTTCCATGCTGCAGGTAATGGAAAACTACGCAGGCGAGTTTGAGCCGTTCCGGCCGGCCGATGGGGACGCAAGCCGCAGCATCCGGTCGTCGTGGCGTCCCTGGGACTATTTCGCCGAGCTCGGCTACTACACGAAGGGCTTTTCTCAAGCCGGGCCCACCGAGGGGCGCAACCGTACCCTGGAGATCGAGCAGGACCTGATCAAGCGGATCTCGAAGATCGATCAGCGTATTCTTCGAATAGCTAAGAGTTACTTGCCTGCCGAACCGGGCGAGGCGGACGCATTTTCCGGCTGGGAAACTTTGCGCGGAAGCTTCGACCTGGAAGGCCTCGGAGAAAGACAAAAGCACTGGGACCGGATTCGGATTAACCTTGGCAGCGAACAGTTGGCCGACCTCCTCATGGTTCTCAAGTCCGTGCTTTCCGCTCAAGACTCAGGAGTGTTTATCGAAAAGCGCGGGGCACTGGCGAGCAAAATCCTCACCGAGATTGAGTCGATCCTGGGATCGCTGCCTCCGGACGCGGCCACATGGGCCCAGCCGCGAAATTATCAGGAAGAGAGCGCGACTCCCTTGACCGATATCGTCGAGGAATGTATCGACATCCGCGCGGCATTCGAGCGGCGCCTTGCGGCCACGGAGAACGGCCAGTCGACCCTGATAGCGCTGAGGAGCGGGATCACCCTGCTCGGCGAAATCACAAAGACGCGCGACGACGACGAACGGATACGGTTAGCGAACCAGCTCGTGAAGGTCTTGACGAACGTGTCGCCCGTCGATGGAATCGATCAGGCTTCGAGGGAATGGCTGATCGGGGCGGCGTTCTTCTTCGGGGCGCTGCTAACTGAGAGTCGAATCTATCTTCTTCCCTGGGTAGAGGCGAACCCCGCATCGGCGGCCGGTACGCTTGGGCTGGTGACCAGGGCGATGTGCGCGGACACCTTCCGCCCCACGCGCGATTACGACCAAGGAATGCGCCTGCTGATGGATTTCCAGCCGGACGGGCAGCCACAGCTCACGGAAGTAGAGACGATGGTATGGCACTGCCTAAAGGGAAACTTGCTACTCGAGTGGATGGAACGGGCAAAGGAGAACTTCGAGATATACCCACAGCCAGGAAATCAGAGCGGCGACAAGGCGGTTCTTGCGCCGATGATCAGCGCCGTCGCATCTTTTCTCCGCCGGGACACAAACGAGGCCTTTGAGTTAAAGGTGCTGGCGGCGGATACCGTGCTGCGGCTCGCGGGGCGCTACATCCCCGGGAATGTCCCGGTGTTGACCGACGGTGCGAACAATCCGAAGCTCGGCTGGTATAAGCGTTTCCATTCGGAGCTCAGTGAGATCGACAGATGGTTCCGGCTGGCGCAGCCGGACTCGAAGCACAAGTGCCACACGCTCGGGTACTACAACATGAAGGTTGCCCTTATCGAGGATGTGGCCAGCGGGGTTGATTACGCCGCCCGAGCGCAATTGGAACAGGCAATCGCCTACCTGGAAACAGCCCGGCGGCTCGCCGACGAGACGAGCGACAAACGGACCGAAGACATGGTTATCGAACATTTAGAGTGGGTATATGCGCGAATGGGAGCGCTCGCATGAATCCCGGCGCCCCCATGAATCCGATGCAGTTACCTGCCAAGCTGCGGCTTTATGTCGAAGACCGCAGCGACCCGGTGGCCGTGTTCCGCGGATTCGCAGAGACTCCGT
>DATBID010000131.1:0-19213 GCA_036557125.1 Bryobacteraceae bacterium | reverse complement strand
TAGCCGCGGCGGCGGGCGTATTTGCTGATGGTGCGGATTTGGGGAGGGGTGGCATCGGGCTGGGTTTATCCGCGACTGCGGGCCCTGATTGAGGAGCGGGCTGCGTCTGCGCCGGAACCGGCGTTGGAACCGCCGGGGAAGCTGCCGTCTGCTTCGGCTGCACCAAACTCCGCGCGTGTTCTATCATGGCGGAGACCCGCGGCCCCCACGGCCCTCGCAGCCATGATCCTTGCAACCACGCCCCGTTTACTGTTGCCATTCCTGCAAGTAAACCGGTAACCATCAGGATTGCTACCAGCCAAGGCACGAAACCGGATTTGGATTCCCTCTCTTCGACAGTCTGCGTACTGCGCGGATTGTGCGCCGGCGGCAACTTTGGAACAGACCGCGGCGCCGACGACGGCGCTTCTACCACCGTGGGCGCGCTGGAACTCGCGCCCCGGGCCACCGGTTTCCACGCTTTATTCGCCGCGCACGCCCGCTCTAGCGCTTCGGTGAACTCCTGGCAGGTGCGGTAGCGCCCATCCGGCTTTTTTGAGAGGCCTTTGCGCAGCGTATTCTCAATCGCCCCCGCCAATGCCGGGTTGATGCGGTGCGGCGCCAGGGGTTCTTCAGCCACGATTTTGTATACAACCGTAGTCAGGTGCTCCCCCGTATAGGGCTTCTCCCCGGTCAAGATCTCGTACGCAATTACCGCTAAAGAGAACTGGTCCGCCCGGCCATCCACCTGCTGCCCCTGCACCTGCTCGGGCGACATGTAATGCGGGGTGCCGACGATGGTTCCGGTCATCGTGAACTGGTCGGTGGTGGTGATTTTCGCGATGCCGAAATCCGTGATCTTGGTAGTGCCGTCGGCGGCGATCATGATGTTGGCCGGTTTGATATCGCGGTGTACGATTCCCTTCTGGTGCGCATAATCGAGAGCCGCAGCGGTTTGCCCTAGAATGCTGAAGATCTGCCCGGGCGCCATGGCGGCGCCCCGCGAAATCAGGTGGTCCAGCGTCGGCCCGTCCACGTATTCCATGGCGATATAAGCCAGGTCGCCCTGCTGTTCCACGTCGTAGATGGTCACAATGCCGGGATGCGATAAGCTCCCCGCCGACCGCGCCTCGCGCAATAGCCGTTCCCGCAAGCGCTGCTGCTCCTCCGGCTTATGCGTGTCGGCAATGCGGATGGTTTTGATGGCTACCGGCCGGCCGATGTTCGGGTCAAGGGCGTGGTAGACGACACCCATTGCGCCCCGCCCCAGTTCCCTGACGATCTTGTACCGCCCGATCCGGTCCACTTGCCTTGTCTCTAGTGATAGCAGATTCTACGGTGCGAAGCCCACCCGCTAACGGCCGATGACGACAATCGCCCGGCCAGTTTCCACGTCCACCCTGTCGATGCGGTGCGCCAGTGCGAAAGGCCGGTCGACCACCGCGTCCGGATACAGCGGCAGCAGAAAATGCTGGATTAGAAAATCGAGGGTTCCGCCGCTGACGCTGATACCGCCGATTTCGACCTGCTGAACATGTACGGTGGCCTGGCCGGCGGAAGAGCTGATGCGAGCGGTCACACTAACCGGGTGTTCTCCTTCGAGCAGCATGGATAGCAGCCACCCCGGGGGGTGTCCTTCGGCGGTCCGCAGCTTGGCGAAATCGACCAGCGCACTGCCGCGCGCCACGCCTTGGCCCAGCAGTTCGAGCCGGGGCTGGCGCACACCGGCCGTAACGGTTGGAACTTCATGCAGGACATAGGCGTTCAATTCCGCCGCGGAAAACACGATCCGCGAGCCGCGGGGGAGCTGGTCGCTTTCGATCTGCTGGATCTTGGCTTGGGCGCTGGCATACTCATCGGCCCAAGCGCCTGTGGAGATCCACAGCAATATGGCCGGGATGGCGGCCCGATAGTTGGACCTGCGGCGATACACCCACTACTATACGGCACCAGGCGATACCGGCTCCGCGTGCTACCGCCCGAATTGTAGAAAATCATCTGGCCGGCCGTAAACCAGCCCGTCTGCCCTGCCGATATGGTCTTGTGGAGCGCCTGGGCTTAAATCTGCTGGCGGTTGGGGTAGGACTGAGCGTATTGCCGGCGTTCGGTGGCGGTTGGCCGACTGCATCCGTGTCGATGACGTTGTACACGACCTTCCAGCAAGCCCCGCCGGCAGAGGTAATGGATGCCATCCGGAACGAACTGGATACCATCATGGCCCCGGCCGGTCTTCGGTTCGAGTGGCTTTCCATGGCCGAAGCCGGGAGGCATGTCTCCCCGGAACTGGCGGTGGTTCATTTCCAGGGCGACTGCGACGCCCAGGGCCTCCGGCCCGGATGGGGTTCTCCTGGAGCGCTTGGTTGGACGCACATCACCGATGGGCAAATTCAGCCGTTCATCGACATCGACTGTGACAGCGTTCGCCTGTTGCTGGAGCGAGATCTTATGGGCGCTCCGGAACTGCGCCGCAATCCAGCTTTCGGCCGCGCGATAGCCCGCGTCCTTGCCCACGAACTCTATCATTTGCTGGCGAACACTAGGAAGCATACCGGTGCCGGGATCGCCAAAGCGGTCTTCACCCCCGAGGATCTGCTGGATGCAACGCTTCGGTTCGGTGAAAAAGAATATGCAGCACTGATGAAGCGCCATGGAAAACTGGTTGCCCAAGCCGCCGGAGAGAACCCGTAGACCCATTTCCCAGCCTTTGGCACTCTTGCCGAGAAGCCGAAGAGCGGGCGATCGGTTGCTAAACTATCCACACAATGTTCAATTTTCGTGAGTTTGAGGCGGGACCGGATCCGTTTGGACGTAAGTACCAGGTTTTCTTGAAATGGCTCCAGACCGCTATCTCGATCCGTCATGCAGACACTGTGGACGTGAGGTTCGTGTTGACCGATGCGGAAGGGAACGAGACCCAGAAAACGATCGCCCTGCCTCACGCGGACCTCTTGCAAGTAAGTCGTGAGCTGGGCCGAAGTCTGGACGATCCCTGGTGCGCCCGAATCGCTGCTCTGCATCTCCGATACCTCATCGAAACCGGTGAAGACATCGAGAAAGATCTGGTTACTGTATTGCCCGATGACGTCAAACGGTGGGCGGCTGAGATCGCCAAAATGGAGCAAGCTGAGGTTGGCGCCCGTTAAAGGACGAAATCGTCCGGTTATCCACCGAAACCCGTTACTTTTCGTGCCGTCTAACTCGCGGCTCGCTCTTCTGGCGAAGAAGCTCCTGGGCCGGTTGCCTCCGCTCGCCGGCCCTCCCATCCGTTTGTTCGGAGCCGATGGCCTGCGCCATGGAAGCCGGGAGGCGCACGCGGGTTCGTTTTTGCGAGAACGCTCGATCGGATTCAACTGCCCGGCCCGGGAATTCCCGCGGATCTGCGTACACGAGTTATTTCACTTCGCCTGGCTGCGGCTGGGAAACCCGCGACGCCGTTCCTACGAAGAAATCCTTCGGAAGGAGCATGCCGAAGGAGCGCGCGGCGAGCTCGGCTGGTCTGCGGAATGGAGGAAAGAGAAGCTGACGGCCCGAGATATCGGCGCACGCAGCCGGTTATGGCTCGAGTATTGCTGCGAAAGTTTCTGCGATACCGCCGCCTGGATGTACGCGGGCGTGCGGGAGCACGAAGAGTTTACACTGGCGGGCCGCTACCGTCTCCGTCGCAGGGCGTGGTTTATCGGCACTACCCGTCTGGCATTGCTCGTATAATAGGGAAAGGCAAAGCTGTGTCGAAATCATATCTGGTTGCCGGCATTGGCGCGGGATTGGTAGCCATGGCTCTGGGTTTCCTATTCGATCATTCCGAGCCGCTGCACTCATCGAAAGCGGCATCGGTACAGCCTGGCAAAGCGCGGCACAAGGCTCCTGACTTCGCCCTGAAAGACGCGGACGGCAAGCTCGTCCACCTCTCCGATTACCGGGGCAAAGTCGTGCTGCTCGATTTTTGGGCCACTTGGTGCGGGCCCTGCAAAATCGAAATCCCCTGGTTTGAGGAATTTCAACGCAAAGACCGGGAGAAGGGTTTGGTCGTCTTGGGCGTTTCCATGGATGACGAGGGATGGGAAGTGGTGAAGCCGTTCGTGGCCCGCCAGAAGATGAACTACCGCGTGCTGATCGGCAACGATGAGACTGCCCAGCTTTATGGCGGTATCGATGCGTTGCCTACCACCTTTCTGATCGATCGGGAGGGCAAAATTGCGGCCGTTCATGTTGGCCTCGCGGACCGGAGGGAATTTGAAAATGGCATCGAACAGTTATTGCAGGCTCCGGCAACTGTTATGTTTAACCGTGCTGTGCCTGCCCTCTTTGCTGGCGCAAGGTAGCGGATACCTCACGGTTGGCGAACCTTCAAAGGTAGCCGGCAAACGCAACGCTACCGTGCAGTCGAAGATTCCGGTTACCGTTCTTCCGGGCTACCACGTGAACAGCGATAAGCCGGCCGAGGAATACCTGATTCCACTAAAGCTCACCTGGACAGCGCCGGGCGCTCTCCAACCTGGGGCCATCGTTTACCCCAAGCCATCGCTCGAAAAGTACGAATTCGCAGAAAAGCCCCTCTCGGTATACACGGGCAGCTTCGATCTCGTCGCGAACTTCAAAGTGGCGCCGAATGCTCCGGCCGGCCCCGGCGCAGCCAGCGGAAAACTGCGCTACCAGGCATGCAACAACCGCGCCTGTTTTGCGCCGAAGACCATCGATGTGACTGTTCCTTACCAAATCCAATAGCGCGGCTGTATCGCGCGCGCCGGGCAGTGCTAAAACAGTGACATGGCGCTTTCTGCTCGCAACCAACTCCCCGGCACAGTCGAAGAACTGCAACTCGGCGACATCATGGCTCACGTGGTAGTGAAGGTGGGCGAAAACCTGATAGAAAGCATTATCACCCGCAACAGTGCCCAGGAACTCGGTCTGAAGAAGGGTGACAAGGTAAGAGTGGTGATTAAATCGACCGAGGTAATGGTTCAGAAAGATTGAGGCGGCCGGCTGGCTTATCCGCCAGTCTTATGCTAAGTCTATGAAACGAGTGGGGTTGTCACTGTTGCGCATCCTCACGGAATGGCTGTAGACGCACACAAAGTTTAACAATCGGCGTTCGTTCGCCCACGCTTTACGGTAGACTATCCGAATGACTTACTCCTAGCTCACCCAAACGGGAACCCGGTTCCCGGCCGGACGCAAACGCGTTTTCCGCGGCAGCGTCTTTGACCCCTGTGAATACTTCAACCAAGGAGTTTTGGATGAGACGAGTTTTGTCGGGAGGGTTGGCGCTTTTAGGGATCGTGGTTTTGCCTTCGAAAATGTCTCCACGCCAGGTGCATCCTGTATGGACTGCCAATTATCGTGACGACCCGCGGCTTGAGCGGTTGAAAAGCTTCTTTCGAAAAGCAGCCTGTCCCGCGCTGCGTTATGCCGGCGCGTTTCTGGAAGCGGCGGATGTCTACGATCTGGATTGGCGCTTGCTCCCAAGCATCTCTTACATAGAATCCACCGGTGGCAAGGTTGCCCAAAACAACAACTGGTTCGGCTGGGATTCCGGCCGGGCACACTTTGCTTCGGCGACAGCCGGAATTCACGAAGTGGGCTATCGGTTGGCGCACTCGGATTTGTATCGCGACAAAGATGTAGACGCCATCCTGGCGACATACAATCCGAGTTCGGAGTATGCCGCTAAGGTGAAATCCGTAATGCGGCGGATTGCTCCATCGGAGTAAAGAGCCGGAAAAGACAAAATGGTTGTCATGCGGCGTCGATGGAGATTGACAATGCTGAAGCAGTCGGCGTATATTTGCTAACATACTGTACTCTCAGCAGTTTGCTGGTGGCATCATGGTCTCGCTCCGGCGCATCCAGGAACGGCGGCGTGTGCTCCTTTTCGCTTTACTGCGGTTGCATGGTCCCGAGGAGCCGGGTGAGCGAGGGTCGGAGGCGTGAATGGCCGTGGAGCAAGACAACGGGCAAGTGGACCAGCAGGTCCCAGAAAGTTACGCGGAGCTCCTCGATGATTACTCACACTTCGGTCCGCCCGCCAGCAATGAAGTCCTGCAAGGGACGGTGCTCAGCATCACTGCCAAAGACGTTATTGTCGATTTCGGCTACAAGTCCGAAGGGATAGTTCCGCTCGAACAATTTCAGACTCCTACGGGCGAAATTACCATTCATCGCGGCGACATGGTCGACGTGATGATCGAACATGGCGAACAGCCCGAAGGATACGTGCTGCTTTCCCACACGCGAGCGGCGCGCATCCGCGTCTGGGACAACCTGGAAAAAGCTCACCAGGAGCAACTGATTATCAGCGGGCATGTCACCGGACGCGTGAAGGGCGGCTTGGCGGTAGATGTAGGGATTGAGGCGTTCATGCCCGGATCGCAGGCAGACCCGCGCCCCATTCACAACCTCGATTCGCTGATCGGACAGGATATTCCGGTAAAGATCATCAAATTGAATCGGCGGCGCGGGAACGTAGTGGTCTCGCGGAAGCTGGCGGTGGAGGAAGAAATCACCGCGCGCAAATCATCGACATTGGAGCACCTCGCAGAAGGTGCGGTGGTCACCGGTGTGGTCAAAAATCTCACGGAATACGGCGCATTTGTGGACCTGGGCGGCATTGACGGGCTGCTGCACGTCACCGACATGTCCTACGGGCGGGTGACGCACCCTTCGGAACTGGTGCATGTGGGCGACGAAGTTAGCGTGAAGGTGCTGAAATTCGACCGCTCTCGGGAACGCGTTTCGCTTGGCATGAAACAACTAGAGCCCGATCCGTGGGAAACGGTGATCGAGCGCTACCCTGTGAACAGCCGCGTCATCGGCCGGGTCGTCAACGTGACCGATTATGGCGCCTTCGTGGAACTGGAAGCGGGTGTGGAGGGCCTGATTCATATCAGCGAAATGACTTGGTCCCGGCGTATGAAGCATCCTTCCAAAGTGGTGAAGCCGGGCGACCAGGTGGAAGCCGTTGTGCTGGAGGTCCATCCGAAAGAGCGGCGTATTTCGCTGGGGCTGAAGCAACTCGAACCGAATCCCTGGACCACGATAGACAGCCGCTACAGCGTAGGATCAGTGGTCGAAGGCCGGGTGCGCAACATGACGGATTTCGGCGCCTTCATCGAGATTGAGGAGGGCATCGATGGGTTGGTCCACGTTTCCGATCTTTCGTGGACGCAGCGCGTCAAACATCCGTCCGAAGTGCTAAAGAAGGGCCAAGTTGTGCAGGCGGTGATCCTCAATATCGATTCCTCCGCTCATCGTCTGTCACTGGGAATCAAGCAGCTTCAGCCCGATGCCTGGGAGAGCTTCTTTCAGAATCACCAGATCGGAGACACCGTGCATGGCCGCGTATGCCGTCTGGCCAGTTTCGGGGCGTTTGTCGAACTGGCAGAGGGCGTGGAAGGGCTGTGCCACTTTTCCGAGGTGCCGGGATACACAGGCCGGCGCGGACGCGAGGAACCGCCCCTTTCACCCGGCCAGGAGATGGATTTCAAAGTTATCAAATTGAGCGAGCCCGAAAAGAAAATTGGTTTGAGCCTCCGCGCCGTCGCCGACGATGAAGAGAAAACCCGTCTGGAAGATTACCAGCGCCACGCCGCCGCTGCCACGACCACCATCGAAGAGGTCATGAGCCTCAAGGACCGCAACCTGGAATAGTTGCAAATTGCCTGTTTTCAAGAGATACTGCGGTTCTAAGCCCTTGGTAGGACGGCTGGGGTCCCTGCATGCTCAGGCCGGACGGTCAAACGATATAAACCAGAGAGTGAACAAGGAGAACTGGATGACGAAGGCCGATCTGATTGAAGAGGTCTCCCGTGTAGTGGAGATGACCCGAAAGGAGTCGGAGGTCATCGTGGAGGCGATATTTGACAGTATCGTCCGCTCGTTGCGTACGGGCGACAAGATCGAAATTCGCGGATTCGGCAGCTTCCGCACCAGACAGCGCCAACCCCGGATCGGACGTAACCCCAAGACGGGCGCCCGGGTCGAAGTGCCCGCCAAGAAAATACCGTATTTCAAGCCGAGCAAAGAGTTGAAGGACGTGGTCAACGCTTCCGCTGCCGTTCCCGCGGACCCGTCCGCTCCCGAACAGGTTCCGAACGCCTAAGCCGGGCACAGCGGCTACTTCATGGACTATCTTTGGACCCCCTGGCGGTACACCTATGTCACCACCGCGGGGACGAAAACCGGCGAATGCATTTTTTGCGCGGCTGTGGCTGATCCGGAGCACGACCGCGAGCACCTGGTGGTCTACCGCGCCGCGCACAACTTCGTAATTCTGAACCGCTTCCCTTACACCTCAGGCCATTTGATGGTGGTGCCGAATGAGCACGTGGCTACGCTGACGGACTTAGGCGATCAAACGCTTTTCGAGCTGATTGGCTTGGCCCGCAACGCGGAAAAGCACTTGCGGGAGGTCTACCGCCCTGACGGATTGAACCTGGGCTTCAATCTGGGCCGTAGCGCCGGCGCCGGAATTGCCGCCCATCTGCACATGCACGTCCTGCCGCGCTGGACGGGCGACACCAGTTTTATCTCCACAGTCAGTGAGACTCGCGTTTTGCCGGAAGATCTCGACGTAACCTGGGAAAGGTTGCGGGCGGCATTTTCCGGTGAGTGAGGGATGCGCGCCGCGCTCCTGGTTCCGGTTCCGGCATTAGTAGAATGAGAGTAGCCGTGAGCACGATTGCAAGCAAGCCGCTGACAATTGAAGAGTTCGATAAGCTCCACCTTCCGCAAGATCGCAACTGGGAACTGCGAAATGGAGAACTCGTAGAAGTGACGTTTCCCCTCATAATCCACAAGGATTTGCAAGTCCGCATTTTCGAGCTGTTCCGCGATGCCTTCCCGAACGCACACGTTCTGACGGAATATCCGTTTCAAATTCCCGAAACGAACGACAAGCGCTCTGCGGATGTTGCGATGACTACCCGCCAGCGGGGAGGGGAAGCGCGCAAGAAAGGCATCCTGGTGGGCACCCCGGAAGTTGTTGTCGAAGTGCTTTCCCCTTCCAACAGCATGGCCCAACTCCGGCGCGACCGCCGCGTCTACTTCGAACACGGCACACTGCTGTTCCTGGTGGTAGATCCTGACGACAGCACGATCGAAGTTTATGTCAAAGGTGAAAAATCGGCCCTCACGTTAGGCGTCGAAGATACGCTCGAGATTGCGGTGTTCGGCGAGCGGAAGACGATTCCCGTCAAGGCAGTTTTCGCCGGAATCACGGTTCCCGAAAGCGCCTAATCGCTGACCCGCGCCCGGCAGCCCAACTGTCCCACACCAGTGCAAGTAAGGGTTACCGTCCCCGGACCGCTGGTGTGTACGGACGCATTGATCGACACCCGCTGTCCCAGGCCAGGACCGGTGATGTAGCAGGCCGGTGCCTGATCCCCCGGCTTCAGCGGCGCTGATTGAACGGCGCGGACGCAAGTAATGGTCGCTGCGCCGTTCGCGTTGTAGGTTGCGGGCCGCGAATTGCCCTTGATGTCCTGGAAGGCCGCGATCTCGCGCGTTGCCGTCCAGCCCAGAGTGGCGCACCCGAGCAGAATTAGAGGCGCCAAACGAACAGATACACTTCTCTTCTGTTGCATCCCGTCATTTATTGCTGCCGCCGAAAGGCGGATTTTACTTCAGCGAGGCCCGCCGAGCCAGCACCCGCTGCACCTGCTGGAACAGCGCTTGCGCCTTTGGCATGCTGTCAATCGCCTGGCTCACTTCCGGATCGGTCTGAATTGCAGACCGGTCAGCATCCTTCTTGCCCAGTGCCCGGCTGTACATCTCCCAGCGGATCTGATCGACAATCCATTGGCGGTTGCTCTGGAAGTCGGCATCCTCAAACAGCACGTGCTGCTCCTTCAAAAAAGCGCGGAAGCGGTCCAGCGTATCGTTATCCGGCATCCAATTGGCACTCAGCACGGGCATCCTGTCGCTGAAATACTGCGAACCGAAATGGAAAACTGCGCCCGAGGCTATCACGTGGCGTTGAAACGCGTTGGCCTTCGGCGGCTCGTACTTTTCGTCCGGCGTGATGCCGCCGCCGCCGTACACCTTGCGTCCGCTATCGGTGGCTTTCACGTCCTGCAGGTTCGGAGGATCGTTGCGCCCCGCATAGTAATAGTCGAAAAAGGAGCGGTGCTGGTAGTCCCGCTGGATCAGCCGCCCGCTAGGCGTGTAGTAGTGCGCGATGGTAAGCAGCAGCGCCGCGCCTTCCGATAGCGGAAATTGCCCTTGCACCAGCCCCTTGCCAAACGTGTTCTCGCCAATCAGCCAGGCGCGGTCATGGTCCTGCAGCGCGCCGGAGACGATCTCGGAAGCCGATGCGGAGCGACGGTCTACCAGCACGACGATCGGGTAGTTCTGCCCGTAGGGTTTGGCTTTCGCGCGGAACACCTGCTCCTCTTCGGCCCGGCCGCGGTGCGAAACCACCACTTGCCCGTTGCGCAGGAAGTGCCCCGCCACCGCCACCGCTTCATTCAATAAACCGCCTGGGTTGCCGCGAAGGTCCAGAATGAGCCCGTTGATCGATTGTTCGCCCAAAGCAGCCAGCGCCGCTTCCATATCCTGTGAAATGTTCTCGGATTCAAAAGTGCTAATGCTCAAATAAGCGATTCCCGGCCGCACCCAGAATGCATCCACGTAGCTGGTCTGGATAGCATCCCGAATCAGGGAAACTGTAACCGGCGTCTTTCCGCCTTGGCGGTCAATGGTTACCGACACCGGTGTTGCCCGAGGGCCGCGCAGCATGTTGGCGACCTCGCCCGTATCCATTCCACTGGTGGGATGCCCATCGACAGCCACGATTACATCTCCGCGGCGCAACCCGCCATTCCAGGCCGGTGAGTTCGGGAACGGGCGGAACACGACCACTTTGCCTTCGTCCACCGAAATCTCCATGCCAACCCCGAAGTACTGCGCGCGCTGCCGGCGCTGCATGTCGCGGAATTCATTGGGATCGAGAAAATTGGAATGCGGATCTAAGGTGCGCAGCATCCCCGGAATGGCGCCTTCGTAAAAGGCCCGCTCGGAGGAGACCGGATCGGCGAAGTTTTTCTCGATCAGCGAGTACGCGTCTGCCATGGCGCGGACGCCTTCGGAAAGGCTGTCATCCCCGCTGGCGGCGTAAAGTCGGGTTGTGGGAGGGTATACCAACGCCAGTCCGGCGGTGATAGCAATCAGTGCAGCCTTTCGGATCATCATGAGCCTTGCTCCAGAGTTGACGTTGCGGCGCCCGGGAAAGGGTACGGAATCGAGGTTCCTTTCCAAAAAAACGAATTACCACCACTATGCGGTCCAGCGGAGGCGGGTGTCAAGCGGCTGTAATCGAACGTTGAGGCTTGAGAGACCGAAGAGCCGGTTCCACCAGCTTGGCGGTCTCTTTCTACCCGGAAAGAGGTAAGCTAGAGCGACATAGGAGACGCGCTTCCCGAAATGGTTCGTAGCAAGAGAATTGTGAAAATTCATCCGATTTGGCTGGCCGTCGCCTTGACGTTAGCGGCTGCCGGAACGCTTTCGGCGCAATGGCCCTCATACCCCGCCAAAGCGGAGCCTAAAGGGCCGGATGGCAAGGTCCAGATGAATGCCCCCACTCCGCGGACCACAGACGGCCATCCCGATCTCTCCGGAATCTGGGATTTCCGCAACACTGTCGGCATCGAAGGGGCAGGAGCCAAAGCAGTCGATTCCACCGATACCGGAACCGGCCTGGGACCGCGCCAGGCATTTAACCCCAGGCTCAGCCAGTTTTTCAACATCGGCGCCACACTCAAAGGCGGTCTCCCCTTTCAACCTCTGGCTAGAGAAGTGCGTGCCCTTCGCGCGGCTGAGAACAACAAAGACAACCCCGACGCCCATTGTCTCCCGCTCGGCCTGATGCAATTGCACACGCATCCGCAGCCCAGAAAAATCATTCAGATGCCTAAAGAGACCGTAATCCTGTACGAAGCTCAAGCGGGTATCCGCCAGATCTTCACCGACGGCCGCCCATTGCCACCGGCGGGCGTGCAGCCCTGGTGGTATGGCTATTCCGTCGGCCACTGGGAAGGCGATACGCTGGTGGTCGAAACCACCGGCTTTCGTGATGACGTATGGCTGGATGTGGAAGGTAGCCCGCTGACCAACGCTGGCAAAATGATTGAGCGCTTTCACCGCCCAAATTACGGCAACCTGGAAATCGATGTGACGGTCGACGATCCGACTGCTTATACCCGCCCGTGGACTGTCAAGGTCCGTGATCGACTAATGCCCGATACCGAGCTGATCGAATTTATCTGCAACGAAAACGACCGCAGCGGCCCCCACTTGGTGGGTAAATAGGAGGCCTATGAAACCTTTATTCCTCCTTGCAGTGCTGGCGGTGACGGCCTGCGCTCAGTTTCCGCCGCCCAATCTAACGGAAAACACGACGCGCGTCTCGGATCACGTCCAGGTGATTTTGGGTTTCCCCAACATAGCAATCATTACGGGCGATCGCGCCACGCTAGTGGTGGATACCGGTTTGGGTCCCTCGAATGGCGCTACTGTGGCGCGCGTTGCGAAGAAATTATCTAGGGGCCAGAAACTGTTCCTTACCACCACTCATTTCCATCCGGAACACGCGGCGGGTGAAGGCGGCTTCCCCGCGGATACGGTCCTGATCCGCAACGCGGTGCAGCAGCAGGAGATGATGGAGCACGGAACCGAGATGCTGGCCATGTTCAATCGCCTCTCGCCCGACTACAAGAAGCTTCTGGAAGGCGTCACGCAGTTCCGCCGGCCGGATGTTGTCTTCGACAACGAATTGCAACTGGATCTCGGTGGCGTTACCGCGCGGCTGTTATGGTACGGCGCGGGGCACACCAAGGGCGACGAGTTGACCTTCGTCGAACCGGATCGCACGCTGATTTCGGGCGATATTGTGCAGAACAAGGTGGTGCCTGGCGTAGCCGGCGATGGCGGCAGCTTTACGAGCTGGCTTACAGTGCTCGGTAAATTGGAAAAGCTTCAGCCGCGCTATATCGTGCCCGACCATAGCAAACCAGGCGATGGCTCGCTCATCGAGCAGGAGCAATTGTTCATTCTCGATATGCGCAAACGCGCGCTGGAGCTGAAGAAGCAGGGAGTTTCCGCGGCGGATGCCGGCAAGCGAATGACAATGGAGTTTCAGACCGCGTATCCGGAGTGGGCGCGCAATCCCGATTGGCCAAATATGAATTCTATCGGGGGATTTGTGCAGCGGGTTTACCTTGAGGCGAAGTAGTGGGGCCAGGCTTTCAGCCTGCCGCCGGGTTTTGCCCGGCGCAACGCCACTCTGCACCGCGCAGGTTGCGCGGCGAGGCTCCCGTTGGTCTGGATCGCGCCGGGCGGAAGCCCGGGGTCAGGGCAGAAGCCCTGACCCCACAGTGGCAGTTACCGCCCTTCCATCCCCTTGGCCTGATAGACCGGAGCGGCGGCGGGGCTTTTCAGAAATTTGATCATAGCTTTGGCCGCCTCCGCATTTTTTGCCATTCCGTTCACTGCCGCTGCGAAATTCACGTAGTGTTGCACCGCGGCGGGCAGCGGGCCGACCAACTGAACGCCCGGCGCAGGCAGAATCTCACTCCCTAGTGTCAGTACGATATCAGCTTTGCCCGCGGCTACGTTGGCATCCGCCTCGACGGAGCCGTGCGTCAGCATGGTCTTAGGCTCCATCTGGTCCGCAATGCCGAACGTTTGCTCCATTTGCTCCACGAATTTTCTACTGGCGCCATCGGCGGCGTAACTGACGTACTTCGCTTTGAGCAAAGTGGCCTTCATGGCTTCCGGCGTGGAGATATCCGGCTTCGGTGCGCCCGCGCGAATTCCCACGCCCACTCCGCACCGGGCGATATCGGCGCGTGTGGAAGCAGCCAGCTTTCCGCTTTGGATCAGCTTGTCAATCGCCTCCGTGGTCAAAAGCGTGAGGTCGAAACTTTCGCCGGCGCCGATCTTTTTCACCAGGTCGGTGGTCGAGCCGTACTCGATCATGAGCGGATGGCCGATGGCGTGTTCGACTTTCGGCTGCAGATCCTTAATTACCTCGCGTACGCCGTTCGAGGCTAGAACATGCACCGGCTGTTGCGCGGCGGCGACTCCGGCCATCGCCAGGACAAGCAGGGGAGTGGAAAGTTTGCTCATGCTGGAGGATAGTATCACGGAACATACTTCAAAGAACGATCGCAGCCGCGCCATCGATGGAATCGCTTTTGACCGCCTGCAAAGCCTCGTTCGCCTGCGCGAGAGGGAAGGCGGTCACTTTCGGCTTCAGGCCGATCTCCGCCGCCGTGCGGAGAAAATCGCGGGCGTCGGCGCGGGTCATGTTGGCCACGCTGCGAAGCTGGCGCTCACCCCAGAGCAGCGTGTCGTAGTCGAATTGCGGCATGCGGTCCAGGTGAATGGCATTAATCGCCACCACGCCTCCCTTGCGCAGGCTGGCCAGCGCCGCGATTACCACATCGCCGCTGGGCGCGAAAGTCACGGCACAATCGAGTGGCACGGGCGGTTTGTCGCGCTCCGCCCCCACCCACCTAGCGCCGAGCGATTCCGCCAGCTTGCGGTGCGATTCGCCGCGCGTCGAGACGTACACCTCGCATTTCCAGGCATGCAGCACTGCAATGGCGAGATGCGCGGAAGCGCCAAAGCCGAACAGGCCCACGCGATCCCCATGCCGCACCCCGGCCACACGGAGCGCTCGGAATCCAATAATGCCCGCGCAGAGTAGCGGCGCCGCGTGTAAGTCGTCTAGCGAGGCCGGTAGGGGAAAAGCGAAATCGGCGCGCGCCACTGCGTATTCGGCGTAGCCACCGTTCACTGTGTATCCGGTGAATGTGGGCGCATCGCACAGGTTTTCCAAGCCCGTGCGGCAATAGGGGCATGTGCCGTCCGTGCCGCCGATCCAGGAGACTCCCACACGCGACCCTTTTGCCAGTTCATCCGTCGCCCCGGCGACTACTTCGCCAACTATCTGATGCCCTGGAATCACAGAAGCCCCGCGCGGCGGCAGTTCTCCTTCGACAATGTGCAAATCCGTGCGGCAAACACCGCAAGCCTTAACGCGCAACAACACCTGGCCGGGCGCGGGTTCCGGCTGCGGCAATTCCTGAATTTCGAGGGGACAGTTCGCTGCGGGTTGGGGCTTCGTAAGAACTGCAGCCCGCATCACCGCAGTACTTCGTTGAGAGACCCCTGGCGATAGCCTTCTAGGTCTAAAGTGACGTACTTGAAGCCCAGCCCCTTGAATAATGCTGTGAAATGCCGCGCCATCTCAAGCGAGAGCGCCTTCTCCATTTCCTCCGGCGCGATTTCGAGGCGCACCATTTCGCCGTGGAACCGCACCCGGAACTGACGGAAGCCGAGCGCTTTGATCTGCTCCTCCCCGTCCTCCACAGTCTTCACGTTCCGAATCGTCACGGGCGTGCCATAAGGGATGCGCGAACTCAGGCACGCGGATGCCGGCCGGTCCCAGGTGGGCAGGCCGGCGCGGCGCGACAGCTCGCGGATCTCTGCTTTGGTGAGGCCCGCATCAGCCAGCGGCGCGGCCACATGATGCTGCTGCGCCGCACCTTGACCCGGCCGGTAGTCGCTCAGGTCGTCTTGATTCACGCCATAAATAATGTGCTCGATGCCGCGCTCGAGCCCCAACTGTTCCAGACGTGTGAACAGTTCGTCCTTGCAGTGGAAGCATCGGTCGGGATTGTTGGCAACGTAGGCCGGGCTGTCGAATTCCGTAGTCTGAATATATTCGTGCGCGATGCCAAACTGCTTCACGAACGCTTCGGCATCCCGTTTGTGCGATTGCGGAAAGGATGGAGAATCCGCGGTGACCGCCAGCGCGCCGGGCCCGAGCGCGCGATGAGCCGCCCAAGCCAGATAAGCCGAATCGGCGCCACCGGAGAACGCCACGATGACACGCTGCATACGGCCGAGCGCGTCCAGGAGGGCGGTTTCTTTGGCGGCCAGAGTAGTTTCCATGCGGCGGACCGCTCCTTCACGGTCGCGGCTCTGACCTCATTCTACTGAACTGGCAGAATCTCCTGGCCGTTGCCGTTGGTATCCTCGGTCTCTGGAATTACCGATGCCGCGGCCACCTTATCGCCTTCCTCCAGCGTCACCAACCGCACACCTTGCGTGGAGCGGCCGGCCTGCCGGATGGTTGAAGAATCCAACCGGATGATCTTGCCGTTCTGGCTCACAATCACCAGTTCCGAATCCTCTTTCACCGAAAGAATCGCCACTACCTTGCCGGTCTTGCCGGTGGTCTTCATGTTGATCACGCCCTTGCCGCCGCGGGCAGTCAGGCGGTAGTCTTCGAGCGGCGTCCGCTTGCCATAGCCATTTTCGGCGATAGAAAGAATTAAGCCCTCCTTTTCCACCACCTCCGTGCCGATCAGGTAATCTCCTTCA
This sequence comes from Bryobacteraceae bacterium, assembly GCA_036557125.1. Classification (GTDB taxonomy): domain Bacteria; phylum Acidobacteriota; class Terriglobia; order Bryobacterales; family Bryobacteraceae; genus PSRJ01. The sequence goes on along the minus strand of DATBID010000131.1, from coordinate 2,848 downwards.
GCCAAATCCATTGCCCGCACGCCGCGCGCCTGCCGGCCCATGTGCCGCACCTGGCTTTCCGCGAAGCGAATCGCCTGGCCTTGGTGCGAACCCAGGAAAACAAAGTTGTCGCCACTGGTGCACTTTGCGGCGATCAACTCATCGCCTTCATCCAGCGTTACCGCGATGATTCCGCGCGACATGGGATTATCGAATTCGGTGAGTTCCGATTTCTTAATCACCCCCGCCTTGGTGACCATCACGATGTAGCGTTCCGGCACAAATTCCTTCACCGGAAGAATGGCCTTCACGGTTTCGTCCGCCTGCAGATTAATCAGATTCGAAATGTGCTTTCCGCGCCCGGTAGTGCTGGCGTCCGGGATTTCATACGCCTTCAGCCAGTACACGCGGCCGCGGCTGGTGAAAATCAGCAGATAGCTATGCGTAGAGGTAACCAGCAGGTATTCGACGAAATCCTCCGCGCGCGTGCCCATGCCGATGCGGCCCTTGCCGCCGCGCGTCTGCCGCCGGTAGGTGTCGATAGCCGTGCGCTTCAGATATCCACCGCGGGTCACGGTGATGGCAACGTCCTCCACTTGCACCAGGTCTTCGAGCTTGATTTCGCCGGTGTCTTCGATAATCTGCGTGCGCCGCTCGTCGCCGAACTCTTTCTGTACGTCCTTCAGCTCCTTCACGATCACATCGCGCAGCACTTTGTCGGAACCGAGGATCTCCAGGTATTCGGCAATCCGCCGCTGGATATCCGCCAGCTCGTCCAGAATCTTCTGCTGCTCCATTCCGGTGAGCCGCTGCAATTGCAGCTCGATGATCGCCTGCGCCTGTTTTTCGGTGTATTCGAAGCGGGCGATCAGCGACTCGCGCGCCTCCCGCGGGGACTTCGCCGCGCGAATCAGTCTGATGGTTTCATCCAGATTCTGCAGGGCCTTTTGGAAGCCGACCAGGAGGTGCTCCCGCTCGCGCGCTTTGCGGAGTTCGTAATCGGTGCGCCGACGGACAACATCGATCCGGTGCTCGTTGAAGAACTTGATCATGTCCAGCAGGCCCAGCTCGCGCGGCTGGCCGTTGACGATGGACAGCATGATCATGCCGAACCCGATCTGAAGCTGTGTCTGTTTGTAAAGGTTGTTAAGGACGATTTCCGCCTGCTCGCCGCGTTTGAGCGGGAACACGACGCGTACGCCGTCGCGGTCGCTTTCGTCGCGCGGCTCGCCCATGCCCTCCAGCTTCTTGTCGTTGATCAGCGCGGCAACTTGCTTAATCAGGTTGGCTTTGTTCACCTGGTAAGGGATTTCGGTGACGACAATCTGTTCCAGGTCTTTACCTGTCCGCTCGATCGCCGCGCGCGCGCGAATCTTCAGTTGCCCGCGGCCTTTGGTGTACGCATCCAGAATTCCGTGCCGCCCCAGAATGAATCCGCCCGTTGGGAAATCGGGTCCGGGCACCAATTCCAGAATTTTGGAAAGCGGCGTTTTCGGGTTGCGAATCAGCTCAATCGACGCGTTGATGATTTCGGTCAAATTGTGCGGCGGAATATTGGTAGCCATGCCCACGGCGATCCCGGCCGACCCGTTAATGAGCAGGTTCGGCACGCGGGTGGGCAGCACCTCCGGCTCCACTTCGGTGTCGTCGTAGTTCGGACGGAAATCGACCGTTTCCTTGTCGATATCTTCGAGCAGCGCGGTCGAAATGCGTGCCAGGCGCGCTTCCGTGTACCGCTCGGCCGCCGGCGGATCGCCATCCATCGACCCGAAGTTCCCTTGCCCTTCCACCAGCGGATAACGCATCGAGAACGGCTGGGCCATGCGCACCAATGCGTCGTAAATCGGCGCGTTGCCGTGCGGATGATATTTACCCATTACATCGCCCGTGATCTTGGCGCACTTGCGCGTCGGCCGGTTGGGCTGCAAGCCCAGTTCGTGCATGCCGAACAGAATGCGCCGGTGCACCGGCTTCAACCCATCTCGGATATCGGGCAGCGCACGCCCCACGATCACGCTCATGGCGTAATCGAGGTACGAGCGCCGCATCTCGTCTTCGATATTGATGGGGAGCAGGTTCTTGTTCCCGCCGTCTCCTGCGCCGGGCAACGGAAGCTGCCCGCCGGGCGGCACGGGTGGATCCTGGGGCGGTTGTTGCTGGTCTGCCAAATTGACTCCTTTGTGCGGGTGTACTTTCTATTTTACCTGTGCGGGAGTGACCGGCCGCAGGCGGCACGCCTCAATCCGGCATCCGGACTGGGATCACCTTGTTGCCATGGCGCCGGTAGATGCGAAAATCGGAATCCAGGGTCAGTACTGCCGCTGCCGTATGGATTTCGGAGAGCCGGACAAGGCAGGCATCGGCTAACGACATGGGGCGATTACGATACCGGTGCATGAGCGCCCGCAGGTCCACTTGTTCCTCCTGAACAGCGAGTCCAATTCGAATCACGCCTATCGAGTATGCCGAGGCCCTCCGTCACTCGCCAAAACCTTCCAGATACTTCGGATTATCGGCGAGATCCTTCGGAAGCCCTTTTAGACTTCCGGCGAGACCTCTCGCCAGGTCGAAACATGAGACGACGCCGGACGACTGCCATAGCGCTTTTTCCAGGCTCTGGCACACAAGTAGAGATTTCGTTACCCCTCTGGCCTTGGCCTCTTTTTCAAGCTGGGCGAAAAGCTTTTCGGGCACCTTCAGAGAAATCGCCTGCATATTTATATCGTATTACCGGTCGTTCTCTCTCTGCGGTACATTCGGAGGGTAGCCCCTTATGAAAATCGTCGTTGCCGTGAAGCAGGTGCCCGCGCGCGACTCGCAGTTGCGCATCACCGGGTCGGGCAAGTGGATTGAAGAGGCCGACCTGAGC
>DATBID010000130.1:0-5093 GCA_036557125.1 Bryobacteraceae bacterium | reverse complement strand
ATTACGAGGAGAGCGTCGATGGACGCGATCACTCCAAGTATTTGTGGGGCAATGCCGCGTACGCTTTCGCCGCCCGCCTCACCGACGCTTTTGCGCGTTATGAATGGTGTGCCGCAATCCGCGGCGTCGAGGGCGGCGGTCTTGTGGAAGGCCTCCCCGCTCACACTTTCACCACCGACGATGGCGATATCGCCACCAAGTGCCCCACGGAAATCGCCATTACCGATCGCCGTGAGAATGAACTTTCCAAGCTCGGATTCGTTCCGCTGTGCTACTACAAGGGCACCGATACTGCCGTTTTCATGGGCGCGCAGTCTGCTCAGAAGCCGCAACTGTATCTGGATGATGATGCGAACGCCAATTCGCGGCTTTCCACTCAGCTCCAGTACATCCTGGCATGCTCCCGCTTTGCCCACTACATCAAAGTCATGATGCGTGACAAGATCGGCAGTTTTATGTCGCGCGAGCAATGCGAGACTTTTCTTAATCGCTGGATTACCCATTACGTCCTTTTGGACGATATGGCGTCTCAGGAGATGAAGGCCAAGTTTCCACTCCGTGAGGCGCGCATCGAAGTCTCCGAAATCCCGGGCAAGCCCGGGGCATATAATGCGGTGGCCTTCTTGCGCCCGCATTTCCAATTGGAGGAACTGGCGGTTTCGCTGCGCCTGGTCGCCAAATTGCCGGCCGCTAAAGGCTGATCCGCCGCCAAAATTCTGTAAGCTTGCAACGCGAGTTGCAAAACTGAGGTGTAGCTCGGCCCACATAGCGTGGTTGAGAGCGATAGCAATAGTAAGGTAATCGGGGAGGATTCCAATGCCAGTTAGCGGTTTCGTTCAATGGGGTAGTGATATCAAGGGCGGCAGTACGGACGACAAGCATAAGGACTGGAGCGAAATCACCGGCTTCAGTCACAACATAACTCAGCCGGCTCAGGCTACACGCAGCCTCGAAGGCGGTGGCTATGAGAGTGAAGTGATCCACGATCCCTTCGTGGTGACCATGCGGCAGGACTGCGCCTCGCCCAAGCTATATGAGGCTTTGCACAACGGCACTCATATTCCCAAAGTCATCATCGAGTTGCTGAGGCCAACCGGTAAGGCGCCCATGGTATACATGCGCTACACGATGACCAACGTCACCCTGCACAGCGCCTCAACATCCGCCACACCGGATCCCAATAGCAACTTTCCGGTGGATATCTTAAGCATGGACTATTCGTCCATGCAATGGGAGTACACCAAGCAGGATGATACCGGCTCGGCCAAAGGCACTGTCGCCACCAAGGTGAATCTCACCAAGGGAGCCGGCGCTTCCTAATTTCCGCGGCTGCTCTCTGTTGGGTCTTTAGCCTATGCCCACCGATCTTCTGGTGAGTGACAACATTCTTGATCCGATCTCCCCGGATCGTCCCGCGGGAGCCGATTTGCGCTGGACTGCGGAGTGGGATCGGATCAAAGAAGCGCGGCGCGCGGACGATGGCCTGGAAGCCGGTCACTGGGCAAAGAAAGAATCGAAAGCCGCGGACTGGAGCACCGTCCGTGAACTTTCCGCCGCCGCACTGAAGGAACGTTCCAAGGACCTCCAACTGGCCCTCTGGCTTACGGAAGCCAACATGCGCTTGGATGGCTTCCGCGGTCTTTCGGCCGGCCTCCGCATTGTTCGCGAATTAATGGTCCGCTACTGGGACAATGGCCTCTACCCTTCTATGGAAGATGGCCCGGAAGATCGGGCCGGCCCCTTCGAATGGCTCAACAATAAGCTGGTCGATGCCATCACTGCTCTTCCCATCACGGCTCGCGCCGATGGCGAACCCGACTACAGCTTCAACGATCTCGTGGATGCCCGCCGTGTCGGTTCGGAAGCTGGTTGGCGCAAAGCCGATGGCGAAATTGATGAGACCAAAAAGAAGGCTTATGAAGCCGCTGTAGCGCAAGGGCGCCTTACTCTTGACCAGTTCGAGGCCGCCATCAAAGCCACTCCGCGAGCCAGTTACGAAGAGTTCAGTACGCAATTCGATGAGACTCTTCAGGAATTCAAACAGCTTGAAAAGATCGTAGACGAGAAGTTCGGCGATGCTGCGCCCGACCTTTCCGCCTGCCGCGCCGCTTTCTCCGACATCCGTATCGAAGTCGAGAGGATTCTCAAAAAGAAGCATGACCAGGAGCCTGCTCGCGCCCCGCTCGCTAATCCGGCCGGCCATGGCGCGCTGGATTTGGACAATCCGCTGACCGTGCGTTTCCCGCTTTCGTTGCCCGAAACGTCCGCGGCGGCAGGCACGATCGGTAGCTCCTGGGAGGAAGCCCAGATGCTCGTGCGTTCCGGCCAGGTCGACAAGGGCTTGGCTCGCATGGTTCAGCTCTCCTTGAAAGAAACCACCGGCCGTGCCCGTTTCGAGCGCCGGCTGTTATTGGCCGAGGCCTGCCTCGCCAGCCGGCGTCCGCGCCTCGCCCGCTCCATCCTGGAAGAGTTGGCCGAGCAGATCGACAAGTTCCAGTTGGAATCCTGGGAATCCTCGGAAATGATTTCCAGCGTGTGGACCCGCCTCTACCAGGTCTACAAGCAGGGAGACGATTCCGACGATCGCGAAAAAGCCGCAAAGCTGTATGCTCGCCTCTGCCGGCTAGACCCTTGGCAAGCCCTCGGCTGCGGAGAAGGGTAGCGCCATGGCCGCCCCGCTCCAGCAGCCAGATCCCGCTCTTTCGCTCTTCGACCGTTTGATCGATCTCGATCCCGAGTCCCGCGAGGAGGCGCCCCAAAGCACCTGGGAACAGATGCGTGAGTTTCAATCCGCCCTCGCCCGCGATTTGACCGCTCTCCTTAATACCCGTCGCGCCGCCGAGGATTTCGATCGCCGTTACCAAGAGGCGGCTAATTCGCTGCTCACCTTCGGCATCATCGATTTCACTTCCTACAACCTGAAGAGTGGTCCCGAGCAGGAGCAACTCCGCCGCTCCATCGAGCGCGCCATTCGCCAGTTTGAGCCCCGGTTGGCGCGAGTCAGCGTCTCGATTGAAGAACCCGATCCACGAGCGCCGGCTTTGCGTCTCCAAATTTCCGCTGTCCTGCGAACCCCAACCGCGGAACCGGTCCTGTTCCCCATCACCGTACACCGCGATTCCCGCCGCCTTGTCGTCTCGGGAGGAGCATGAGAGACGAACTCCTTCCCTATTACGAGCGGGAATTGAAATTCATCCGCCAGATGGCCGGTGAATTCGCCCAGAAGTATCCTAAAGTCGCGGGCCGCCTGCTCCTTGGACCCGATACCTGCGAAGACCCCCACGCCGAGCGCCTCATAGAAGCCTTCGCACTGCTGGCAGGCAGAATTCATCACAAACTGGATGATGAATTTCCGGAAATTACCGAGGCTTTCCTCGATGTTCTCTACCCTCACTACCTGAGGCCAATCCCTTCCCAAGCCATTGTTCAATTCCAGCTCAATCCCTCCCAAAGCGCTCCCGAATCCAGCCTTGTCCCCGCCGGAACCTCCGTTCACACCCGGCCGGATAATGGCAACGTTTGCTCCTTCCGCACCTGTTATCCCGTCACTCTCTGGCCCGTGCGAATCGTCACCGCCTCCGTTTCGCCGGTCAATCGTTTCGCGAGCCCTGGTATTCCGCTGGAGGCCGCCGCCGCCGTCCGCATCGAATGCGAATGTCTCGCCGGTCTTCGTCTGGAACAGTTGCCACTCGATTTCCTGCGTTTCTACCTCAATGGCGAAAGCGCCGCAGTCCACACCCTATATGAGTTCCTCTTCCTGAACGCTCTGGGTGTTTCCATCCGCGCGCTGCCGGCTCGCGAAGGGTCACCGGCGGCATTGCTTCCCCCCAACAGCCTCCAGCCGGTCGGCTTCACCTCTGCCGAAGGCATTCTGCCCTACACCGATCGCAGCTTCCTCGGATACCGCCTCCTCCAGGAGTATTTCAGTTTCCCGGAAAAATTTTTCTTTGTCGATCTGAAAGGTCTCGATCGCGTATCCAGGAGCGGTTTCGGTTCGCGATTCGAAATCTCCATTTTCTTGAAGCAGCCCGACCAGCCCCACCGGCTCATCGCCTTGGAGCAGGCCGTGGGACCGGATACATTCCAGCTCGGTTGCGCCCCCGTCGTCAACCTCTTCGAGCGAATTGCCGAACCCATCCGCCTGTCCCACACTCAAACCGAATACCGCATCATCGCTGACCAACACCGCCAGGCGCATACAGAGGTCTATTCGGTGGACCGTGTGGCTTCGGCAAATTACCTGGACGAGGTGCAAATTTTTCAGCCGTTCTATTCCTTGCGCCACGGCTCCGATGAGGCCCAGCGCCATTACTGGTACACCCATCGCCGGCCTTCGCTCCGCAAAAACGACAATGGCACAGAAGTGTACCTCTCGCTGGTGGATCTGGATTTCAACCCGTCGGTCCCGCCCGTCGACATGCTCACTCTTCGCCTCACCTGCACCAACCGGGATCAGGCCGCGCGTCTATCAGCGTCAGATGAATTTGGCGAGCTGGACCTCGAGAAAGTCGCGCTGGTGCGCGCCCGTTTTGTTCGCAAGCCCATCCCCACCGCGCGGCCGCCCATGCGCCGCGGCCTCCAGTGGCGCTTGATCTCCCATCTCTCCTTGAACCATCTTTCGATCGTTCAAGATGGCCGTGCCGCCTTGCAGGAGATTCTTCGCCTCTACGATTTCTCCGGCGATCCGGTAATTCGCAGCCAGATCGCGGGAATCACTTCTGTGGACAGCCGCTCCTGTGTCAGCCGCGTCATCTCGGATACCGGAGTGACATTCTGCCGCGGAACTGATGTGACGCTGGAATTTGATGAAGATCAGTATGTCGGCGCCGGAGTGTTCCTGCTGGCATCCGTGCTCCAAAGATTTCTGGGAATGTACAGCGCGGTAAATTCCTTCAGCCGCGTAACCGCGAGAACGAGGAAAGGAGTGCTCAAACAGTGGCCCCCGCTGGCGGGCGAACAAGTCCTTCTTTAGAAGGCCCCTTATTCGCCTCTGGATACGAATTCGATTTCTTCCAGGCCGTGCGCTTGCTCGCCCGCATCTTTGCCACGCGTAAGCCGGTAGGTTCCACCGCCAAGCCCCAGGAGGAATTCGT
>DATBID010000129.1:0-11006 GCA_036557125.1 Bryobacteraceae bacterium | reverse complement strand
CAGCCAGTGTGGTGATGACCGCTATCCTGGCGATTCAGGCACTGGTCTTCCAGGATGGCGGTGTTCTGGCGCTGGGGACGAACGTCGTGAACATGGCGCTGGTGGGAGTCGCGGTGGGATATCTGCCCTATGCGCTCTGGGGACGCGGTCGGCGGCGAAGGGCCGCGATGTTCGTCGGGGCTGCGCTCTCCGTGCTCGCCAGCGCGCTCATGGCGCTTTCCGAATTAGCTGTTTCCGGCATCAGAATGAGCGGCATGGTTCTGATTACCGCCATTGGCCTTTTCGCAGTTTCCGCAATATTGGAAGGGGCGATTACCGTAGCTGTGATGCAGGCGTTGGAACGGATTCAACCCAAAGCCGCACGGCTGGAGCGGGTTTCGCTCGTAAATCAATCACAGGTGTTGGCGATAATCGGCTTGGCCGCGGTGCTGCTGGGAACTGTGGGCGTGCTGCTGGCTTCTACCGCGCCCGACGGGATTGCGCGGCTGGGCGAGCAGACAGGCATCACTTTGCGGATTCGCACCTTGCTACATACGCCGCTGGCGAACTACCATGCGGCGTTTTTGCCATCGGACATGGTGGGGAAAATCGTAGCCGGGCTGGCTGGAATCGCGCTCGTGTACGCGGCCTGTGTGCTCGTGGGCCGCGCAGTGGTCCGCAACAGGAGCATCTGAGCTTGCAGCACGTTGTGCTGGACCAATGGGCCCGCGGGTCGAGCGCAGTTCACCGGTTTGACCCCAGAGCGAAGCTGGTCGCTATGGCGGCATTGCTGATCGCGGTGGCTACCGCCCAGCGCCGGGTACCACTGTTTGCGTGCGAGGTGCTGCTGTTCCTGATGGCCGGCTTCGCGTGGGCGCGCCTGCCGGTGGCGCGTGCGCTTTGGCGGGCAGCCGTGGTGCTGCCGTTCGCCGCCACGTTCGCTGCTGTGTTGTGGCTGAGCGGGCAGGCGGAGCGTGGCCTGTTGCTTGCTTTCAAAAGCTATCTTTCTGCGCTAGCGGTGTTGCTGGTGGTGGCGACTACGCCGGCGCCATCGCTGCTCGGCGGGTTGGAAACTCTCGGCGCGCCGCCGTTCCTGCTGCAGGTGGCGCAGTTCCTGTATCGCTATCTCTTTCTGCTTTCTGAAGAAGCGCAGCGTATGAGCCAGGCGACCGCAGCGCGCGGCATCGTCGGTATCCCCGATCGCTTTCGGGCTGCGGCGGGAGCGCTGGCCGTTTTGTTCGCGCGCTCCTATGTGCGCGCTGAGAGAATCCACCGCGCGATGCTCGCGCGCGGCTTTGCGGGGCGGTTTCCCGCGATGAACAAGAGCCGTTTCCGGAGCGCGGACGCGCTGTTTCTGGTTTTGGCTTCGGCGGTTCCGTGGGGACTGCGCCTGCTGTGAGTTCCACCCATCGACCTCCGCTCATTCAAGTTTTCGGTCTTCATTACCATTACGAGGACGGAACCGAGGCATTGCGCGGCGTTGATTTCCGTCTGGATGCCGGCGAGAGCGTGGCGCTGCTCGGTCCCAATGGCAGCGGCAAAACGACATTCGTATTGCATCTGAACGGCATCCTTTCGGGCAGCGGCACGATTGACGTCTGCGGGATGAAACCTGAAAAACGAAACCTCCCCGCCATTCGCAGGAAAGTGGGAATGGTGTTTCAAGATTCCGACGATCAGTTGTTCATGCCTACGGTGGTGGAAGATGTAGCGTTCGGCTTGCGGACGATGGGCCTCGAACCGGAAGCGGCGGCCGCGCGCGCGGTGGCGGCATTAGACGCCGTCGGGATCAGGGCGCTGGCCGGCCGCGCGCCGTATCATCTCAGCGCCGGGGAGAAGAAACGCGCTGCCATTGCCGGAGTACTGGCCATGGAACCGGAGATTCTGGTCCTCGACGAACCGACTACCTTTCTCGACCCGCCGGCACAACGCTCTTTGGCCGCACTGCTGGCGCGGCTGCCGCAGTCGAAACTGCTGGTGACGCACAATGTCCCATTTGCGGCGGCGATTTGTACCAGAGCTGTGTTTTTCGAAGAGGGGCGAATCATCGCTGAAGGCCCGGTGCTCGAAATAGCCGCCCGTTTCGGCTGGGAATTCGCTTGGGAGGAGACCGCTCGTGAAGCTGGTGATTCAGCGCGTTAGCGAGGCATCGGTCACCGTTGATGGGGCGATTAGCGGCTCAATAGCAGCGGGATTAGTTGTCTTCTTAGGAGTCGGAAAAGGCGACACGGAAGAGGACGCCGATTATCTGCTCGATAAATTGCTAGGGCTGCGAATCTTTTCCGACGAAAACGGGAAGATGAATCGGAACATCCAGGAGGTCGGCGGTTCGCTGCTCATTATTTCCCAATTCACGCTGTATGCCGATTGCCGCAAAGGCAGGCGCCCGAGCTTTGACGCCGCCGCGCCGCCGGAACGTGCTCAGGCGCTGTACAACTACTTTCTGGAAGCGGCCAAGCGCGGCCCGGCGCCGGTAGAGTGCGGAGTATTTCAAGCCTCCATGCGAGTGCGGCTGATTAACGAAGGGCCGGTCACGATTTCGATCGATTCGGCGGATAGGCGAGGATAACATCGCAAACGTAATCGATGTCTTCCGGTGAAAGCTCACCTTGAATGGGTAAAGATAGGGCTTCATCGGCCAGCTTTTCAGAAATGGGAAAATCGCCGCGGTTATAGCCTAATCCGGCGTAGCATGGCTGCAAGTGCAGCGGAAGCGGATAGTAGATTTCCGAGCCAATGCCGTGTTCTTTCAGATATGCCTGTAGCGGGCCACGATCCGCATGGCGGATGGTGAACTGGTTATAAATATGCCGGCTCTGATAGCTGGCCGGAAGCGAGCACGTAACCGAAGATCCCGCCAGCCGCTCGCGATATCGCTCAGCATTAAGCTGGCGTCCTTCCGACCAGGCATCCAAATGGCGCAACTTCACGCGGAGCGCAGCCGCTTGCAACGCATCCAGGCGGGAGTTGACGCCGATCCACCTGTGCACGTACTTATTGATGCTGCCGTGAACCCGCAGTGCCCGCAGCCGCTCGGCGAGTTGCCGGTCGTTCGTCGTGAGAATGCCGCCATCGCCCAGCGCCCCCAGGTTCTTAGTCGGATAAAAACTGAAGCAGCCTATGCGGCCGATGCTTCCGGCCCGCCGCCCTTTGTATTCCGCGCCGATGGCTTGCGCGGCATCTTCGACTACGGGAATGCCGCGGGCTTCGGCCAACTCGCAAATCGTATCCATATCGGCGCAGCCGCCGAATAGGTGCACGGGCAGAATGGCGCGAATCCGGGGATTGGAAGCCAATCGATCGGCAATCCGGTTCGCGTCGAGATTGAACGTGTGCTCATCGACATCGGCGAACACGGGAATAGCGCCGGCGCGTGAGATTTCGCCGGCCGTGGCAAAGAAAGAGTAGGGCGTGGTGAGAACTTCGTCTCCGGGGCCGATGCCCTGAGCGAGAAGCGCCAGAAACAGCGCATCCGAACCAGAAGCGCAGCCGATCGCGTATGCTGTGCCGCAGTATTCGGCAATCTCCTCTTCCAGTTTGCGCACCTCTTCGCCGAGGATGAATTGCTGCGAATCGATCACCCGCGTCACTGCCGCCAAAATCTCCTCGCGAATGGGCCGATGCTGCGCTTCAAGATTGAGCAGCGGAATGGCCGCGGGCGCAGTGCGGGAGCCGAACGCCATCTTAGTGCGGCACCACAACGGTATCGCCGGGGAGGAGTGCAACGTTCATTTCCATGTGCTCGCCTTTGACCACGGCATCGTAATCGAACGGCAGGCGAACTTGTGTTCCGTTTTGCGCCCGCATGACGTAAATCTTCTTGCGTTTGGCGTAGTCGGTGAGGCCGCCGGCTTCGCTCAGCGCTTCGATTACGGTCATGCGGTAGGTGTAGGAAATGGGCCCTTCTTTCTTCACGGCGCCCAGCAGATACACCTTCTTGCTATTAATCTGGGCCACTATCACGGTAACATTGGCGGCCTTAATGATGTCGGCCAGACGATTGGTGATGAGCGCTTCCACCTGAGTGGGAGTCAGACCGGCTACGGGCACATCCTTCAACAAAGGCATGGAGATTTTGCCATCCGGGCGAACCACGACGCTCGGAACCGAAGCTGAAGGCTCGCCCCAGACGGAAATCTGCAGTATGTCTCCTTCCCCGATCTGGTACTCAGGCGCGATTGCACCGCTGCTATGATCCTGAGCGGTCAACACCGCAGAAATCAGCAGGACCCAAAGCGTACTACGCAGGAACATCGTTAAACACGACTCTAACTACAATACGGTTTCCGTGCAACCGCAGCCCTTCCGAGCCGCGACCGTTAGGAAGCGTTCCCGGTCGGCGCCTGGGCCATGAGTTCGAAATTGGCGCTCCACCGGCGCAACCAGGGAACCCGTACCAGCGCATGATCGATCGCGCGGGCAGCGGTGTAGCCGGTCCGCCAGGAAGGAAGCAGACCCGCCAGCGGGGTGGAAACAAAATCGAACCATTCTGTTTCGACCGAGTAGCCGGCGCGGGTGAACCGTGCGGCCGTAGGCGCCGCATTCAGTTGGCGTTCATCGTCAGTCTGGTAGCGCTTCATCAGGTGCGGAACGAACAGCTTTCCGAGCAGTCCCGCCAGGCGGTCCGCGCTGGGTTCGAGAGCGTACACAAGGCCGCCTGGACGAAGGACCGTAAGCAGTTCCATGGGCGAGGCGGAAAGCTCTGCGTGTGTGAGATGGTGGAGGAAAAAAATGCCCAGCACGAGATCGAAAGGGCGGCTCGCGGCCAGAGCGCTTCGCCAATCGCCCGCGCAAAAGCGAACATTGCAAACGCCGGCGCAGCGCGCATCCGCAGCCGCCTGATCGACGGCTTTGGGTGAAAGATCCACGCCCACAACCTCGGCAACCTGTGGAGCGATCAGAAGTTCGGTATCGCCAATACCGCATCCCAGGCTGAGGACACGCCAGTTAGGCCGAAGCCTGGTTCTGGCTGCAATTCGAGCGGCCAGATAGCGGCGAAAGGCTGTAACGGCAGGTTTGGCGAAATGGCTCTGGGCGAAGCCGCTGTAGAGGTCTTCGTAATAGGCCAGCTCACGATCGAGGGGCGATGGCATCAAACAGTTATAGTCGCATTGTTTTGGGGAGGACTTTGGCAAGGCGTGATTGGAGCTTCTGTTCGCGGTGTGCGAGCCTGGCGAGGTGCGCCGCATTATCGGACCACGCCACCGCCAGGCGGACCATTTCAAGCGCCTTTGGGAAGTCGCGTTGTCGCTGATGGTGAATGGCAAGGGCTTCGAGCGCTCGGGCGCGGTAGGGATTTCGCGAGCCGGCCAAATCTTCGAAGGCTACCCGCGCCCCATCCGTGCGGCCGAGCCGTTTTTCGAGGGCTGCGATATCCCACAGAGTCCGGAAAAGCAATTCGTCGGGCAGCCCCAGATCGACGGCGCGGCGAAACATAGATACGGCGTCACCGGGCCTGCCGGCCTGAAGCAGCCAGCGGGCCAGTCCGATGAGATCCGCTCCGTGCCGGAACACCGCCTCTTCCGGAGATCGGAAGGCAGCCGAGACAACTGCAGTCAGACAAGCGAGCGACAGGATATCCATTGCATTGTGGTGAAAGATGGGCACCAGGCGCACTGCCTGTCTGGTCCGCAGAAAGTCGAAATAGTAGTAGGGAATCATCGCGCCGGGCAAATCGCCTTCCCGCTCCACACCCAGAATGCGGTATTCGAGATCCACCAGGCGGCAACTCGAAAGACGCAACTTCCAAAGACGCCGTGCGCCGAACAGAAGGTCAAGATGGCGCAGGCGCCGGAACGGCCCGCAAGAAATGCGCACGGCGCGAAAGCGGTTTTCGAGCAGCGGCTGGTCATAGGCCTTGCCGTTATAGGTAATGACGACATCGAAGCGGGAAAGGTGCTCCGCCACGCGAGCCAACGCCGAGGCCTCCTCGCTCTCGTCGCGCAAGAAGAATTGCCGCAAGCGGAAGCCGCCGGAATCAATCGACCCAATGCCGATCAGAAATGCGTAGGCGCCGCCGAGACCGGTAGTTTCGGTATCCAGGAACGCCCAGGATTTGGGAGGCGCGGCGGCGATTGCGCCCTCCGAAAGGGCGGACAAGAGATCGTCTGGCAGCAAGGCCAGATCGCCAACTCCCAAACTTCCGTGGCGGCGGTGCGGTTCCCAGAATCTCTCTGTCTCGAAATGTTCGCCGTGAGCCGTACGCACGACTTCGCCCGCAAGCAACTCTTCGACGAAGCGTCCGGAATGGCGCGGGACGATGGGAACAGCAGGATTGGCGGCGGACCGCGCGGATTTACGCCCGTATTTCCGATCGATACTGGCGATGCGCCTGCGCAATGCCGCCAACTGCTGCTGGACGTCCTCCATAATGATTCTTTCGGCCGTTCGTCGAGAGGTTTGAGATGTTGTCTTATTCGCTTTTTCTTTGCCTACTATAATCGTTTCGACCATGCGATTCAACCCGCGGCTGTTTTTTCCGGTTTTATTTGTGCTGCTGCTGGCGGCGCGCTTATGCCACATGCAGATTCTCTGGGCCGAAGAAACGTTGCCGATGGCTTCCGCGTTCGGGATGCAAACGGGACGGACCCTGTATCGGGATATCTGGTTTGATAAGCCGCCGCTTCTGCCCGCTGCATACCTTGCGATCGGCGCGCACCCGGGCTGGCCGGTACGGCTGCTGGGTGCGCTGTATGGGTTGCTCGCTTGCTGGATCGCGTATCGCTTCGCGCGCGATTTGTGGTCGCCGATCGAAGGATATTGGGCCGCTGGACTTCTCGGTTTTTTCCTGATCTTTGATTTGCCTTCAGCCGTGATTCCGGTGGCATCGGACTTGCTGATGCTTGCGCCGCACCTGGCTGCGGTTTGGCTTGCGTGGATGCGCAAACCGCTATGGAGCGGCGTTCTGGCAGCAGTGGCGTTTTGGATCAGTCCTAAGGGAGTCTTCGTGCTTGCGGCGTGCGCGTTGTGGAATCCCATGGGCATTCCGCTGCTGGCCGCTGGTTTTGCAGCCATGGGGATCCTGGTCACCACCTGGCTTTGGACTGCCGGCGCGCTCCCCGCATATTGGGAAGAGGTTTGGAAATGGGGAACGCTGTATGCGAGCGTGCCACTGACCGCGCATCCGATTCTGAATGGCGTTGTGCGAACCGCAAACTGGGCCGGATTCCATATCGCGGCAGTGGCGGCCGCGGCGTGGTACCTGACGCGTTCCGGAAAAAGCGGCAGAATACGTTGGGTCCTGTGGTGCGCGTTGTGCCTGATGGGCGTGATTGCCGGGCTACGCTTCTTCCCTCGCTACTATTTTCTGCTGCTGGCGCCTGTAGTGCTGATGGCGGCGCGCGGATTTGCGCTGCTCGGTCGCAAGCGCGAGATCGTGGCGCTATTGCTGCTGATACCAGCCACGCGCTTCGGGCCGCGGTATGTGTGGCTGGCGGCCGGTGGCACCCAATGGTCCGACACGCTCATGGACCGCGACAGCCGGAATGCGGCCGCGCTCACGCGCGCGATGGCTCACCCTGGAGACACACTATTCGTTTGGGGCTACCGTCCAGAATTGTACGTGTACACGAGAATGCCGGCGGCCAGCCGGTTCCTCGACTCCCAACCGCTGACCAGCGTTCCCGCCGATCGCCATCTGACCGAAGCGACGCCGCTCGAAGCTGAAGCCGCGCGTGCGCATAGGACGGAATTGGTAGAAACAAGTCCGGCATTTATCATCGATGGCCTGAGTTTGTACAACCCGCGCCTGGCGATGACGCGCTATCCGGAACTGCGCGCTTGGCTCGATCAATATCGCGAAGCGGGCCGCACGGCGGGTTCGATTATTTATGTCCGGCGGTGAGAGCAGTTAGTGGGAAGGAATACCGAGCTTGTCTTCGATGCGGCCGAGGCGCTTGTCGAAGTCGGCTTAGACCTGGAAGAAGTTCTTCAGGTCGGATTCGATGGTTCCGAGACGGGCATCCAGGTAGTCAATGCGCTTGTTCAGGTTGGAATCCAAGTGGTCAATGCGCTTGTTCAGGTTGGCATCCAGGTCGTCAATGCGCCTGTTCAGGTTGCCGTTGAGGTCATCGATGCGCCTGTTCAAGCTGATGTTGGTATCGTCGATCCGCCGCCCCAGATTGGTGTTGATGTCGCTGATACGGCTGTCGAGTATGGCGAAACCGCGGTAATTGACAATGAGCGCGACGATTGCAGTGAGCACAGCGGCTCCGGCGCTGATGGCTGCCGTGAGTACGTTTGGGTTCATGAATCCAGCGGTTCCTACCACAGTGTAGCCTGCCTCACTGCTTCTTCACCAGCTTGATCTCAAACAGCTTCGGCCACCATTTCCCGGTCACAAACAAGCGGTTCGTGGCCGCGTCATAGGCAATTCCGTTCAGCACATCCACCTGCCGCACGCGGTCAGCCGGGCTCAGGATGCCGGTCAGATCAATCCAGCCGACAATCCTACCCGACCCCGGATCGATGCGCGCGATGCGGTCCGTCTGATACACATTGGCGTAAACTTCACCTTTCACCCATTCGAGTTCATTCAGTTGGTCTACGGGCACGCCATCGGCGGTAACGCGCACCCGCGCGGTTTCACGCAGCGTTTCCGGGTCCCAGAACCGCAGCTCCGCGGTGCCATCGCTCATGATGATCCGCTTGCCATCCTGCGTGAGGCCCCAGCCTTCCCCCGGATACGAAAATTGGCTCTTCGGCGCGAAACTGGCCAGGTCATAAACGAATCCCACTTGGGTTCTCCAGGTGATCTCGATCAGCCGGTCCTTCCAGTTGATAATGCCCTCTCCGAAGTATTGCTCGGGGATGTCGCGGCGCTGGAGAATCTCGGCCGTTTCCAGGCGCTCTTTGCGGATCGACGATTGGCCGTTCAGCCCGGTGCTTTCATAGAGGAATCCGTTCAAATAAAAGAGGCCTTGGGTATACGCCTGCGGATCATGTGGGTAGGTGTGAACCACTTCGTACCCGTATTCCGGGATGCCCCCAGCCTGAGTAACCGGCCCGCAGGCGCAAGCGGCCAGGGCTGCCAACGCAATCATCAACCGCATATATAGGACCAGCGTACCGCACGCGCCCGCCGGCTTTTTTCAATCTGTTACCGACAGAATGGTCAGCGGCGCGTTGCCCTCTAGGCGATTATTCACAAACAAAAACAGCATCTTGCGGTCTTCTCGCGCCCGCCCGATCAGCACCCGCATGGACTCGCGCGCTTCCGGATTCGGGTCCTGAATCTCCCGATATGGAGAAAACCGCTTTACCGCTTCTTCGTACGGCCGGCCGAATCGGAGCAGTGCGCGGCACACCAGAAACGGCGCAGTCTCTGAACCGGGAACCCGCAACTGGTATCTCAACTCCGGCATGCGCGACCACGCGTTATACACGTGCGCCACCTTCCGGGCCCGCAGGCGATCGAAGTAGACCGGTTCCAGAAATTCCGGGTTACGGATCTCGACGGCATAGCGGAACTGTGCCGGCAGGGAGGCCAGAAACGGATCCAGCCTTTCCAGAAACGCGGCCACATTTTCGAAGTTGCGCCGCGCAAAGGTCCCGAATTCGAAGATCAGCAGAGCCGTTTTTTCGCGGTACGGCGAGAGCGGCCGCAGAAACATCTCTTCCAGCATGCCGCTATTGAGAAAGTCCGGATTCTGTTTGCCGGCCTGTGGGCCGTAGCGCTCATGCGACGGAAACACGTTGCAAGTAATCTGTTCCGGTGCCTTGAAGGCGAACTGGAATCCCGGCGGTGTGCTCGTAAACAGCTTGCGCCAGAATTGTCCGCCAGGGAACTGGTAGAACGCGAAATCTCCGCAGACCGCGGGGAACGTCTCCGCGTATTCGCGCAAGCACTCGGCCTCAAACCGCTGCCGCGAAAAGCGGCCACGCGTCAGATACCGCTCGCGCGAGTATACCTGGCCGATCCAGCCTTCGTACTTCCAGGAACTCGTGCCGATGTGGATGCCTTCCGCGGCAAGCGTTCGTAGCCGGACCGCCAGCCCTTCACGATCGAATCGCGGCCCTTCGTCGTGCTGATCGAAAAGCGGACCTACCACGCCCTCGCGGCCCGATAGTAAAACGGATCGGAACCGGCTTCAATCATTCCGCTCGGATTCAGCCGGATAATTGCCGGCGCTGCCCCGCTGTCATACGGCGGCCGCATTTCGATGTGATGGTTCCGCTTCTGCAAGTCGGTTACTACCGCCGCGGGCGTGCGCTCGTCCAGCAGCAGGTCGCCCGGGCTCATAGCGTGGTTATCGAAGCTGGATACGAGGTGGCGCGTCTGGAAGCGCGGCATCTCCACGGCGTACTCCGCGTTCAAGCCGAAATCGATGGCATTCAGAAACACCTGGATCAGCGCCTGCTCCTGGTTATCGCCGCCGGGCGTCGAAAGCGCGATCACCGTGCCATCCGGCCGAGTGGCGAGAGTGGGGCTGAGCGTTACGCGCGGTCGCTTTCCGGGCGCCAGCTCGTTTGGATGCCCCGGAATCAGCAGAAAACTCTGCGCCCGCTGCGTCAAGGCAATGCCCGTATCCCCCGCAATGTACGACGGCATCCACGCGCCCGAGGGAGTTGCCGAAAAAGCCACGCCGGTTTTGTCGATCGCGTCGATACAGGTGGTATCCTTCGCCGCTAATGCATCATCGATTTTGTGAAAGGCGGTCTGCACGTGCGATGGATGCTGCGGCGGATGCGGCCCAATCTGTCCTGGAACAAACTCATGAGACGCCTGCCCCGTGATCAGCTTGCGCCGCTCGGCTCCGTACTCTTTCGAAAGCAGCCGTTCCGCCGGAATGTGCACGAATTTCGGATCCCCGTAATACGTGTCGCGATCGGCATAGGCGAGCTTTAAAGCCTCCACCAGAGTGTGAATATATTCCGCCGAGTTCAGCCGCATCGACGGCAGATCAAACCCTTCCAGGATATTCAGCGTCTCGATCATCGTCGGCCCCTGGCTCCAGAAGCCCGGCTTGTACACGGTGTAACCCTGAAACGTGGTGGAGACCGCCGCTTCCGGCGCAAGCCGAAACGCC
>DATBID010000128.1:0-4689 GCA_036557125.1 Bryobacteraceae bacterium | reverse complement strand
TCCTTGGCCCGCCACTTATGGCGCAGGTTACGTCTACAATCCCTGGAGCGGCGGTTTCGCCGGCGGCCGCGCCGTATATGGACCCTACGGTGCGGCAGGCGGTGCCGCTTGGTATAACCCGGCTACCGGAAGATACGGACGCGCCGCAAGCGTGCAGGGCTGGTATGGAGGCAGGAGCGTCGCCAGCGCGTACAATCCATGGACCGGCGGCTATGGCGCCACTTCGCAAGGTCATAACGCCTACGGTCAGTGGGGTCACTCGGTGGCATCGCGCGGCGATCAATGGGTTCAAACCGGCCACGTGACCACCGCCCGCGGCACGGCATTCGGCTATCAGGGTTCGGGGGGACAGGGGGCCGGCTTTCATGGCGCAAACGGCACAATCGCGAGAACTAACAACTACACTTACGCCGGAAATGACGGAAACATTTATCGAAAAGACTCAAGCGGAAACTGGAGTAAGTACAACAATGGGAATTGGAACTCAGTGGATACCTCGGCCGCGAAACAGCAGGCTCAGCAGAGATTTGATACGGCCAGGCAGAACAGGCCTAACCGGGAATCGATTCAACCCGGCACTTGGCAAGGACTCAACAATGCCGACCGGGCACGTCAGCGCGGTGCGTTCCAGACCCAGCGATTCCAAAGCTTTCAACGTTTTGGCGGAGGGCGGTTCCGGCGCTGAGATGGGACGGGAGCCCGGAACCTCTATGCAGACCTTCTGACTGCGTGATAAATCAGTAAGACGACAATCGCTCCAATTACGGCCACAATCAGGCTGTAGAGATTAAGACCGGTTACTCCTGAGCTGCCGAACAGGCTAAAAATGTAGCCGCCCACAATTGCGCCTATGATACCCAGGATAATGTCAAGGAAGATCCCTTCCCCTTTTTTATTGACGATTTTGCTGCCGATGAAGCCGGCAATCAGACCAAGGATGATCCATGCGAGCCAGGACATCTATGCTTCTCCTTTCGTCGGGGCACACGTAATTGTCACTAATGGATAACTACTGGCTGGAAGTATACACGCGGAGGGTGTCAGGCGCAAGCACTATTGTGTGCGGAATTAATGCTGCTCCAAATAAATTACACCGATCATTCGGGTGACGGTATCAAGACCTGAGCTGGTGTTCCAGCCATGGAGTTTATATGCGCTTCCAAAGTATTGCTATGAGCTTGGCAACCGTGTTTGTCGGAACGTCGCTTGCGCAACAACCTGATACTTCCGCGGCAAAGCAGGAAAGAATAGCGGCGCTAAAGCAGTCGCTGGCGAAGAATCGGGCTGCGCTGAAGCAATATACCTGGACGGAGACCACCCAAATCAGTCTAAAGGGCGAGGTAAAGAAGCAAGAGCAGAAGCAATGCCAGTATGGGCCCGACGGTAAAGTGCAAAAGACTCCGATGCAGGGGGTAGGCGAACCTCAAGCGCCACAGGAATCAAGCGGACGAGGCGGGCGGCGCGGGGGCCGGCTTAAAGAGGAAATCGTTGAGAAAAAAGTCGGCGAAATGAAGGATTACATGCAGCGCGTGGCGGCGCTGGTTCATGAATACGTTCCCCCTGATCCACAGAAGATTCAAGCCGCTCAGGCGGCTGGCAACCTTGCACTCACCCCTGCTCAGCCTGTGAGCACCATCACCATAAAGAATTATTTGAAGCAGGGTGATTCCGTGACAATCGGATTCGACACCACCGCCAAGGCAATCGCCAGCTACAATGTCGATTCCTATCTCGATAATCCAAAGGACGATCCGGTGAAGCTGGCCGTAAACTTCGCGCGACTACCTGACGGAACGAACTACGCCCAACAGAGCGTATTAGATGCGACAGGGAAGAAGATCGAGGTTAAGGTAACGAACTCAGATTACAAAAAGCTAACCCAGTAAGTGTGCGCCTCCCGCAGGTAGGCTCCGCGTCAAGGGCTCGACCCCCCGCTCTTATTGGCATTCCGGCGCGCCGCTCGGTGGAGGAGGTCCGGGAGGAACTCTTTTACAACCGAAACTGCGGCGTTGCTGCCCATGGTAATGCCGAAACTGGCCGCCGCATCGCTTGCGCTGCTTTGACTCGGCGGCAGCCACAGCCGCGCAACGAAAGCGCCTGCCGCCACGCCGCCCAGTTGCGAAACCGAAACATACAGTTTCCCGTTATCGTGCCGCGCCAGAACAGAGCTGGCCACTGCATACTCTAATCGCGGCCAAAAGCCAGGCCTGCCGGAGCCGAAATACCGGGTGTCTTCGTGCAATGCCGAAGAGAATAAGTATGTGACGGTCTTCTGGGTCACATATTGCCCCTCAATATTTGCGACCCGCTGTCCGTAAGGCCCCCATCCCTGTCCCCATTCTTCGGGTTTGTCATTTCCCTGATCGATCGCGCCCGATGCTGCCGCCTTTGCAAAACCCCACGGGTTAATCAAACTTCGCAGATAAAGGGCGGTTCTTTCGTCCTGTGTCAAGGGCCGGAAGTCCTTCGCGGTTTGGGAGCCGGCCATATTCAGGTAGTTCTCCAATGTGATGACCGCCTTTCGGACCGGGGACTCTTGCGCGTCTGCTCGAAGGGAAATTAAGACCATCGGTAAAATGAATCGCGCGAGTATCATTTGGACTTAGAACAATGATGAGACTTTTTTGCTTCTTATTTTGCATGCTAATTCCTTCCGCCTCGCTCTGGCCCCAGCAGCCGGGCCCACGTCCCAAAATCGCGGTTGCACTGCAGGGAGGCGGAGCCAAAGGCCTCGCGCATATCGGCGTCCTGCAGTGGTTGGAAGATCATCACATACCGGTCGATTACATCGCCGGGACCAGCATGGGCGGCCTGGTAGGTGGGCTATACGCAACCGGCCACAGTCCGGCCGAAATCCAGCGCATCGTGAAGGATGTCGATTGGGACAGTGTGCTCTCGGGTGCAACTCCGTACCCGGATCTGGCCTTCCGGAGAAAGGAAGACCTCCGGGCATTTCCGAACGCGTTGGAATTAGGGCTGAAAAACGGGTTACAGCCTCCCGGAGGGCTCAATTCGGGACAGGCGGTGCGGTTCATTATTGACCGCAATGTCCTCCCATACTCCGACGGAAGAAGTTTCGATACGTTTCCCATACCGTTCCGTTGCGTTGCAACCGACCTGGTGTCCGGGAAGGCCGTGGTCTTTCGCGATGGCTCGCTCCCCGATGCCCTTCGCGCCACCATGTCTATCCCGGGAGTTTTTTCGCCCGTCAGAGAAGACGGAAAGATTCTGGCCGATGGAGGCTTACTCAACAACCTTCCTACCGACGTTGCCCGGCAAATGGGAGCGGATATTGTCATTGGAGTTCATTTGACCACCGGCCCGGTTGCGCCACAAAACTTACGGTCCCTGTTCCAGGTCGCCGGGGGATCCACCGACGTGATGATTGACGCGAACGAACTGCGAGGCATGGAGCAGGCCGATATTTTGATCACGGTCAATTTGCCCGGTTTCAGCACGCTGGACTTTTCGCGTGTCCAGGAGATTATTCCCAAAGGTTACGCTGCTGCGAATGAGCGAGCGTCTCTGCTGAAGCGTTTGAGCCTCAGTGACGACGAGTGGAAGCAATATCTGGCGCAGCGCCAATCCCGTGTAGCTAAGCCTGTCTCCTCGCCCCAATTCGTCCAGGTTCAGGGCACCAGCCCGAATCTCGCCAACGATATTCAGGAGCAAATGGATTCCTTTGTCAACGAGCCTGTCAATACATCCGGCATCCAAGATAAGCTGACCCGGCAGGTGGGCTTAGGGCGCTTTAACAGCCTGAGTTACAGCTTGATGGACCGCGGCGGCCAGCAGGGACTGCTGATCAGCGCCGAAGAAAAAGACTACTCTCCGCCATGGATTAAGCCCGGCTTTACCGTCGACGGGTCGGATCCCAATAACGTTCAATTCACCTTCGGGGCCCGCCTGACTTTTCTGGATGTCGGAGGTTATCGCTCCGAGTTGCGAACGGACTTCTCAATCGGCTCAACTTATCTGATCGGTACCGAATATTATCATCCCTTGACTGCCACCAGCCGCTGGTTTGTCGCGCCGGAATTCCAAGCCAGCAGAGCTCCCCTGAATCTTTACGTCGACAACACGTTCCTCGCCGAATACAAGCTGGACCGCGTGAGCGGTGGTCTCGACCTCGGATATGCCTTCGACCGCTTCAGTGAGTTGCGGGTAGGCTATCAGGCGGGCTACTTACAGGCGAGTCGTTGGGTCGGAAGTCCGCTTCTCCCGTCGGTGTCGGGCAGAACGGGATTCAGTCGGTTAAGCTATGCCATGGACCGGCTGGACAATCCCATCATTCCCCGGCATGGCGCGGCATTACTCTTCAATGGAGGCTGGATGGATGCCTATCCCGGCGCCACAACCGGATTTCCTTCGGCGGAGATGACCTTCAATGCCTTTCACCAGGTGAGCGATCCCGCATCCCTATATTTCATAGCGGCAGGGGGCACAACATTCGGACAGCATCCAGGTGGTCTGCCGCTGTTCTCACTCGGCGGTCCGTCCCGTCTGGCAGCGTACGGCCTGAATCAATTTTTGACGAGCCAGTACTTCTACTTCCGTGGTGGATATCTCCATCGACTGGGACAAATGCCTGCGTTTCTCGGCAGCGGGCTGTTCCTTGACGCGCACTACGAAGTGGCGAAGCCCTACGGTTTGCCGAACGCGCCTACATTACCGAACGATGGTGTGGTC
>DATBID010000127.1:0-4912 GCA_036557125.1 Bryobacteraceae bacterium | reverse complement strand
TCCATCTTCAAGATGGAGCACCGCACGCCGGGCAACCTTCGCGGCTTCGTGCAGGTAAAGATGCGCAAGCTGAGTTCGGGCACCATGATCGAACACCGTTTCTCTTCGGAAGACCGCGTGGAAAAAGCGGCTCTCGAAGAGCACGAGATGGAATATCTCTACGACGACGGCGAGTACTTCTACTTCATGAACACCGAAAGTTTCGAGCAGATGCACCTTACGAAAGACATTCTGGGCGAATCGACGCAGTACCTGATTCCGCAACTGAAAGTGACCGTGGAGTTCTACGAAGGCAAGCCGA
Organism: Bryobacteraceae bacterium; assembly: GCA_036557125.1. Classification (GTDB taxonomy): domain Bacteria; phylum Acidobacteriota; class Terriglobia; order Bryobacterales; family Bryobacteraceae; genus PSRJ01. The sequence goes on along the minus strand of DATBID010000127.1, from coordinate 4,611 downwards.
TCAGCGTGGAGTTGCCGGCGACCGTGGATCTGCTGGTGGTGGAAACCGAGCCCGGCCTGAAAGGCGCCACGGTTTCCAACGTCACCAAGCCAGCCAAGCTCGAGACCGGACTCGTCGTGCAGGTTCCGCCCTTCATCACCGAGGGCGAAAAGATTCGCGTGAATACCGCCGAAGGAACGTATCAGGAACGCGCATAAGCCGCGCGCACGGCGGCGGCGAGCTCTTCTTCTTCCGCCGGCAGCACGGTCCGCAAATCGATGAGGATCTGATCGTCTTCAATGCGTGCCACCACGGGCGGGTCGCCCGTTCGCAAGCGCCGTTCCGTATCCACTACGTCGGGTGTGCGCACGGCGATCAGGCACGTCGCGATTGATTGCTCCGGCGTGGCGCCGCCGCCGATTACGGAAAAGCCGTCTCGCAGCGAGGCCGCGATCTCCGCGCGCTTGAGGAATCGCTCGGCCCGCGCGCGAATTTCTTGCGCCGATTGACGAATCATCGCCAGCGCCGGCAGCTGATCCCAGCGTTCGAACAGGAGGCTGCGCAGCGCGGCTTCCAGCGCTTGATACACCATTTTGTCGAGGCGTAGCGCGCGGAACATCGGATTCCGGCGCAGCCGCGTCACCAGCTCCGGCTTGCCGGCCAGGATGCCGGCTTGCGGTCCGCCGAGCAATTTGTCGCCACTGAAGGAAACCAGGTCGGCGCCGGCGTCGAGGCTGTCGGCGACCAGAGGCTCGTCGATGCCATACGGGCGCAGATCGACCATGCAGCCGCTGCCGAGGTCTTCGTAGACGGGAATGCCGTGCTCGCGGCCGAGTGCCGCCAACTCGCGCAGCTCGGGCCGCGCGGTAAAGCCCTCCATCCGGAAATTGCTGGGATGCACGCGCAGCAGCAGACGCGTGCGTTCGTTGAGCGCCTCGCGATAATCTTCGATCCGTGTGCGGTTGGTGGTGCCGACTTCGCGTACCATCGCACCCGAGCGCGCCATGATATCGGGGATGCGGAAACCGTCGCCGATTTCAATCAACTCGCCGCGGGAAACGATCACTTCGCCTCCGGCGGCCAACTCGTGCAGGCCCAGATAGAGCGCGGCGGCGTTATTGTTCACCGCGATCGCCGGCGTGCCCAGCAGGCGTTCGAGCAGCGGTGCGATGTGGCTGTCGCGTTTGCCGCGGCGTCCGGAGGCCAGCTCGTATTCCAAATTACAATACCCCGGCAGGACGGCGGTTGGTCCCAGTGGCGCGCGCCCCAGATTCGTGTGCAGCACGACCCCGGTCGCGTTGATGACCCGGCGCAGCGAGTTCCGCTCCAGCCGCGTCAAGGCCTGCTCGACACGGATTTCAATGGGAGGACCGGGCGCGGCGCCGGAGCGCAGTTCCTGGCGCGCAGTCTCCACGGCGCGCCGCACCTCGGCCACCACCAGCGGCCGCGGATAACGGGCGAGAACGGGGGAGAGACGCTCCAGGATCTCGTGCACGGAAGGAAGGCTGCGGAGCAGGTCAGCTTCGGCCACGACTTCGATGGTAGCGGTAGAAGTAGCTGTAATGCAAGCACTTACAGGTGTGCAAAAAAAATCTCCAAAAACCGCCGCTTGGCTGCCGATAAGCACCGTATGGAGATTCTGGCGGTCGCTCTGGAAGGTTTGAACCGCGCCGAAGCCAAAGTGGATCAAGCCGCAGTGCGCATCAGCCAAGCCGGCGTGGCTCCCAACGGATCTTCGGGCGATACGGTCGATCTGACGAAGGAAATCGTGAACCTCGCGGTGGCCAAGGAAGATTTCATGGCCAATCTCAAAGCGCTCCAAGCCGGCGACGAGCTGAGCCAGCACACCATCGATATTTTGGCGTAAGCCGGCGTCCGGTCCGGATCAGGGCTCCACGGCGTCGGGGAGCGTCACTCCCAGAGACCGCAAAAAACGCAGATCGTTTTCGCGCAGGACGGATTCCTTTGTATGAGGCGTTATTTGTTTCCCTTCCTCCTGCTGCGGGCAGTCGCGCCAGCAGTCCGACAGCGACTTGACCACATACACGTACTTCTTGCAGGCCAGGCAGCGCCAGTGGAGCACGAGTTGATGATCCGCTGTGAATCCCACCTCGCGAATCCGCGTCGTGTGCTGCCCGCATTCGCAGCTCAACTGAAGGGTTTCATACCGCATAATTAGATCCTTTGCATTATTTGCATGGATCGTCCCAGCGGGCTAGTCCTGAAGCACTGCGAAAAGTACCAGGACTGCGCTATTCGAGTTTGGTTGGGAAGGGTTTGGCCTGATCCACCGCGGGCAGAGTGGATTTTCCGGCGGTGCCGGAATGCTATACTGAGGGCACACGTCAACCGCGAATGTGCTCCGCGCAGAGCGGGGTCCAACAAGGCTTTAGAGGTTGGCGTATGGTGTCGGGGCGTGGCTCAGCCTGGCTAGAGCGCCTGGTTCGGGACCAGGAGGTCGGTGGTTCGAATCCACTCGCCCCGACCAAATCCCTCAATAATTTAGACGCAGCAGACCGCCAAACAGCCCACCCAACTGCCCACCCAGTTCCAAAGTTGCTGCGGGATTTCTTCGCGTCCATACTGCGGGCATGGCGAAGAACGCAGCCACCCACCTTCCCACGGCACTGCCCCCCTACCGATCAATGCGCTTCTTCTCCTCGCCTGCTTCTTTCGGCAGACCGGTCCGTAAGAAGAAGGAGAAGACGTTGGGGCCCGCCACAATGCCAAAGCACGAGGCCCAGCAGAAGCTCGCCGAGTACATCGAGGAGGTCCCGGGCAAGCTCATTCATTGACGGAGAGAGATCTGAACACTTTCTGGGCAGGACTCTGTAAAGGGCGTAAGGAATTCGAGATGTTTACCAGAAATGAGTGGCTAGCACCCGAGGGACTCCTGACCGGCCCCCAACCACGGTTGTCTCGAGTACCAACTGCAGATTCTTGGATTCCCAATGCTTGGGAGCATGCGAAAAGGCGGCCTGCATGTGCTGAGTGTTGGTAAGGAAAGCAACGGCCGCCTCCGTTCCCCAGTTGCTGAATCCGCCTGCGAAAACGGCAGGCTGGCCGGTTGGCGAGTCGGAAACACGGCTTACAATGATCAAGTCCTTCGCCCTCGGCCGTACTTCGGAATCGAAACTCCAATCGGTGCTGCCCGGGTTCTTGCTGTCGCGAATGAACCGAAGGTTCCCTTTCCCGCTGAAAGAAAACCGAACCTGCGGCAGTAATCGCGCAGTCCATTGGTTGTTGAATCCGCCCAGGAAAATCGCCGGCGTGTCGCGCAAGTCACTGATCATCAGCGCGTGGGCGCCCCTGAAGAGCGCGTGTTTCTCTTTGCTGCCGACGAACTCAGCAATCCGGCTGACGCTTGTCAAATCCTGGGCAAAGACCAAGTCTTCCGCCAGCCTGCTCCAGCCGATTCCGAGGGGATAGGGTACGGCTGTAAGAGGATCTGTCCAAGTGAATTCAGGATTCGCGACTCCCGCCACATGGAGATTCTCCGCTGAGAGATCCGCATAAGAAATCAGGACAGCACCGGGCGTGTTCATCAACGGCCGCCAAAAAAGAGAGAGGGCGGAAGGCGCACTTTGAAGATTCCAAAGGAGCGCACTCAGAGCACACAATGCAGCTCCCAAACCCAAATAGAAGCGGAGCGTACGATCGAGATGAGCCGGACCCGGTTTTGGCTGGGAGGCTGCTGTGTCGGACGGGATTACGATTTCCGTAGCAGGCTGGGGCGGAGCCAACTGAAAATCTGCTAGATACGAGCCTTTCAGCAGGGCGATGCGGATTTCCCCCGCGTGCTCCGGGTCCGCATAATACCTGGCGAGCCGTTTGCGGATCTCGCTGGCGGTTACGCGGACAATCGGATCGGCGTCGGTATCGTAATTCGGAGACCGGGAGAAAATCTCGACCCCCAGATCCCTTTCCGTGACGGCTCTGCCATGATTTGCCAGTGCCAGCTCGGTGACATGGCGCAGGAACTGCGCATACCTTCTGCTCTGATTAAAGAGCGAGTGGGAGAGGACACGATTCACCTGCGTACGGACTGCGTCCGGGGCTAGCTGTTGTTTCGCGGTCGCTTCGCTTACGATCCCCATTTCCACAGTATGGCACCGGAATTTTATCACTATTTGTCGAATTGCCCGCCGCGCACCTCCATTCCTTTACCGGTAAACGATTTGGTCGCTAGTGTCTTATCTTTGCGTGAAGCCTCCGCCATATGTTGAAAAGGAAGCGGTTTACGTTTGGACTAACGTTATTCTCGGATAAAGTCGGCTGCAGTTCACCAAGAGCGGCGTAATGTAAGGGACGGGGTCGGCTGCGCAATGAGAAAGATCGGCATGAGGGGACGCTTCGCTCCGCTGGCATGTCTGGCAGGATCTCTGGTTCTTTCGCCGTTGGCGGCGTTGGCTCAGCAGATGTGGACGGCGCAGTGGATCGCGGTTCCGGATTCTCCGCCCTTCGCCTATGGCGTTTATCATTTTCGGCGGAGCTTTGAGGTCTCTCGAATTCCCGCATCTTTTCCAATCCAGGTAACCGCCGATAACCGTTACATCCTTTACCTCAACGGCGAGCGCGTAGGCCTCGGTCCGGCGCGCGGCGATCTGAATCACTGGCGATACGAAACCTACG
>DATBID010000126.1:0-14999 GCA_036557125.1 Bryobacteraceae bacterium | reverse complement strand
CTCCCAACCGCGGCCGCCCGCGCCCGCGCGCCTCGGCGCCCTTTCCCTCAGCGATTGGATCTCGTTTTCCGTCAGCGTCAGGGAAGGGGAAGTCGATTTGCCTGCCCGTTGCATCGTCGAAAACCAGGACCGCGCCTTGCGGCCGATTCTTCAGAAAGCCGGCAACTTCTTCGGGACTGCCGGAGGAAACCTTCCGAAGGCCTTCAAATGCCGTGTACCCCATGGATTAAATATACCCGGATAAAATTCTGGTTGTCAATAATACCCGGATAAAATATTCTGAGGGGCTGCTAGCGGATCACTGCCGGCTCTCGCCCCCACGCAGGGGAACGAACCTGCAGAGCGTAGCTATGCTGGATCGGATTTTCCCATTCTGCTTCAGCAGCACTCGCAGTTCCTGATCGTCTTGGTCGCCGATGGGGATGACAAGCCGGCCCGGGTCGTTCAATTGATCGACGAGGGTTTGCGGCACTTGGCGCGCGGCCGCGGCGACTGAGATACCGTCGTAGGGAGCTTCGGGTGGGTAGCCGAGCGACCCATCGCCGGCAACGATACTGACGTTGTAGCCGTGTCCGGTGCGCGCGAGATTGTCCCGAGCGATAGCGGCTAGGCCGGGAATCAACTCAATCGAGACAACCCGCGCCGCGAGCGCGCCCAGCACCGCCGCCGCGTAGCCCGATCCCGTGCCCACATCCAGCACTCTCTCCCAACCCTGGAGTTCGAGCCGCTCCGCCATAAGGGCAGTCATATAGGGTTGCGAGATGGTTTGCCGGTAGCCGATGCCGATCGGTTCATCCGCATACGCCAGTAGACGCGAATCCGCCGGAACGAACTCTTCCCGCGGAATCTGGCCCATGGCCGCAAGCACGCGTTCGTCCCGGATCCCGCGCTGCCTTAATTGGCGCTCCACCATCTCGCGCCGCTCGGAAGCAAAGTCAGGAGCCACCAAAATCCCACCTTTATAATAGCTTTGTGACTCATCAGATCACGCTCATTCCTGGCGACGGGATCGGGCCGGAAGTAGCCGAGGCAACCGTCCGGGCGGTGGAAGCTACCGGTGTTGAAGTCGAATGGGAGCACGTTAATGCCGGAGTCAGCGCACTCGAAGAATACGGGGAACTGCTCCCCGACGATGTCTTTGCTTCTCTCGCCGCGACACACGTCGGATTGAAAGGGCCGACCGCCACGCCGATTGCCGGCGGCCACCAGAGCATCAATGTCGCCTTGCGGAAAAAGCTGGGCCTCTACGTAAATTTCCGGCCTGTGCGGATGCTTCCCGGCCTGCGCACCAGATTTAGCGATGTGCCGATCGATCTAGCCATCTTCCGTGAGAACACCGAAGATCTGTATGCCGGCCTGGAACACGAAGTGGTGCCGGGAGTGGTAGAGAGTCTGAAGATCATCACCGAAACTGCGTCGATGCGGATTGCGCGCGCGGCGTTCGAGTACGCCCGCCGCGAAAGACGCGCGAAAGTGACCGCGATTCACAAAGCGAACATCATGAAGAAGAGCGACGGCCTGTTCCTCAAGTGCTGCCGCCATATCTCCACGGAATACCCCGAAATCCAGTACGACGAGCTGATCGTGGACAACGCCTGCATGCAGATCGTCACCCGCCCGGAAATTTTCGATCTGCTCGTAATGCCCAATTTGTACGGCGATATCGTTTCCGATCTCGCCGCGGGATTAGTGGGCGGGCTAGGCATTGTGCCCGGCGCAAACCTTGGCGATACGACGGCTATCTTTGAAGCCGTGCACGGCACCGCTCCGGATATTGCAGGCAAGGGCCTCGCCAATCCGACGGCGCTGATGCAATCGGCCGCACTGATGCTGGCGCATTTGGGCGAACGCGAGGCCGCCACGCACTTGCAGCAGGCGCTTGAAAATGTCTATGCGGAGGGCCGGTACCTGACGGGAGATGTGGGCGGCAAGGCGTGCACTCGGGAGTTCACCGATGCGGTGGTGGCCCATATTGGCGCGGCGCGGGATGTGACGACGGTGCGCTGAATCGCCCAGGCTGAGGGGGGACTACGTTGAATTCTGATATCTACGACCATCCGGCGCTCTACGACGTGCTGCTGCCGGTCCGCGCACACGTGCCCTAGTACGTAGACCTCGCCCGCCAAGCCTCCGGCGACGTCTTGGAGTTGGCCTGCGGGACGGGCCAGTTGACTGTGCCGATTGCCGCCGCCGGATTGCCGACCGTAGGCCTCGATCTGTCCGCGCCCATGTTGGCCGCCGCGAGGGAGCGCGCTGCCACTGCAAATGTCTCCGTTGAGTACGTGCTGGCTGACATGCGCAACTTCGATCTTGGCCGCAAATTTGCGCTGATTTTCATCGCACGCAACTCTCTGCTGCACTTGCATTCGACCGAAGATCTTTTGGCAGCCTTCGCAGCGATCAGGCGGCACATGGCCCCTGGAGGGATCTTCGCGTTCGACATCTTCAATCCGAACGTTCGCCTGCTCGCGAGGGCTCCAGGCCAGCGCTTCCCGGCATTCGAAGTCGAAACTGAATCGTTCGGTAAGCTTTCGGTAGAGGACTCAACCGACTATGATCCTGCCACTCAAGTGGGCCATAGCCGTTGGTATATTTCGGCTGCGGCAAACGCGGATGCCTGGGTGCTACCTCTGGAACTGCGAAACATTTTTCCGCAGGAGTTGCCGCTGCTACTCGCTGCGGGAGGCTTTCACCTTAAAAGCCGCATGGGCGACCTATCCCAAACGCCGTTCGATTCCACCAGCCGCTTTCAAGTATGCCTCTGTCAGGCAACAATCTGAGCGTGTGTGAAGAGCGTCGTTATCGCCGCGACGCAATGGTTAGATTCCTTTCGGATCCCCTGGGTTCGTCCACCATGGAGTCCTCCCTGCGGCCGTGGCCTATATCGGCGCGGCGCGCGATCTGATTGGGGTGCGGTGAATCTTGCGGGAAGATTGGCTGTGACTGGATCCATAAATTAGCACGGATACCCTGGTTCGGTGAACGACCGGCGCCGAACAGCTTAGCGGGAACCGCCAGCTCGCGCCGTTCCGCCGCAAGGCGTATGGTATCTTCGTGTCTGTGATCAGCACGCAGGAGGCGTTTGGCCGCGCAAAGCAATACGCGACAGAATTCCTCGGCGAGAAGGAATATACGCTTGAGGAGATTGAACAGGACGTATATAAGAATCGCCGCGTTTGGCGCGTTACTGTCGGCTTCCGAAGCGACGCGTTTCCGCGCCTGAGTTGATGCGATCCCTCGGTACGAGCTTGCCCCTGGAGTACAAGACTATCCTGGTGGACATTGAGACCGGCGAACCGGTCGCCGTGAAGCTTGCGAGCTGATGACGGATTTTGAGGGCTTTGATCGGAACGCGAGAAGAAACGGGGTTCTGATCGACACGAACATGCTGGTGTTGTTGATCGTAGGTTCCGTCAATCGGGAGCGGGTGTCGCAGTTCAAACGTACATCGGACTACTCGTCCACCGACTGGGACCTTCTGATTGGCGTACTCGAGCAGATTTCGCAGCGCTACACAATTCCGCACGTTCTTGCCGAGGTCAGTGCGTTAACAGATCTCAAAGGGCCGGAACGGGAAATCGCGAGAGTGATATTGCGCAACCTGATCGGCACATTGGATGAACTCGAGATCCGGAGCGTTGACGCATGCGCAAACACGGTATACGTACGGCTGGGCCTCACGGATGCGGCCATAGCGGCCGCGGCGAGACTCCGGGGCTGCTCGGTGCTCACCAATGACTCGGTTTGTATGCGGCGCTGGCGGCTGAGGCTTCTTACGTCGCTATGTTCAACCACTTTCGACAGCTCTTGTAGCCACAACACAAGCAGGCCACTGCTGGAACCATCAGGCCAAGCCCCCAAACCGCCCGTGCTACACTCCGGTCATGCCGGCTCTACGCGAGGTTCCGGATGAGCCGCCGCCCTTTCTGGGCACGTGGCGGCGCGTCTATATCGGAGTCCTCCTTTACCTGGCCGCGATTATCGCCCTCTGTTACGGCTTCGCGTATTTCTACAATTTCGCCCAGGCGCTCCCATGAGCTTGCTGGATTGGGTTGTCCTGTTCGGGACATTGACCTTGATCGTCGCCTACGGCCTATACCGCAGCCGCGGCAGCAACACGGTCGATCGCTTTCTGCTTGCCGGCAAAACCATGCCATGGTACGCCATGGGCCTTTCCATCATGGCCACGCAAGCCAGCGCCGTTACCTTCATCTCTACCACGGGCCAGTCTTATACCGATGGCATGCGGTTCGTGCAGTTCTATTTCGGCCTGCCCATCGCCATGGTGATTCTTTGTGCCACCGTCGTCCCGGTCTTTCATCGCGCCAAGGTCTTCACCGCCTACGAATACCTGGAGCAGCGCTTCGACCCGAAAACGCGCGCCTTGGCCAGCGTTCTTTTCCTCTGCAGCCGGGGCCTCGCCGCCGGTCTCACCTTGTACGCCCCGGCCATCGTCCTCTCGGCGATTCTGGGATGGCCTGACCACGCCACGATCGCGCTGATGGGAATCACCGTGGTGATGTACACCACGCTTGGCGGTGTGAAGGCAGTGACCTGGTCCGATGTGCAACAGATGATCATCATTTTTCTCGGATTAGTAGCCGCTCTGGTTACCGTCTTTGTGCTCCTGCCGAAATCCGTCTCTATCCCTGACGCCATTTATCTGGCCGGCGCCGCGGGCCGTCTGAACGCCGTCACCACCCACTTCAGTTGGGATGATCGCTTCACGCTGTGGAGCGGTCTGATCGGCGGCACCTTCCTGTTCCTCTCCTACTTCGGCTGCGATCAGTCGCAGGTGCAGCGCTATCTCACCGGTAGTTCGATCGCGCAGAGCCGGCTCAGCCTGCTGTTCAACGCGATTGCCAAAATACCCATGCAGTTCTTCGTGTTGTTCATCGGGGCGATGGTCTTTGTCTTTTATTTGTTCGTCCAGCCCCCGGTGCTGTTCGAGCACACGGAGCTTTCTCGCATTCAAGGCACAGCTTCGTTTTCTTCCGTCCAAAGCCGGTATACCGAGGCGTTTGCCCGCCGCCGCCAGGCCGCCTTGCGCCTCATCGAAGCTCACCACGCCGGAGATTCGTCCGCGGTAAGTAGCCAGGTTGCGGCGTACCGCTCCGCCGAGCGCGATCTCGATGCCACGCGCACCGAGGCTTCTCACCTGGTGGAAGCAAACGGGGGGGAGCGTGGCTTCAGCGACACCAATTACATCTTTCTGTCGTTTGTCACTCGCTACCTCCCCTCGGGTCTCGTCGGCCTGGTGATTGCGGTGATGTTCGCCGCCACCATGTCCGCGAGCGCCGGAGAGATCAATTCGCTCGCTACCGTCACTATGGTCGATCTCTATCGCCGTCACGTCCGCCGCAACGGCACCGACCATCATTATTTGATGGCATCGCGCTGGGCTACTGTCTTCTGGGGCGCTTACGCCGTCGCGTCGGCCGGATTCGGCCACAAGCTTGGCTCGCTGATTGTGGCCGTTAACGTGTTGGGGTCGCTGTTTTACGGCTCTCTGCTGGGTGTTTTTGTGCTCGCGTTCTTTTTCCGGAGCGTGCGCGGCACGGGGGCATTCTGGGGGATGTTGCTGGGCGAAGCTTTCGTGTTTGCCGCATTCCTGTTTACCGGCATATCTTTTCTTTGGTACAACGTCATCGGCTGCGCGGTGGTGGTCGTAACTGCGCTGGCGATTAACCAGGTTTCCAGACCCGTGGCGGAGAACCGCCTTGTTTCCGGCCGCTAAATGGCTCACGCCTCCGAAGTTCCACGCCCCGCCCCTACCGATATCGCCGCGCTCGCTGAGCGCGCCATGGAGTTTCGCCAGCGCTTGGATGCCGCAAAGCGCAGAATCGCTCCCACGGACTTTGAGTGGTATCCGTATGATTCACTGTCGAATCTCCACACGCTCGACCGGCTCCTAACCGGCCCGAATCGTTCTCTGCCGGAATTGGCTTCCGGTAAGCCAATTCTGGATATTGGGTGTGCCGACGGGGATCTCGCGTTTTTCCTTGCTTCGCTCGGCCACCAGGTTCTGGCCGTCGATAATCCCATTACCAATTTCAATTCCATGCGCGGATTACGGGCATTAAATCGTGAGTTAGGCGGGGCGGTAGAAATCCAGGTGGCGGATCTCGACGGGCCTTTCCAGTTCAGGGAGCGAGGCTACGGCCTCGCGTTTCTGCTGGGCGTGCTTTATCACCTGAAGAACCCATACCGCATGCTGGATTTTTTGTCCCGGCGCGCGGAGTATGCGGCCATTAGCACAAGCATTACATCTTATGCCCCCGGTCTTTATGAGAGTGTCGTGGGAACCTCGATTGCCTATCTGGCCGATGTCTATGAGATCAACCGCGACAGCACCAATTACTGGCTCCTTTCCGATGCCGGATTCCGCCGGTTGCTTCAGAGGACCAACTGGGAAATTTGCGATTACCTGCTCATCGGGGCACCCGGCGCCACCGGAGCAGTTGGCGAACAGAGAGCATTCACGCTAGTCCATAGCCGGCTCGCGGGACAGAAGACGCGCTTACTTTTTGGCAAGGGGTGGCACGAGCCTGAACAGGAAGGATGGCGTTGGACGCAGCAACATTTTGCAATCAGATTCGAAAGCCCGCTGTGGGAAGAGCCACGAGAGGTGTCGCTGACAGTATTCGTTCCCCCGGCGCTGATCGAGAGGTTCGGCGCAATAACGCTCGCCGCCTGCGCGAACGGCGTAGACCTGCCGCCCGAGTCCTTCTCTACTTCGGGAAGGCATTGCTATCAGAGACTCTTCAGAGACGTGCCATTATTTGAAGGAGACATCCGGATGGACTTCTCGCTCGATCACGCGCTGCCGCCCGATGCCGACGACCCTAGAGAGCGGGGAATCGTGGTAATCGATTTGCGTCTCAGGTAGTGCGAAGTTGGAATTCGCATTTGACCGCTCCCTGACGGTCGCGGCTCAGAAACACACAGCCTCGAGCCGCTCGATGATTTCCCCGGCCAGTCCCGGCGCCCGCGAAAGATCGTGCGCGGCGCCCTCGACCGCCAGCAAGTCCGTGCGCGCGGGAATCAGCGCCATCGCATCGCGCAATTCTTCGATGGAAGCGAACGGGTCCTTCGTGCCGTGCACGAACAGCGCGGGAGTCCGCAGTTCCGGGAAAAAGGCAATGCGCTTGTTCTCCGGTTCGCGGGGCGGGTGCAAGGGATAGGAAAGCAGCAACAGGGCGTCGGCAATTTGCGGATGCGCCGCCGCCAGCATCGCCGACTGGCGCCCTCCGTAGGAATGGCCGCCCAGAAAAAGACGCCCCGATCTCAATGGACGCACCGCTTCTACCGCCTCCTCGATACCTGCGCGGTCGCGCGCCGCTCCTCCTGGAAAAGGGGGCCCTTTCGGACGCTCGCGCCGGTATGGCAGGTTATAGCGCAAGACCACATAGCCCGAGCTTTCGAAAGCCCGCGCCAGACGGGCCAGCAGCGGCGCGCGGCAATCCGACCCCGCTCCATGCGTGAGCGCCACGACATGGCCATTGCCCACGTCCGGCCGGTGCAGGATGCCTGCCACGTACGCGGTCTCGAACGGTTCTTCCACAAAAACGCCTTGTCCGGAAAAACCCGCTCGTCTATTCCTTTTTCTTTAGCTTGTCGTCGTTTTCCATGATGAACTGGCGGATATCGTCCGCCATGCCCAGCAGCTTTTCCCACTGCTCGCGGTATAAGGTCACCGGAAAGCGCCCTAACCCATAGACCGAAAGCGCCCCCTTCTCACTCACCCGCAGCGACGTTTGCCCGCGTGGCCGCTTCAACGCCTCATTTTCAGCGCGCAGCCGCTCAATTTCAGCTTTCATTTCTTCTTCGGTAGGCATAGTGTGTTCGGTTCTAAGATTCAGTCATAGCACATAGCGGCCTCGTGTTAGTCTGGAGCGTTCGAAAATATGCCCTTTTTCGACGCCATTCTGTTCGATTTCGACGGTGTGTTGCTGGACAGCGAACCGCTGCATTGCGCCTGCTGGGCGGAGGCGCTGGCTCCTCTGGGAATTCGCGTCGATTGGGATTACTACCGCGAGCATTATCTGGGCGTGGCTGATCGCGACATGATTCCCATCATCGCTGCCCGGGCCAATCCGCCGCGGAACCGGGAAGCGCTCTGGGAACAGTACCCGGTGAAGCGCGACTGCCTGCGCAAGAAACTGGAGCAGCCGCCGTTTCTTCCGGAATTAACAGCGTTCCTGGCCGATCTGCGCCGCCGCTACAAGCTGGCGGTTGTCAGCACCAGCGTTCGAGTGGAAGTCGAGCCGGCCCTAATCGCCGGCGGCATCCGTGGCTACTTCGAAGCAGTAATCACAGGAGAGAATACCGCCCGCCACAAACCAGACCCCGATCCCTACCTCCTCGCGGCCCAAGAGCTTTCCGCGCAGAATCCACTTGTGCTGGAGGATTCTGAACCGGGGATTGCCAGCGGCGGGGCGGCCGGTTTCGAAGTGCTGGCTGTACCCAATGCGGCGGCCATGCCGGCACTCTTGCGGCGACATCTTTCGGGGGATGGTTCTGGCGGCGGGTAGCTATTTCAGCTACGCACCGCTCCCTACGGTCGCGGCTCGGAAGGGACTAGGGAGCGGGATTACGCGAACTTTAGCAGGTGAGCGCTAAGCGTGAAACGCCTTCGCCGGCGTTACCGTGCCCCGCTTTCTTCTGGCTTGAGCCGCGCTGCGGGCCTGTTTGGAAAGGGCCCTAGGCGATGCCGCCTCCCGGCTTTCACGCTTTAGCGCAGTGCGCACCGCGCGCGAGCGTTTCGCCGAAACCTTTTTCTGGCCCTGCCTGCTTTGCCCCTTGGCAAGATCGCGCTCGGCTTGCTTCCGCGTGCTTTCCGAGGTCCGGCCGGGCTTCGGCGCAGGCAGATCCACGCCCGCCCGCCGCGCTTTCGAAAGGCCGATGGCGATCGCCTGCTTGGTGGAACGCGCGCCGTGTTTGCCTTGCCGGATATGCTCCATTTCCTCCCGTACGAATTCCCCAGCTTGCGTGGTGGGCGCCTTGCCTTCCCGGGCGTCCTTCCTAGCCTGCTGGATAGTCTTTTTCTTTGGCATGACTCGCGTTATTGCAGGCAGGCTGCCAATGTGCTCCGGCGCGCGGCCATGCTGATATAGAATCGACTTTGTAGTCTTCCAATCCGATGCGATTATCCATACTTTCGCGAGCACGAGCTCGCTTCGTGATCCCTCTCGCGGCCGCCGCCGTTTTATCCGCCCAAGTGAAGTCGAGCGCTAAGGGCGATTGGCCCATGTTCCTGCACGATCTGGCAGGCACGCGCTACTCCCCGCTCGACCAGATCAATACCGCCAATGTGGCGCAACTGAAGCAAGCCTGGTTCTACGGGTTTAATCGCGAGGGCAAGAAAATCCGCGGCTTGAGCCCCACGGAACTGTTTCAGGAGATCACTCCCATAGTCGTGAATGGGGTTATGTACCTCCCCGCAGGCGATCGCGTCGTGGCGCTTGAGCCGGAGACCGGAAAAGAGATCTGGACGTATGAATTGAACGACGGCCTCGCTTCCTTCCGTGGCGTGAGCTACTGGCCCGGAGACCGCGACAATCCTCCGCGAATCATTTTTACTACCGCGCGCAAAATGGTCGCGCTGAACGCCAAAACGGGCAAAATCGATCCGGGCTTCGGGCGCGAAGGTGAAGTCCCGCTCGAAGTCCCGTACGATGGCGCGCCCACGATCTACAAAAACCTGCTGCTGATTGGGACGAATTTCTACGGCCCCGGTGAGCGCCATATCGGACCGCAGCTCGAGCAGGCGGGTGGGCAACTCGGCGATGTCCACGGATACGACGTCCGCACCGGCAAGGCGCTTTGGGAATTCCACACGATCGCGCGCCCCGGCGAACCGGGCAACGAAACCTGGCTTAAGCCGAATAGCTGGAGAAATCGCACGGGCAACAACGTCTGGGCGTTTGCGCTCACAGTGGATGAGGAGCGCGGCATCCTTTATCTTCCCGTCAGCGGTCCGGGCGCCAATTTCTATGGAGGCGACCGCCCGGGCGATAATCTGTTCGGAAATACGCTAGTAGCCGTGGATGCGCAGACGGGCAAGCTGAAATGGTATTTCCAAAACGTTCGCCACGAACTTTGGGACTACAATCTTCCACCCGCGCCGAGTCTGATCGATATCACGCAGAACGGCAAAAAGATCCCGGCGCTGGTGCAGGTAGGGAAATCCGGCTACATGTTCATTCTGAATCGCGTCACCGGAAAGCCGGTATTTGGCGTGGAAGACCGCCCGGTGGCGCAGGGCGATGTGCCCGGCGAGTGGTACGCCAAAACGCAACCGTTTCCTCTGAAGCCGCCGCCCCTCTCGCGCGTGGGCTTCACCAAAGATGACCTGGTCACCGCCGCCGACACCACGCCCGAACACGCGCAGGCTTGCAAAGAACTTTGGGATAAAGTTGGCGGCCTCTACAATGGAGGCCCCTTCACGCCGTTCCGATATCACGAGGAAGGAAAACCATCGCAGGCGTCCATAATCTTCCCGGGTTTCACCGGCGGAGCGAACTGGGGCGGCACTGCCATCGATCCGAAGCTAGGCTATATCTTCGTCAACACCAAAGACGCCCCCGCGGTGGGTTGGATGGAGAAGAACCCCAAGTACACGCCGGACAATACCGAAGGCATCGAGCCATATATCCGCAGCGGTCCCCGCGGTATCGGCCAATTCAGCGCGGCCGTGCGCGACCCGAACGGCCGCTCGCTCGGCCAGTTACCCTGCTTCAAACCGCCATGGGGCCGCCTGATCGCCGTCAATGCCGCGACTGGCGACTTCGCCTGGGAAGTCCCCCTCGGAGTTAGCGATATTCTGCCGCCCGAAAAACAGCACACCGGCATCAGCAACACGGCAGGCGCGAGCGCGACCGCTGGAGGGCTGGTGTTCATCGGTTCGACTACCGATCGCCGTTTCCGGGCATTTGATTCCCGCACCGGCAAGGAGCTTTGGGTTACCAGACTGGATCACGTGGCTACCGCAAACCCGATGACGTACATGGGAAAGAACGGTAAGCAATACGTAGCAATCGTCGCTGCGGCGGGCGGCGGCGATGAGCGCACGCAAGGGCTGGTGGTCTTCGCGCTGCCGTGAAGTGATCGAGCTTGATCCATCGCCATACGGGTAATGCTCTATCAGTTCAACCGGAACGTTACCGTAATGGGTGCGATCACTTCCACTGGCTCGCCATTGAGGAGAGTTGCTTCATAAATCCACTGCCGGACGGCGTCGAGAGCGGCCTTGGCCAGGAGCGGATGACCTCTGAGAACACGGAGCTCCTTGATGCGTCCGTCAGTTCCGATGATGCCGGTCAGTTCGACTGTTCCGGAAATGCGCGCCTGCCTGGCGAGTGCAGGGTAAACCGGCTCTACTCGTTTGATAAGCCGCGCCATTTGTACCTCGCCTCCGACTTTGATCCGCGGCTTGGCGGGGAGCGACGCGGCGGGCGATGGCGCTATTGGCGGTTCGGCGGGACTTATCCGCAAAGGACGCATGGCCTGTTTGAGCAACCCCAAAGGAATGTGAGAGAGATCGCCGGGGCCAGCCGTGCCCGTGACACTCGATTCGAATCCCGGCGGTGGCAATGGCGGGTCTTCGGTTATGAGTATTTTAGCGGGCACTACCGAGGGAGTGACGAGTACCGGCCTCGGTAGTTCGAAGGGTTTCAAGGAGCGGCGCATATGTACAATCGGCAAAGGTTTGGAAGCCGCAGGCGGCGCCGGAACGGTAAGCCATGTCCTGAATTCGGCGCGCGGAAGCAGTTGCGGCGAGATCATAGGGCCAACCAGAAGACACGAAATCAGGAGAACTTCTCCGCTAATAGCGATGACGATGCTCCGGTAGCGTCTTGTCAGTGGACGCGCGGGCAGTACAGCCTGCTCGAACATAGTCATGTCCTCCTCAATGCAGCAAAGCGATTCTTCTGAAACGGGAAATGCCGTTTCTGTTTGGAACGTGGCAGGCTAGCCGTTCTAATTCCGTAGACACCACAGCGGAGAAGGAAGTTTCTGAAGGGAGCGCGGGATAGGGCGCAAGGTCAGAGCCAACTGCCAACTAGCATCATTGGAAACCTGCTGACGGGACGTGTTCTGGTTTGTTGAATTTGCGCCGGGCGGAAGCCCGGCGGCACGCCAGAAGGCCTGGCCCCACGTGGCTGGACGCTATAATTTTGCTTCATGTCGAAGGGGAAGTGGAAGACGCTCGAGCGGATTACCGAATCGGGGTTGATGGCGGTGATCCGGGCGGAATCGTGCGAACAGGCGGAGCGGATCGCGGATGCTTGCGCGGAGGGGGGTGTGGGCGCGCTGGAAGTGACGTTCACGGTTGCGGGAGCCGTGGGAGTAATTGAGAACCTGGCGAGGAAATACCGGCTGGAACAGATTGGCGTGGGGGCGGGCACGGTGCTCGATCCGGAAACGGCGCGCGCGGCTATTCTGGCGGGGGCGCAATTTGTAGTGAGTCCGGCGTTGAATGTAGAGACGGCGCGGCTGGCGAATCGCTACCAGATTCCTTATCTGCCGGGCGCGGGGAGCGTGCGGGAGATTGTAGAAGCCATGGAGTGTGGGGCCAGTATTGTAAAGGTATTTCCCGGGGAGCTGCTGGGTCCGGCTTTTGTGAAGGCGGTTCGCGGCCCGCTGCCGCAGGCACCGTTGATGCCGACGGGCGGCGTGAGTCTGGATAACGCCAGAGCGTGGATTGAGGCGGGGTGCGTGGCGCTGGGGGTAGGAGGAAATTTGACCAGCGGCGCGAAGACCGGCGATTATGCGTCGATTACGCGGCTGGCGCGGCGGTTCGTGGAGATTGTGGGGGAGACGCGCGCAGAGCGGAATGGATAAGCGCGTAGTCACGTTCGGCGAAATCATGCTTCGGCTGGCCGCGCCGGGGTGGGAGCGGTTTCTACAATCTCCGCGATTGGAAGCGACTTTCGGCGGAGGCGAGGCTAATGTGGCGGTGGCGCTGGCTTCACTGGGCGTGCCGGCGGCATACGTCACCGCGCTGCCGGAAAACAACCCGATTGCGGATGCTTTGGTGGGAGAGCTACGGCGCTTTGGCGTGGATACCGCGCACATCGTGAGGCGCAAAGGACGGCTGGGGATCTACTTTCTCGAGGCCGGCGCGAACCAGCGGCCCGCGCGTGTAGTGTACGACCGGGAGGGCAGCGCGATGGCACTTGCGCAGCCCGGCGACATCGACTGGCAGGCGATTTTCGCAGGCGCGGCCTGGTTTCACATCACGGGAATTACGCCGGCGATCAGCGAATCGGCGGCGAAGCTGTCAGTGGAAGCGGTGCAGGCGGCGCGGGTTTGCGGCGTCAAGGTTTCGTGCGATCTCAACTATCGAAAGAACCTGTGGAAATGGGGGAAGAAAGCGAGCGAGGTAATGCCGCAACTGGCGGCGTGCTGCGATGTACTGATGGCCAACGAAGAAGACGTGCAGATGGCACTGGGATCTGAAGCGGCGGTGGACACGGCTTCCGGTGTGCTAGATGCGGGTCAATACGAGAAGCTGGCCGATCGAGTGCTGGGGAGCTATCCGAATGTCCGGCAGGTGGCGATTACGTTGAGAGAGTCAAAGAGCGCTTCGCACAACGGGTGGTCGGCGTGTTTGAAGGACAGGGGAAGTTTTGTGGTCAGTCGGCGGTATGAGATCACCGATATTGTGGATCGCGTGGGGGCGGGGGATAGTTTCGCGGCGGGGCTGATTTACGGGCTGCTGACACTGGAGACGCCGAAGGACGCGCTGGAATTTGCCGCGGCGCTCAGTTGTTTGAAGCATTCGATTCCGGGTGATTTTTGCCGGACGACAGTGGAAGAAGTGGAGGCATTGGTGACCGGCGGGGGATCGGGGAGGGTGCAGCGGTAAGTGGAGAAAACTGGCGCGCTGCGCGCGGCTGCAGGCTGAAGCCTGGCCCACCTCAATTCGGTTCCGGCACAAGCTCTACATAGTCCAGGGCGGCGCGCTCGCCGGCATCGGGAGTGGCTTCGATGCGGATGCGGTCGCCGGGGCGGAGGGCGACGCCGGAGACGGTGCGGCGGGTGGAACTGGAGCCATCGATTTTGTTAGTGGGCAGATTGGCGGCGGCGGGCCATTCATCGAGGAGTTGGTCGCCATTGAGAAGGCGGAAGCGGGAGACGCCATTGTTCTGATCGAAGTACTCGACCCGCAAGTCATACCATCCGGCCGGGCCATCGTAGCGGAATGTGGCGGCGCATTTGGTGGCGGGGCACGTGACGGCCTGGCCCGCGGAAGCGGCTTCCCACGGAGCGACCGCGGTGACGACGTAGCCTTCCAGCTCCATCGATTCGGCTTCCACACGGCCCCGATAGCGGGCGACTCTGCCGTGCTGATCGGCAATAGCGGATTCGCGGAGGAACCAGTTCGTAACGGCGTCGCGCCACACTTGGGCCTGTCCGGCCTGATATTCGAGCTGGGCGAGCACATCGTGATAGCGAGACTCATCGATGCGGCCGCGCAGCTTGCGCCATTCGTCCACGTAGTGCGCGGCGGTGCGCGCGCCTTCGTAGTGCGCATCGTAAATGTACTGGATTACGGTCTTATGGGAATGGAGCAGATAGGTGTAGGGCACGTGATGGAAGAAGAGCAGCAGGTCATCGGGGCAAGTGGCTAGCGATTCGAAACGGCCGGCGGCATCGGGCGGATATTGGCCTGTGAAGCCGGTGCCGGTAGCCGTAGTGCGATCCATGCCTACGCCGATGGTATCGGCGCGGTGCCACTGGCCCCAGCCGTTTCGCTCGGAGGCTTCCACGTTCACGCCGTAGTGGTTGCCGGTGATATCGGTGAGGGTTTGCAGACCGAGGGGACCGGTGTAGTTTTCATAGGCGCGCCAGGAAGAGAGAAGCATGGAGGCAACAGTGGAGACCACTTCGGGATCGTTGCCGAAGGTGAGGCGCGTCCATTCCTCGGCGATGCGGAAGGCGCTGAGGTTGGGGTCCCAGGCGAGCCGGCCGAAGCCGTACAAATTGGCTTG
>DATBID010000125.1:0-3527 GCA_036557125.1 Bryobacteraceae bacterium | reverse complement strand
CCCGGCTTGATCTTCATCTTGATGCGTTGATATCCGGCTGCCAGTTCCTTGCGGATCGTTTCGATCAGCTCTTCGACGGAGTTTTGAATTCCGATCGAAACGCCGCATGGGATCTCGCGCCGCGCGCCCCCACCGATCTGTTTCCATAGTGGCACACCGTTGCGTCGAGCCTCCAGATCCCAGACGGCTGCTTCCACTCCACCGCGCGCCATCCGGTGCTCGCGGATCCCTTCGCTCAAGGGCGCGACCTCCTCCGCGCTTGCCAGATTGCGCCCGATGACCCTCGGCGCGACGTAATCGCGCGCAATCATCCACGCCGAGCCTGTCCACTCTTCGTTATAGAAGGGGTGCTCCCCCGCTGTGACCTCTCCCCAGCCCGAAAGGCCCTCGCTTTGAACTTCCACCAGGATGATGGCGCGCTCGGTGGTGCGTCCGAAACTGGTTTCGAAGAAATGCACTAGGGGCATACGGATTTCGCGAAGCGTGATGCGTTCAATTTTCATTCCGCCGGCCCCAACAGGTATGCGCTTTCCCCGGCGTTGCGCTCAAACCCGATTACGGCAAGGCCGCGCGCGAAACATTCGCGAAACCGCGCCGCATTGGTGCGCTGGATCTCTCTCGCGCGCGCCGGTAGTTCGCTTCGCCACATTCCGATCTCCGCCGGAACCGCGATGCGTTCCGCGATCCGCCGTTCCGGCTTCTTGCCGTTCAGGAACGCCTCCACGCGCGGACTGGCGATCCACCACTCGGCCACGCAGCGGTCCGTCGGCAGACCTCCGTGCAGCGGGCTCGATGTGGTGCCGTACTCGTTCTCGACATATTGCCGCACAATGACGCCCAGGCGCTCAATGTTGAAGAACGCGTTCTTGACCTCGAGCGGGTCGAAGGTCCACTCCACCAGGTCGAAGCCGCGCTTGAGAGCATCGGCCCTCTGCTCGAGTTTGAGCCGCCGGCCGACACCCGCGTTGCGATACGCCGGCAACACGCCCAGCATATGGCTATGCAGATAGGCCTCGCCGCCGCCTTTCACGCCCGGGATCGCGAGGCAAAACCCAACCATTTGCTCCGCGTCAAAAGCGCCGAAAACCTGGCCGCCGATGCGCGTCGCAACCACAAAGAAGCGCAGGGGCAGCAATTCGCTATCCGGGAACCCCCAGACACACTGCTGGAGGTTCACCGCTTCGGAGAATTCAGCAAGAGCGAAGAGCCGGCGGACTTCGATCACCGCTTCGCTTCCTGCCACAGCTCCTCCATTTCCGCGATATTCGAATCTCGCGGTTTCTTGCCGCGCTCGGCCAGCTTCCGTTCGATGTACGCAAAGCGCTCGCGGAATTTCGCGTTGGTCCGCCGCAGCGCCTGCTCGGGGTCGACCTTGACGAAGCGCGCCAGGTTCACCAGCACGAACAGCAGGTCGCCGATCTCGTTCTCCAGTTCTGCCGGCGACGCCCCGCGCCGCGCCTCCGCGAGTTCTCCCAGTTCTTCATGCAGCTTTTCGATGACCTGCTCGGCGTTTTCCCAGTCGAAACCCACGCCGGCGGCACGCGACGTGATCTGCTGCGCCTCTACCAGCGCCGGCATCGCGCGCGGAACCGAAGCCAGCAGGCTGTCGTCCTCTTTGCCCTTGTTCTTCTGCTCAGCCGCTTTTACCTCGCCCCAGATCCGCTTCACGTCCCCGGCCGTTTCCGCCGATTCTTCGCCAAACACGTGCGGATGGCGGCGGACTAGCTTCTGGTTCACCGCGTCGAGCGCGTCCTCGATGCTGAACCGCTTCTCTTCCTCCGCCATCTGCGCATAGAAGACGGCCTGCAGCAGGAAGTCGCCGAGTTCTTCCCGCAGTTCGCCCCAATCGCGCCGGTCGATGGCGTCGAGAACCTCGTAGGTCTCTTCCAGCGTGTACGGCTTGATGCTATCGAACGTCTGCTCGCGGTCCCACGGACAACCGCCGGGCGCCCGCAGCCGCGCCATGATTGAGACCAATTGTTGAAACTTATCGCCAGCAGCTTGCATGGTGGGGGATTCCCTCACTGTAACAAAAATGCCGACAGACGCCATTCTTCCATCGGTGTTTCCGCGACATTGTCTGCGGAAACGGGTTTCATATCACAGTCCAGCATCATGGCAAGCTCGTTGCCGGAATCGGGTTCTGCCCATGATTGGACGGGAGATGAAACGATGAGGCAACAGGTAACTCGATTTGCGCCGCTTACCGCTCTGATGATTTTGGGAGTTGTGGGCATGCCAAAAATGGCGAGCACCGCACCGCCGCCGGAAGAGCATCCGCATATTCGCGCCGCGATGCGAGAACTGCGGGAAGCGCGCGAGGAGTTGCGCACGGCCGCGCATGATTTTTGCGGCCACCGCGCTGAGGCCGTCCAGAAGGCGGATCAGGCTCTACGCCAGCTCCAGGCCGCCCTGGAGTGTGATCGCCGCTGAGGTGTCGCCCGGCGGTTCCCGGATACCCGCGTTGTAGAATGTGATTGATGAGCGACGCGGATGCCACACCGGAAAAGCAGGAAGAGCTTCACATCCCGCTACCGCCGGCCTCCTTCACTTTTCTGGTAGTCTCCTTGCGCGCTCAGGCCGAGATGCAGCTAGGCCTCATGCGCTTTGGGGAAGAGGAAAAAGCCCAGCCCGACCTCCCGCTCGCCCGCCACACCATCGACTTGATGGCCGTGCTGCTCGAAAAAACCAAGGGCAATCTCACTCTGGAAGAGCAGAGGTTGCTGGAGAATTCCTTGACTGAGCTACGCTTCCGCTTCGTCCAGGTTTCGGAAGAAGCCGGCAAGGCGGCGGCTTCGAATTCCTGAATGCCGGAGGGCGTGATCAAGATTACCGTGCTTGGTTCCGGCACAAGCGTGGGCGTACCCACGGTCGGCTGCCATTGTGCCGTGTGTACATCCCTGGATCCGCGGGACAACCGCCTCCGTCCTTCGATCCTGGTCAGCTATGACGGCCGCAACGTGCTGGTCGACACCACGCCCGATTTCCGCTTTCAGGCGCTCCGTGCCAGGATCGAGCGGGTCGACGCGGTCCTTTACACGCACGCCCACGCCGATCACATTCTCGGGCTCGACGATCTGCGGCCTTACAATTTCCGCCAGAAGGAAAGTATCCCGATCTATGCCGCTCCGGAGACCATGGCGACGATCCAGCGCGTCTATCAGTACATCTTCGACGGCGTGAAGAAAGAGTCCAACGTCCCCCGGTTGGCGACTCACCTGCTCGATGGAGAGGCCATCGATCTGTTCGGTCTGGAGTTCCGGCCGGTCCCGATTCTGCATGGCAGCGCGACCATCTACGGATTTCGCTTCGGCGCCGCCGCCTACCTGACCGACCACAGCGACATCCCCGAGTCCACCATGCAGCAGTTATGCAATCTGGATGTGCTCTTCCTCGATGCGCTCCGCCATAAGCCGCACCCCACGCACTCCACCGTTGACCGGTCGCTTAAGACCGCCGAGGCCTTGCGGCCTCGGCGCACTTTTTTTACCCATATCAGTCACGATCTTTCGCATGAGCGCACCGAG
>DATBID010000124.1:0-9821 GCA_036557125.1 Bryobacteraceae bacterium | reverse complement strand
CAGGCTCGCGAGATCGCCGCAATTCCCGGTGTGGATGCTGTCTTTGCCGCCAGCGGAGACCTCGGCAACTTTTCCGGCTACAAACAGGGCGAACCCGATTACGAGCGACTAATTAATGTTGTGCACGATGCTGCCCTCGCCGCCGGTAAACGGTTGTGCGGACCATTGGCGTGGCGCGATCGTCCCGATTTCACGTGTTTCCAGGCCGGCAGCGAAACCGCGGCCATCGCACGGGGAGTGGCCGCAGAGCTTGGAACTCTGAAGGATACGCAGGGCAAACCCGAAGTCGGCCCGTACGCTCCGAAGAAGTAGCACGCCTAAGGCGGCAGCTACTGCAGTCCCGGAATTAGATGTAGGTCCTCTAAACGCAATGGCCGCCTGTCCTCGGGCATTCACGCCGTGAATGGCCGAAGTCGACGTGGTTGGCTACGAAACCATGCCGCAACCACTCTCAGCCGGAGCCTGAAGGCGGTCCGATGATGTCACACACCTTCTTTCTAATAGCCTGAGCGGTAAATGGCTTCTGCAGGAAGAAGGCATCGGGTTTTATTTGACCGGTTGCCCGGAGATGTTCTTCGGTGTACCCGGAGTACCGCAATACCTTCACACCCGGTTGCAGTCGCTCAATCGCCTCGACAAGATTCCGGCCCGGAATCGTGGAAAGGGAATGATTCACAATGATTAGGTCGAGCCATCCGGCCAGTGCGCTTGCCGTTTGGAGGGCCTGCTCTGCGTTTGTGGCCGAAATAACCTCATAGCCCTCTCGCCGTAGGCTCTCTTCCACGACCTCAACCACCATGGGTTCATCGTCGATAACCAGTATCGTCCTTGCTCTGCCAATGCCGAAGTTCTCCATCATGCTGACGAGACACCCCTCCCTCGGGTGTTGGCGCACCAGCTAACAGCGCGGAGGCAAATAGCAGGTTAGAATGACGGGTGGTATCGGATGCCACTCACCCTGGTATCCGCCGTACAGGCCGACCCTCGCCCGCGAAGCGGGGGCCGGCCAAGCTGACGATCGTCCGGGAATTTCTAAATCTGGTCCAAAAAAGCCGTAGAAATTCTTATATCACGTTGTAAAACGGATGGGAATCGGACAATTTATTTACACTTATTGACTCAGCCCGATCGAACATTGAGTCCGCCGAATCGGAACTCCTTATTTTTAATAACCACAAGTAGTTAGGACAGTGTTCTCGCAAACCGCCTGGCTGAATCGAGTCGAAACTACTTGGTTTCGGTACACTTGATTTATGACGCAACTCGTTTGATTTCGCCTCTGGGCCACGTCTGGATTTGGGCAAAGATACCAAGCGAAGCACCTTCCGAAGGCGCTGATGAAGCGAAAGCGGCCCCCGAGATTGTCAGGGCGGATGGCCTTCTGGACTATTTGCAAGAGCGGCGAGCCGGATTAGACCAGATGGACGAGGACGTGCGCGAGATCCAAACAAGAGACCAACCCGGAAAACGACCAGCACGGCGTACCGGAGGCAGTCAAGATCCGAGCCGGGATCGCTGGAAAGCAACTGCAACTGGCCGATTCTTGGTGCGGGCCACCTCCCGCTGCCGTGCGCTGAGGCGGCAACCGAGGAACAGGTCGCTAGACTACAGCCGAGTTGATTAGGGAGCCGATAGCCGAGAAAACATTGTTGATGACGCCAGTCAGTTGAGGCATAGCGGCCACCGCCGCCAGGGCTACCATGCCAGCGGCGAGAGCGTATTCCACAAGGTCTTGCCCATGAGTGTTTCTCCAAATCCGATTCAGGAACTGTGGCATGAATCCTCCTTCGCAATCGAGAGTACCAGGACCGGCAGTCCGCCGTGAATCAGCCGTAGAGCTTACTTTCCACGAGACTATCCCTGAGCTTACGGGCGAAAGACACTATTCACAAACGTTCTATTGAACCTTCGGCGGCTCACGAACACCGACTCACCACAGCGAGCAGACGAACCCGAAAAGCTCATTCATATCGGGACAGCATTGGGAGCACTGCATTGAGGGCAAATCGCTCTTGTACAGACCTCCGTTCTTCAACCTTCGGCACGCTGATGTCCGCCGGCTCCCAGTCGTGGTCGCGAACTTCACAAAGGCCGGAAAGGTGCATTTCTTCGGCAAGAGGTTATACGATGATTTTGCTGCTGATTTTACTTGTGATTCTCTTGGCCTTTAGCGTTCCGGCGTGGCCCTACAGCCGGTCCTGGGGATTCTATCCAAGCGGCGGTCTCGGCTTGGTGGTACTGATACTCGTGATCCTGCTCCTGGTGGGCCGGATATAGACAGGCGAGTGCTCCGCGACTGATCGTGAACACGGAGGCGCTTTCAGCCCAACGGTAAGGCGGGATCGGACGCCCGGCGTCGGCTACGCTCAAACGTCAAATATATGCGTTTCCTTGCTATTCGCGGTCATCGGGCAGAATTCCTCACCTAAGGTGCGGCTATTTCAAATTCCGAGCAGAGCGAGAACCACACCTCGCCCACCGGCCAATCGCATTCGCAAAGAAAGGCCAACCACCAAAATTGCTCCTCATGTCTGGG
Organism: Bryobacteraceae bacterium; assembly: GCA_036557125.1. GTDB lineage: Bacteria > Acidobacteriota > Terriglobia > Bryobacterales > Bryobacteraceae > PSRJ01. The sequence goes on along the minus strand of DATBID010000124.1, from coordinate 7,285 downwards.
CTTTGGGGCCGACAGATATCGAGCGCCTCGCTGGTGGAAACAACCCGTATCGAATTATGTGGAAGCCATTCAAAGCTGAATTGCTGCTGCGGATGGTTGAGAATGCATTGGGCAGTTCTGCAGCAGCAGCGGGGGCTTAAGACCGGTTCTAGCCGCGTGCGGTTGAGATGGGCGTGATAACCAGATCTGTAAAAAAAGGGCGTCGCTCCGACCGGTAAACCCTGAAAACCGCAGAGCGACGCACTAAAAGGCGTCCTAAGCGACTAAGGCCAAGGAAGCCGCTAGAACGCCGAACCAATTCGAAGTAAACCTTTACAGTTCCCCACCGCCGTGGCGGACCATGGGCTTGTCGGATTCCGCGTAATCGGCGCCTTTCTCGCCGGCGGAAGCGACATCAGTAGCCCCAGTGTTTTCGAGCAACTGTTTTGCGCGCTTAACCCAGTCGGAGTTGTCACAGTGGACAGAAACCAGAATGCCGCCATCTCGAATCATGCCTTCGTAGCGTTTGGCTTCGTACTCGGGGATTCCCAGTCCCACCAGAGTTCCGATGATTCCACCGACTACGCCACCGGTACCAATGCCAGCCAGCGCTCCCATAATGGGGCCGGCGGCGATGAATGGCCCCAGGCCGGGAATGGCTAGTGCGCCGATCCCCGCCAAAAGCCCCAAGGTGCCGCCAATGGCCGCTCCGGTGCCCGCCCCGGTAGCTGCGCCTTCCGGAGCCTTGGTATTTTTTTCATGCGCAAGGTCTTTCGTTCCCAAATTCTCGGGTAACAATACCGAAATGTCCTCACTCCTAAAGCGGTTTTCGATCAGGGTATTGACGCCGTTCTCGGCTTCGTCCCGAGTCCGGTAAATTCCAAATACAGCCGTATTCTTTCCTGCCATAAATATCTCCCTAGCTTGTTTTCTTCGGTTTCACCGTGAGCTGGTTGACGACGTTTCCTTCTCCGGCAACCTCCCGCGCTTTACGTTCCAGACTTTGTTTCTCGTCTTCGGAGCGTACTGGTCCTTTTAATGTCACTCTCCCGTTTTGAGAAATGATTTTGACGTTATGTGCATAGGTGGAGAGGGACTTGTCATCCATCACTGAGCGGCGGATTTTCTGCATGATGTCGCGATCTGAGGCGTTGTTTTTCCCCTGGTCGGCGGTCGGTTCTCTGCTCGACCTGTCGCGCCGGTTAACTCTCGTGTTGTCAGGCTGCGGGTTTTGCTGCGAGAAGAGAGCCGCTGGGCCTACTAAAACTCCGCCGAAGAAAGTGAGTGTCAACAGCATTGTTCGCATAGTTTCGAAACCCCTGCGGGCTTGGTTAGCACGTAAACAACCTAGGGCTTCCATCGTACACACTCGACGGGAGTACGGTACCGCACGAAGGGCGCCACGTAAGGTATTCTGGCTTTCCCAAGTCACCCGCGCGCATGCTCATCGTTTTCGGCACACGCTTGCGACGGAACTTCTTGGGGGCCGGGGCGAGCTTGAGGAAGTCGCGGATGTCTTGAGCAACTCGCCCAACATTGTGCGCAAGCACTACGCGAAGTGGCCCACGGCGAGGCAGGCGCGCATCGACAGTCTGATGACTCGGTTTGGGCACAAAATGGGCACGCGAAGAAGAAAAGGCTTGCAAGTGATTAGGGGATGAGCTGTTGTATTGGGGTGGGTAGTGGGATTCGAACTTCTACGCCGTGCCTGAAATCCGTAAGTTACTGATTCCACATTGGGGCAAACAAGCCAAAAACGGCAAAAGGCGCCCCTGAGGCACAATTTGGGCACAGGTGAGCTCGGTTGCCCGAGGAGCTGCTTGGCACGCCGTTGCCGGCGGAGTCTCGATGGGGGTTGCTCGCCCTGGCAGATCTATTTGAACATTCCCGGATCTGTGCGAACAGGGACGGCATCGGGTGCCAAATCGCCTCCCACTCGTTCCCGCACGCATGCCCGCGTTTCGCCGCATGGGATCGGGTGAATTTCCCGTACGTGGATTCCGATGGATTTTGTCTGAAGGAGTTCTTTGCCACGGAAGCGTGGAATCCAAAATACAGGCGAGCCGCGATGAGAAAGAATCGGCCAAGGCCGTGGGATTTGTGGGCACGAGTACCGGGGGAACAGATTTTGACTTGGCTGCGGGCGCAGAGAAACAGTCATTCAGCGCCGCGGCAGTCCACGGCCATCAAAAATCCAGCCGCAACGAGAGCTGGCCCACCCGGTTCCCGGCGTTCTGTACCCCGATCACATTCTGAGTTACTCCGAAGGTGCTTGGAGTCGAGATATCGGTGGGCGGCGCAGCGAAGTTCGGGTGGTTGAGCAGATTGGTAAACGTGGATTCGAAACGTAGTCTGAATCTTTCATGCATCACGAATGCTTTCGATAAGCCCGCGGAGACAACCACCGCTCCGGGACCCACACAGGTTCCGACGCCGGCGTTACCGACCCGTCCGGCGCCCGCCGGGGTCTCCTCGAATCCGTTGATATTGAACCAGCCGTTGGGATTCGGATTGGAGAGACTGCAACTCCCGATTTGATCCGGCTTGACGAGGGTCCCTCGAGTTAGCTCATTCAGATTCGCCTGGCTGAAGATTGCGTTCGTAGTAGCGGTCTCGAACGGCCCGGTTTCGAACATGGTAACGGTGCTTAACTGCCAGCCGCCCAAAACGCCGTCCACCACGCGGTTCGCATTCGCAAGAAACGCTTTTCCGCGCCCGAACGGCAGTTGATAGATACCGGTGATCAATAAGCGCTGGCGCCTCGTCGAGGGGTCGTTGCCCCGATCATTCCTCAGATTGTACTGATCGTTCACGGGAGTCGGTCCTTGACCGGCTACTTGGTTGCCGATTTCCTGGGGCAGCACCGTAGGGACATCACCGTTGGCGTTGGACAGGTTCTTGGCCCAGTCGTACGTTCCCTGCACGTAAAAGCCGGCCGCCAGACGATGGTTGATCTGAAGATCGAGTGCCTGATAGTTGGCGAATCCTATATTCTTTTGCACCAATAGGCCGCTGCCCCATACCGGGTATTGAATGAGATTGGGGTTGTACGGCGTCTTCGTCGGCGGCAATTGATTGAGATCCACAATCAAGGGCAGACCATACGTGTTCGTTCCGATATAGCTGATTCGGGCCGTCCAGGCGGAAGACAACTGACGTTCCAGAGTGACATTCCATTGAGCCGACTGGGAATCGCGAAAGTGAAGATCCGTGCCGGCTTGAAACTCCTGCGTCCCGATGTCGCTGGCGCTTAGGCCGTTGCCGATCGAAGACTGCGGCAGGACAAAAAGAGGAGGTTTTCCCGGTCCCTGATAATTCTGGTAAACCAATACTTGAGTTGTCGCGATGCCGCCCAACGCATATGCGAAAAATCCGAGGTTGGTAACCGTATAAAGGCCCCACCCGGCGCGCAATACGGTCTTGTCGTTTCCAAACGGTCGCCAAGCGGCGCTGATTCGCGGATCGAAATCATGGTAATCGGTGAATCGCAAGCCTTGCGGAATACCGTCTTGGCTTGCCGTCACGAATTTTTGGCACGGTATGGAAGTGGAAGGCGGTGCGCTGCCGGAGTATCCATAGCTTCCCGGACATGCATTCGTATCGAAGAGAAATCCAGGCGGGGGGAGAACGGAATGATCAGGCACCACCACGTTACCCGTAGCGGAATCGAAATTGGCTATATTTCCTACTTTGTCTTTGAAAGGCGGCATCAACTCCCAGCGAAGACCAAGGCTGAGCGTGAGCTTGTCGGTCACGTGGTATTCGTCCTGCGCGAAAAATGCGTAGTGATTCGAGATCTCGTCGGTCGGAGGACCGTTATTGATTTCGGTCACCGTGCTCGGTATGCCCAGGAGCATGTTGGCAAAGGCATTTCCGGTGAACTGGTTTGAGGTAAATGTAAAAGATCCGAAAGCATCCGACCTTCCGAATGAGGGTGGAATGTTATATTCCAGGTGCCGCCAATCGAAACCAAACTTAAAAGTGTGTTTGCCTTTTATCCAGGAGAGATTGTCCGTGATTTGAAACGTGCGCGATCCGGAATTGCCGATGTTCGAGTGGCCGATGGAGGTGAAGCCGGTCCCGGAACCGAAGTTAAAGCCCGGAAAACCGCCATAGTTATCGGCCGCATAGTTAATTCCCTGCAGGCCCAGATCGGCATCCACTCCCTTGCCATAGGGGAAGCTCTGATTGGAACTCAGCCTACTCAATCCGAAGCGAAACTCGTTTACGATCATGGGAGTGATCGTATAGCTTTCGGATAGAATCAGGTTGCGGTCGCTCTCGGATGAGTTAATCGGCGGCAAGAGCTGGGCGACGGTATTATTTGTCGCGGCAATATTCGAAGGGATGTTTTTCCAGGACCAACGCCCAAAGAGTTGATTCTTGGAGTTGAGATACTCATCGATTCGGATATCGTACCCGTTCGTGGATGTCGGGAGCGGCTCCAGATAGCGATAATTTCCGGTGGTCGAGCCGGAATTGAAATTCGGCTGCGGGTAATACTTGGTAAGCAGCTTCTGGGTTACCGGACTCAGTTCACTGGCCGGAATCGCATTGTTGGGAAACGGAGCGCCGGTGGATGGATCGACGGCGGACGGCCCGGGAACTCCATTCAGGTTTCCCCCGACCATGGCCGCTGTCGGGACATTGTTAATCGAGAGCACCGAGCCGGGATGGCGGTTGCCTTCGTAGTCGACGAAAAAGAAGGTCTTATCGTGGCCGTTATAGATTTTCGGTATCACCACAGGGCCGCTGAAGCTCCCCCCGAATGTATTCCATACCTTGGCCTGCTTTACCGAGGAGCCGTACGTGGTCGCATCCAGATCGCGATTCTGGAGATATTCGAATGCGCTGCCATGAACTCCGTTTGTGCCGCTCTTTGAAGTAACCGTGATGTCGCCGGCACTGGCAAACTCGGCGTTGTTGTTGATCCCCGACACACGGAATTCGCCCAGCATCTCCGAGGAAGGATACATGTTCGAAGACGGCGTATTGTTCCGCACGTTCACGGTGGAGGTGCCATCGACCGTATAGTCCGTCATCGAGGGAAGCCCTCCGGCGACGGAAATTGCCCCACTCGCATCCTGCTGAACCCCAGGCGCGGCGGCGATCGCGCCCAGCGGGCTTGTGGTCGCGCCCCGATAGTTCAGAGGCAATTGAGTGAGTTCCTGATTGCTCATGGTTGACGCGATCGTGGCATTTTCCGTGTTCATGACGGCGACGTTGGATTCCACCACTACGGTTTGCTGCACGCCCGCCAGTTGCAGAGTTAAGTCTACCCGCCTCTCCTGCCGGGCATCCAGGGTGAGACCGCTGATATCCAGCGGGGCGAATCCGGACTTCTCCGCTTTGATCGAGTATTGGCCCGGCTTCAGGTTGAGGAACTGATATAGCCCGGTATTGTCGGACGCCGTGTCACGGGTCGTGTTCTCGTCGACATTGGTCAAAGTGATTCTAGTTCCCGAGACACTGCTTCCCGAAGAATCCTGGATTGATCCGACAATGCTGCCGAACGTCGATTGGGCAGCAACCGGTAGACAGCTCAGGAGCAACATCAACAGCGTTGTGGAGCTCAGGCAGTTCATCATTTTCCTCACCCCTTGTAGTGTTGGCAGGGTCATTTGCGATTTTGCCCGCCATATAGCCGGTCAAGACTATCACGCGTTTTGAAACGAGTCAATAACGGGGACCCAGGCCCCAGTTGCCTGTTGTCGAATCACCGCACTACAATCATTCCGGCCATGGTTGTATCGTTATGGAGATCCGTGATGCTTTTGAGCTTGAGAGTCGCGGCGTCGTAAATAGCGATCTGGAAACCCGAACCCGAAACGTAAATCTCCTTGCCATCGCTCGACAGATCGGTGTTGAAGTGTGTGAGGCAATCCCAGGGTTCGGCGAGCGTGCGGCGATTGTTTGCCAGATCAAACGCCCAAAATTCGCACATCTTGGTTCCGTGCTGGCCGGTGATGACTGGCGTGTAGCCATGCTTTCCGTCGGGCGATATCATAAATCCGCCTTCCTCCGGCTCGTCCATTCCGGACACCGTTGGACCGATCGGTGAAAATGTGAATCTCCGCATATTCAGGTTGAATCGCGCAATGCCAAAAATGCGTCGATGGACGATTGGGTCCTCGGAGTAAAACAGCGAGGTGTAATATCCCGACTGCTGGTAATTTTCAAGGTAGCGGCCCAAGTTGATGTCGGTCATTCCCGAAAAATCGGGCTTGGCAAGATTGATACGATCAATCACCTTGAAGTCGCTGGTGTTCATCACCACGACCTCATTGCGGAACTGATAGAGATATTTGCCGTCCGGCGAAACCATCATGCCGCCCCTGCCAAAACCCTGGTTGGGACCCCGATCATCGGGTTCCATGTCCACCGTCCGGATAATTTTATGCTGAGCGAGATCGATAACGGCGTATTTCGGCTTGCCGATTTCGAAACGGTCCGGGAGTTTGTCGGCTTCCGTCACCACAGTGTAGACGACTTTATCCTCGGGGTCCGGAGCGATGCGCCGGAAGCGAAGCTGGCGGTTGCCAGAGTTCAGCTCAAAATGGTTGATGATTTTCCGCGTCGCAATGTCAAGAACCGCGATGCCGTTGTGATCCTGCGTGGTGAGGTAAATCTTCTTGCGATCGTAGGACAGATACGCGCCGGTGGGCAGACCGATTTCAGTCGGAACATTCTCGAGGATCTTCTGTGTGGATTCATCGATGACCAGAACATTGGCCGGATAGGCAGGCAGAAAGATGGTGCCCGCTGCGGCGGTGAGACATAGCGCGGCGCACAGCAGAGCGGAGCGAAACAAGATTGAACTTTTCATGGCACGAATCCTTGCATGAACAGCTTCCCGCGGAACAATCGCCGCACACTATGGGAACACCAGATCGAGGTTCCGCCAATCCTTGGTGGCAGAGGCGCATTTGCTCGCCCAATCCGGCGCGTTGTTGAAATGATCGGGGACCTGCGCCGGCCAATAACAGGAGAACCAGCAATCGTAGATGTCGCGCTCGACGGGCTGGCAAAGCCCAGCCGTTCCGCCCGCCGAGTCCACTTCCCAGCCCGGTGAGAATACGAAACTGCAGCCCATCGGAATGTGGGTGTTCGCCTTGGGGGTGTTCTGTCCTTGCAAGGCCACCACGTCCGCGCGAGCCGACGACACTTGATCGTCGATGCGGCGAGCCTTGTCGTTGACGGCTTTCAAGTGCTTCATAGGCGCTTCCTTTCCGAAAAATTGTCGAGAAACTCCGGTCTTTGCGCGGCTATCGCGCCGTAAATCCGCAGACACTTGTCCGTCCAGCCG
>DATBID010000123.1:0-15265 GCA_036557125.1 Bryobacteraceae bacterium | reverse complement strand
GGCGGAGATCCTTAAGTGTGGGGATTCGTCGCTTCCCCAGGCACTGCCTCGAGAAAATACCGATTTCGATTTCAGCTTGATTCAGCCAACTTCCATGGCTGGGTGTGTAATGGATGGTGAAGCGGTTCCAGACTTCCCGGGCCATTTCGTCTCCGAATACATTCGTCAATGATTTCCGCGTGTGGATATTAAGGTTGTCCGCCACCAAATGAATTGTCTTAGCGGCCGGATAGGCCAGGGCCAAAGCGACGGCCACCTGAGCGAATTCAAATCCGGATCGATCCGGAGTGGGAAAGGTAAAATGACGGCCCGCTTTCGGCTCTACAGCGCAGAAGACATTGGCTGTGCCGCAACGTTCATATTCGTTATCCCGCCTGGCTTCCCGGCCCGGTTGCGCCGGAGAGGTGGGGCGAACATCGGCGTGTAGGGTAACCGGCTTCTCGTCCAGGCAGACCACAGGTTCTTGCGGATCGTATGGCCGCTCGTACACCTCCAGCACGTCTTCCATTTTGGCGATGTAGTCTTCATCGAGGTCGGCCACTACCCACATTTTTTTCCCGCCACGGCTTGAGGTCGTGGCTGAGTAAGAGCACACGAATGGTTTCTCTTCCCACGCGGGGAACCAGTTTGCGTTTGACGGCTTCGTCGGCTACCAACCGCACCGTCCAACGCGCACGGCCTGCTGGCGGGCTGCTGCAAACCAGGGCAATCAGCCGCTGTTTTTGGCTGTCGTCTAGCACTTCCGCCGCTCCCGGTCGCGGCTGCTCGTAGAGTGCCCGTTCCAAACCGCCTTGCCGATACCGATGCCCCACTTTGCGGATGGCCTGCGGGGTGAGCGGAACACTGCCAGAGATTCGGGTGCGCTTACACCCTTGGCCAATTGCAATAAGGCCAAGGCGCGCAGAACAACGCGAACCTGCTGGACGCCGCCGCTTGGAGTTGCTTCTGGTCTTTAGTCGAAACCTCGATGCGCAGAGCTGGACGAGCCATACCCTGAGTATGGGCCAAAACAGTCCTGCATAAAATGGTTTATTAGAATCTTTCTAGGCGGTCAGAGACCTAGGTCGGGAAGTAGCCCTTGCGAAGCGGATCAGTTATCCGCTCGCCGAACTGAATGACTTGCTCGCGTCCGCTTCGGGGCCGGAGATTGAAGGCTTACCCGCTCGGGCAATCGTTGACCAGTATCGCGCAAATTACGTTGCAGCCATGGTTGAAGTTGCGGCACATCGGGCAGGCGTGCTGCCGCCGGCCTGGACCGCAACCGTGCAGCCACTCTCGAAGCCGGCATTCATCGATCCTTCTCTGAAATTGCGGGCGCATCTTCTCACCGCCTCTCCCCCGCCGTTTCGCAGGCGAAACATTTTCATCGATTCAAGCGTCGGAGATCGGGTTTGACGCTGAGCGCGGAACGAATACAGCACCTGTTGGAAGCGCTCAATGCGGAACTGGCGGCAGAATCGGCCAGCTTCGGCGACAAACCGGTAGACAGCGGTAAAATCATCCTTCTCAAGATCAGGGTGCTCTGTGAGGATCTGAGCTTCGGTCGCTGGATTCAACGTTTCTTCGTGAAAACCAGGCGCCGAGTGACCAGTTTCCCGTGGGGAAAATCAATGCCGGCTTGCCGCAGGATCGCCTGATCGGAAAGGCTTATCGACGGAGCGGAGTAAGTCGCCCAAAATTCGTACCTGCCCGCCCGGTGGCTGTTATAGAGCAAACGTACGCTATCGGCGGTCAAGGCTAAGCTGTCTCCCGAATGCAGCATCTTCCATTCCTTGATTCGGTCCAAAATTGGCGGGTGGTCCATGCTGTCTCCCGCGCATCCATGCCCCTCCAGGGGCGGTCCTGGCTCGCTCGGCCGAAAGTACAGGCTCAGGTGGATCCAGCCATCGAAGGAGTCCTCGCACTGAATGGTGGGCTGAGGCACCCAGACATCGTGGTCACTGGTATTGACCAACTCAAAGCGGAAGGCTTGCGGGACACCCTCCTCCAGAGCTTCGGGCTCGAAACGGAAGTCGAGACCTGAGGCCGCCCCCTGATCTGGAGTTTGAGCATGGATGCCTGCGAACAGAGCTGCCATGAAGGCGACATACGAAAGTTGGCGGTGAGAGGCCAAGGCAGTTCCTGCGTTTCTCTATTCATTATTTTGCGCTGGGGTGCGCCCGAGTCCTGCTCCAAGAGTGCGCTCACTCACACCGCAGCGCGATGGCGGGATCCACGCGGCTGGCCCGCCGGGCTGGTATACACGCGGCCAGCGCGGCCACACCAACCACCAAAATGGCTGTCAGCGCATAGCTGGTAAGATCTACTCCGCTTGCCCCATACACAAACGCGGACATCGCTTGCGCGAGCAGTAGAGCGCCGGTCACACCCGCCGCGACACCTCCTAACGCTACCAGCACTCCCTGCCGGATCACCATTGCGAGCACGTCACCGGTTTGCGCGCCCAGCGCCATGCGAATGCCGATTTCGCTGGTCCGCTGCGCGGTGTTCTGGGCGATCAGCCCGTAAATCCCAATGGCCGAGAGCGCCAGCGCCAGCAGAGCGAACCCGCCTAATAGCGAAGTGCGCACCCGCGGCTGACGGGTCGCCTCCGAAATCACCTGCTCCATGGTGCGGATGCTGTCCACAGGTACTCCAGGATCGACCGAATCGACCTGCCCGCGCACCTCGGCCAGGCTAAGCGTGCGATCGGTTCGCGCCAGTACCCAAGCCTTTTGGCTTGTCGGATTGAACCCTGCCGTGCTTGCCTGGCTCGCGGGCACATAGATATCGAGCGGCTCTTTCGCAACCACGGAGTTAAAGAAAATGGTCCGAATGTTCCCCGCTACTCCCACGATCGTTCGCCAGGTTCCCTCATTGCCAATGCGAATCTGCTTGCCGAGCGGGTCGGCGTCAGGAAACTCCAGGTGCGCCACAGCTTCGTTGATGATTGCGGTTGGCGGCGCATGCTCCGTATCGAGACCCGTGAAACCGCGCCCGCGGAGAATCGGCGTTGAAAGTGTCTCGAAGTATGCGGGCGTAACAACGAGCTGTTCGAACTGAGGAATTTCGTCTTTGGGAGGCTCCGGACGCCCGGCCACTGCAAGGCCGGTGCGCTGTCCTCCCGTTAACGGAGCGGTTGTCGAGATCGCCACGGAGCGGACGCCGGGCAACCGGTCCAGCCGTCGCTGTACTTCGCTATAGAAAGCGTTACGGCGTACGCGATCCGCGGAATAGCGGTTGCCGGGGAGCGTCAATTCGATGGTTTGTACATGGTCCGCGCGGAAGCCCAGCGGCTGGGAGGCAAGGCGCAAAACGGCTTTGGTCAAAACCGTGGTCCCGGTAAGCAAGATTAGCGATAGTGCGATCTGCGCAATTACCAACGCATTGTGCCCGAACCCGGCCCGCGCACCCGCAGCGCGAGTTCGCAAGGATGTAGCCAGATCTACGCAGGAAATAGCAAGGGCTGGAGCGATTCCGGACAGAAATGTGCTCACAACGGCCAGGCCGAGCGCCACGGCGAGCGCGCGTCCGTTAACCGTTAAAGGATCAGGCGGCAACTGATTGAAGGGATCGGCGGCCGCGAAGGCACGCACGGCGGCGTAGGCGACTAGCAGCCCGACACCGGCCGCGGCCACAGCCAACAGGAAGCTTTCCGTCAGAAGTTGAGCCACCAGCGCTCCGCGCCCAGAACCGAGGGCGGTTCGGAGTGCCATTTCGCGCTGCCGGCGCGCGGCGCGGCCCATCAGAAGCCCGGCTACGTTGGCGCAGGCCACCAGCATCACGAGAACCACGGCTGCGAGCAGCGTTTCGAGCGAAGCTCCGATAAACCGAACATTGTCTTCTTGAAGCTTCGTAAGGAAGACCCCGAAGTCTTTCGGAGTCTCCGGATGCCGTGCGTCAGCCGCCACCTGAAGGGTGCGGAGTTCGGCCTGAGCTGTGGCGAGATTCACTCCGGATCTCAGCCGTGCGATCACCGCCACGGGGCGGATTGAAGTAGGCGTATAGTCCGGATCGTTCTTCTGAATCAACGCCAGCACCTTAGGATCGAACGGCTGATTCTCCATACGCAGGCTGAACGAAGCCGGCATCACGCCCACCACTTGATACAGCTTGCCGTTCAGAGTCAACGTATGGCCGATCGCGTCGCGAGCGCCGCTGAAGCGTTCCTGCCAAAGCTGATGGCTGATGACTACTACCGGCGGGCCATCCACATCCGACGGGAGAAAGGTTCTGCCTGCCTGAGCGCTCACGCCGAGGGTATTGAAAATATCCGCAGTGACGATCATGCCCATCAACTGTTCCGCCTCGCCGGTTCCGGTGAGGGTGAATTCCCGCCAGAACATGGCGCTCATTCCCTGGAACGACCGGGCAGATTGTTTCCAATCCAGATAGTCTCGGTAAAAATCGGCGATTGGCGGCTCGTCCGGATGTTGCCGGTCGGCACGCAGTGCGATTACCACCTGGTCGGGCTGCATAAAATGGAGCGGCCGGAGAAGCCAGGCGTCCAGAATGCTGAACATGGCCGTATTGGCGCCGATCGCCAAGGCCAGTATCAGGATTGTGACAGTAGTGAACCCTGGGGTTCGCCGCAGGACTCTGAGTGAGTACCGCAGTTGTCTCATAGAGGGATTTTGACGCAGTAGGGTTCTTTCGGTAACGCCAATGGGGCTGCGAAAGTTGCCGAATGGATCGGTGCTACGACGATTTACCAAAAAAGCCTCAAGCCTCCCAATCTTCGCTCCGTTGAACTGAGCTTTCTCGCGTGATAGCGTAAGAGCGCTATGCGCGCGCTTTCTCTGGGAATCGCATTTGCGGTGGTCTGGATTCCGTTTGCTGCGACGGGCGAGAATCTGCATACGGTTGCGCTTACAGGGCACGTCAGTTCCGCCGAGGAAGGACTCATGGAAGGCGTGCTGGTGAGTGCCCGCAACGCGGAATCTACCATGACCATCACCGTGGTCAGCGATGAGAAGGGGCAGTATCGTTTTCCTGCTGCAAAGCTCGCGCCGGGGCATTACAACCTGCGCATTCGCGCGGCCGGGTACGATCTGGAAGGCCCCACTTCCGTCGAGATCAGCGGGGGAACTAGCGCCACGGCGGATCTGCGGCTTCGGAAGGCCGCCGACGTGGCGGCACAACTTTCGAATGCTGATTGGTTCGCCAGTCTGCCGGGCACGGAACAGCAGAAGGCCTCCGTTCGGAACTGCACGCACTGCCACACTCTCGAACGCGTGATGCGGTCGCGGGCCGATACGGAAGCAATGGCGAAAATCGTGGAGCGCATGTCCACTTATCCGCAACTGTCATTTCCCCTGATGCCACAGAAACTGGTGGCAGCCCGGATCGGCGGTGGGGAAGATCCACTGGAACATCGGCGCGAGGTGTGGCAGCGGCAGGCGGAGTATCTGAGCAGCGTCAATCTCAGCACGTCGGACCATTGGAAGTTTGCCTTTCGGATTCATCCGCGGCCCAAGGGACGGGCGACCCGTGTCATTTACACGGAATACGATTTGCCGCAGCGCACGCGGCAGCCGCACGACGTGATCGTGGATTCGGAGGGCATGGCATGGTACGCCAGCTTCGGCGAACAGATTTTAGGGAAGGTGGATACCCGGACCGGCAAGGTGACCGAGTATGCGATCCCGCGTCTGAAGCCGAATCTGCCGACCGGCATTCTGGCTTTGCGCTTCGATGAGGATCAAAACCTGTGGATGGGAATGCAGTTTCAGGGCGGCATCGCGAAGTTCGATAAGAAGACGGAGAAATTTCAAACCTGGAGCCTCCCGCCCGAAATCAACGGCGATTATGTGCAGGTAAACCAGGTAAGTCCGGAACACTCTCATGTGGATGGGAAGGTGTGGCTGCAGGATGCGGGCACGTATACGGTGTTGCGGCTGGATGCGAAGTCCGGCAAGTTTGAAGTGTTCGCGCCGTACGCGATTCCCCGGCCGAATATTTACGACGTGATCTCCGATCCGCAGAACAATGTTTACTTTACGGGCTTCGGAAGAGAGGATATCGGCAGGATTGATGCGGCAACGCGGAAGGTCACAATCTACAAGACACCGACAAAGGGGTCGGGACCGCGCCGCGGCATGCTCGACACGCAGGGGCGGCTCTGGTTCGGCGAAAATCACGCGGATCGCATCGGGATGTTCGACACCAAAGCCAAGCAATTCCAGGAATGGGCAGCACCGACTGTGGGGACATGGCCGTACGATGTCACTGCCGACAAGAACGGCGAAGCGTGGTCGGGCGGGGAGTTCACCGATACAATACAGCGGCTGAACCCGAAAACAGGCGAATTCGTAGAGTATCTGTTGCCGCGCTTTACCAACATCCGCAGAGTGTTTGTCGATAATTCCACTACGCCGGTCACTTTCTGGGTGGGGAACAACCACGGGGCCTCGATCGTCAAACTGGAACCGCTAGACTGAATGCCGCGGTAAGCTGGCGGAACCTGGAACATCGTGCCGGTTACGGGGATAAATGTGCCCTGAGCGACGGGCCGAGAGGCGCACAACGAGCGCGCACAGCACCGCATGCGAAAATGGCATCGAGCCCTGATGAAGACATTCACGATCGCGGTGATCGCCGGCGACGGAGTTGGCGGCGAGGTGATTCCGGAAGGAAAGCGGGTGTTGGAGGCGGCGGGGAAAAAACACAATGTGACGTTCGCGTTTCAGGATTTCGATTGGGGCGCCGGCCATTTTCAGCGCTGGGGGCGGATGATGCCCGCCGGTGCGATCGACCTGCTGCAGCCTTGCGACGCGATCTTTTTGGGGGCAATCGGTCATCCGCAGATTCCGGATCACACGACCCTGAACGGTTTACTGCTGCCGATCCGCCGGGCATTCGACCAATACGCCAACGTGCGCCCGGCCTATCTATACCCAGGTGTGCCGTCGCCGCTTGTCAAACCCAAGGCCGGCGAAATCGACCTGGTGGTGGTGCGCGAGAACACAGAGGGAGAATACGCGCAAGTGGGTGGATTCCTTTACCACCTCCAGCCCGAGGAAGTTGCCGTGCAAACCTCGGTGTTCACGCGGCGCGGCGTTGAGCGGGTGATACGGTTCGCGTTCGAGTTGGCGGTGAAGCGCAACAAGAAGAAGCGGGTGACTTCGGTGACCAAATCGAACGCGCAAGGCTACAGCATGGCGCTATGGGACCGGACGTTTCAGGATCTGGCTGCCAGTTACCCGGATGTGGAAACCGAGTCGCTGCTGGTGGATGCGGCAGCGATGAATTTCGTGCGGCGTCCGGAAAGCTTTGACGTAGTGGTGGCCTCGAATCTCTTCGGCGACATCTTGAGCGACCTGGCGGCGGCCATCATTGGCAGCATGGGACTGGCGGCCAGCGCAAACCTTGATCCCGAGCGCCGCTTTCCCTCGATGTTTGAGCCGGTTCACGGGTCGGCGCCGGACATTGCTGGCAAAGGGGTAGTCAATCCGCTAGCCACATTTCTGACCGCGGCGATGATGCTGGAGCACCTGGAAATAGAGGCGGCGGCGCGCGATATACAGGCGGCAGTGGCGGCGGTGCTCGCGGAAGGCCGCGTGCGCACGCCGGATTTGGACGGCACGAACCGGACCGAAGAAGTGACCGCCGCGGTGCTGGAGAAGTTGGGTTAGTGGAGCGGACGGGACGGCATGCGGTCCTGGTTGCTGCCGGCATGCTGTTCAGCCGCATCACCGGCGTGGTGCGGCAGAGCGTATTCAACCATTTTTTCGGTTTGACGGACGCGGCCGGCGCGTTTTCCCAAGCTATTAAAATCCCGAACTTTCTGCAGAACCTATTCGGCGAAGGCGTGCTTTCCGCTTCGTTCATTCCGGTATACGCGCGCCTGCTAGCCGAGCACGACGAGGAAGAAGCCGGACGTGTTGCGGGCGCGATCGGGGCAATTCTGGCGCTGATCACGGCCGTCATGGTCCTTCTGGGCGTGCTGGCGACGCCGCTGCTCATCTATGCGATTGCACCGGGATTTCACGGGGCCACACGGCTGCTAACGATTCGGTTGGTGCGCATTTTCTTTCCTGGCGTGGGGCTGCTGGTGATGTCGGCGTGGTGCCTGGGAATTCTCAACAGCCACCGCAAGTTTTTGCTCTCTTACAGCGCCCCCGTCATCTGGAACGCGGCCATGATTGCCACCCTAGTGATGTTCAGGAGGCAGGAGCTAGACCAGTTTGCGGCGACGCTTGCCTGGGGATCGGTGGTGGGCAGCGGTCTGCAGTTCGGAGCGCAGTTGCCGGTGGTGTTCGCTTTGGCGAAGCGGCTCAGGTTTCACATCGAGATGCACACGCCGCAGGTACGGGAGGTGCTGCACAACTTCGGCCCGGTATTCGTGAGCCGCGGCGTGGTGCAGATCAGCGGGTATGTGGATTCGGTGTTGGCCAGCCTGGTATCGCCCGCCGCCGTGGCGGCACTCGCAACTGCTCAGTCGCTCAGTCTGTTGCCTGTGAGCTTGTTTGGGATGTCCGTCTCCGCGGCTGAGCTTCCAGCCATGTCGAGCTTGCTGGGCGAACCCGAGGAGATGTACGCCGGTTTGCGGCAAAGGCTGAATGGCGGCTTGCGGCGGATAGCGTTCTTTGTGGTTCCTTCGGCTATCGGCTTACTGGCATTCGGCGACGTGATCACGGCTGCGCTGTATCAAAGCGGGCGGTTCAGCCACGCCGATAGCGTTTATGTCTGGGGCATTCTGGCGGGGTCGGCGGTCGGGCTGCTCGCTACGACAATGGGGCGCTTGTACTCGTCTACGTATTATGCGCTCCGGGATACGCGCACGCCGCTGCGTTTTGCAGTGATTCGGGTGGCGCTGACGACAGCGCTGGGATATGTCGCAGCCAAGCCGTTGCCGGTGTGGATCGGCATCAACCCGCGATGGGGCGTGGCGGGGTTGACGGCGTCAGCGGGGATAGCGGGCTGGCTGGAATTTGCCCTTCTGCGCCGCACGCTGAACCAACGGATCGGCGCGACTGGGGTTGCGACCTCGCTGATAGCGAGATTGTGGGTGGCGGCTCTGGCCGGCGCGGCTGCGGGATGGGGCGTGAAGCTGGCGCTAGGACCGCGGAATGTGAGAGTGGCGGCAATTGCGATTCTTGGAGTTTACGGAATTGTGTATTTCGGAGCGGCGGCCGCTTTGCGGGTGGAAGAAGGACTTGAGGTGCTGCGGCGAGCGGGGATTGGGCGGAGACAGCCGCTACCCCGCACGCGACAACTACCGCGAGAGCGATAACGGCTTCATTTGTTAATCCCTTTCGACTTCACATCCCAGTTCGAATTCGTGCACAGACTGCAGTCCTTGCCGACGAACACCTTGCCGGCTTTCTTGTCGCCTTTGAACGTCCACAGGAGCCAGTCCGACGCGACGTTGGCGAACTCGCCGCCGCCGGGATGGAAGTACGTCGCGCTGTGGCCGGCGTTGTGCCGCGCGCCGTAGAACGCCGGCACGTGGTTGATCGCTTCGAACGTCGCCGCCGACGCCCCCATCAGGAAGTCGGGGTCGCCGCCGTTGAGCAGTAGCACCGGCCCGTGCAGTTTGGGGAGTGCGTCCGCAGTGGGTTGCAGCGATGGGCCACCGCGCCCGGCGTTCCCCTGCGCCTGCCCGGCGGGCGGCATCTGCACGCCGGAATTGAACACGCCGATAGTCTTTACGCGGGGATCTGCGCTGAGCGCTAGCGAGAGAAATCCTCGGCACGACGTTCCCATGACCGCAACTTTATCCACCGCGATCTTGCCGTTCAACGGCGAGCCGGCTCGTCCGTTCTCTTTTTCGGCCCAGTCGATCGCGGAGCGCATGTCATCGGCGGTCTCCTGCCGTCGGGCGGCGCCTTCCTGAGGGACCGTGCCTACCACCAGGACGCCGTGCGAGGCGATCGTGGTGAGAAAGCCCGAGAAGTGCGTGCTGTCGATCGCGCACCCGCCGCTGCCCCACACCTTGTCAGAAACACTGCGGCAGCAACAATGACGGTCTACTGCATAATCCGTCTCCTCACGAAACGGGGATCATCTCAAATTGAGACCGCCGACGCACCCGCAAACTTCCGGCGGATGCTCTAGCCGTGGACATGCCATAGGTGCCCGTGCCATACTGATGTGGCTCCGCCACAGGAAGGAGCGTATGGCTGCTCGATTACGGGAATACCTGCAGCGGATCCTCGCCGCCCTCCGCATCCGTCGTATCGAAGACGATTCCGAAGCCGAGTTCGCCACGCGTCTCGCAATCCCCCTGGAATCGTTTTTCAAAGATATTGCACAGGGACTGCGTGTCATGCGCACGAATCCCCGGTTCACGCTTGCCGCCATCGCCATTGTTGGGATCAGCATCGGAGTAAACACCACGGTAGTGACTCTGACCAATGCCGCGCTTTTCAAAGGCTATCCGCAGGTGCAACGGAATGACCGGCTGCTCTACCTCACCATGAACCCGGACTGCTGCGTCTCCTACCCGACCTTTGAAGACTGGCGAGCCATGGCCAGGTCCTTTCAGGGAATGGCGGCCGTCCATGATAGCCGGCGCACTTTCAGCGACGGCGACGACTACAACTCAGCGCGAACTTACTACGCCACCGAAATCACCTCCAATACCTTTCGGCTGGTGGAGCGTCAACCGCTCCTGGGGCGCGACTTCACGCATACGGATGAGCTCCCCGGTGCAGCGCCGGTTGTCATTCTCAGCTACCGGCTATGGGACCACCGCTACAACCGGAACCCTGCCATTCTCGGCCATACGGTGCGGCTCAACGGGCTAACCACGACGATCATTGGCGTCATGCCCCGGGGGTTTTCTTTTCCCCAAAACCAGGACCTCTGGGTGCCCATGGTGCCCACCGGCATCCTTCGTGACCGCTCCAAAGGCGGGGGTATCTGGTACATCCTCGGACGCCTGGCTGACGGCGTCAGCGCCGAAAGTGCGCGCGCTGAGATGCAGACCATCGGGCAGCGTTTGCACGCACTCTATCCCCGCACCGATAGCGCGCTTCCTCTGGTGCGCACGTTTCCTGAATTCTTTATTCGCGCAGAATCGATCCGCGTGTATCAAGCGATGTTAGGCGCGGTGAGTTTTCTTCTGCTGATCGCCTGCGCCAATCTGGCGAATCTTTTGCTGGCGCGCGCGATCGACCGCTCCCGGGAACTATCGGTCCGCCTCGCGCTCGGCGCCGGCCGCTGGCGAATCATCCGGCAGCTTTTGGTGGAAAGCGTGTTGCTTTCCGCGCCCGGCGGCGTGCTCGGGTGGGTGATCGCCCGCTACAGCATTGTTCTGTATGCCAATTTCGCGGATGGCGCCGGGTTGTCCAGTCAGACGGGCGTGTGGTTCGCCAACATCCTCGACTATTCTATGGACGGTCTCGTGTTCGCGTACCTGGTCGCCATCTCGCTTGGCACAGGGGTGGTGTTCGGGCTGGCGCCGGCGCTGAAAGTGGCAAAGCTAGATATCCATCACATGCTGAAGGATGGCGGCCGCGGCGCCACGGGCGGGGGGCGCGGCAAGCGTCTGTCCACAGCCCTGGTCATGGCAGAGATCGCCTTGACCGTGGTGCTCTTGGCCGGCTCAGGGGTGATGATCCGCAGCTTGTTAAAAATCTACACCGCGAACCTTGGCTTCGACCCTTCGCGCGAGCTCATGATGACGCTGCTCCTGCCGCAGAGCGACACCCGGCCGGAAATGATCTCTTTCGCCGATCGCCTGAAAGCGCGATTGGAAGCCGTACCTGGCGTAGAGTCTGTCGCCGTCGCTAACACACGACCGTATCTCCCGTTCCGCAACGCCGCTTACGAAACTGCGGACGCACCTTCCACCCCTTCGGACGAAGGCGAGCAGTCCCGTCCAAAGACTTCGCGGACCATTACGACGCCGGATTACTTTCGAAGTCTAGGACTATCGATGGTTGCCGGCCGCGACTTCAGCGATGCGGACGGTAGTGCGGGACCCCCCGTTGTAATCGTCAACCGCCAGTTCGCATCCTCTGTCTGGCCGCATCAAAACGCAATTGGGAACCACCTGCGTCTTTTTGAAGGAAACACGGCTGGGCCGTGGCTGACGGTAATTGGTATCGCGCCCGACATCGCGCAGGGCGACTTTGCGAATCGACTTTACAGTTTTCTGCCAGAGGTTTATGTGCCATACCGCCAGAGTCCGTCCAACGTTCTCTTTATCCAGGCACTGACACGCGTTTCTCCGGCAACTCTCGCCAACGTCTTCTACCGCGAGTTGCGCGCTCTCGATCCGGCCTTGCCGCTCGCGATCGTTCCACAGAGCATGGCAGAGAATCTGGGCCAGAGCCGCCGCTACCAAGACTCGATCAGCCTTTTGTTTCTGATTTTCGCGGTCGTAGCACTCTTGCTGGCCTCCGTCGGTTTGTATTCGGTGGTCGCTCACTCGGTCAGCCGGCGCACGCAAGAGATCGGCGTTCGCATCGCGCTGGGTGCGACGGGCGCCCGGATTCTTAGTCTGATATCGCGCCAAGCCATCGTTCCGGTCGGCGTTGGGCTCGCTGCCGGCCTGGCCGCGTCGCTGGGCGTGAACCGCGTCCTGGACACGTTTATCGTGGGGGTATCCCCTTCCGATCCCATCGCATTGATGGGCACGATAGTGGTTCTGATTCTCTGTGCCGCCTTTGGCTGCTTGATTCCGGCGCGCCGGGCAGCCCGCATCGATCCCGCCCAGGCAATTCGCTACGAATAGGGATAAACGAGAAGAACCTTTTATGCCCGACTCGAAGCTGGATCTACTGCAAGGCACTTTGGATCTCATGGTCCTGCAAACTTTGGACACTATGGGACCGCTCCACGGGTACGGGATCGCCCGTCGAATTGAACAATTGAGCGAGAACGCGATTCTCCTCAACCAGGGCACCATTTACGCGTCGCTTGTGCGGTTGCAGCAGCGGGGTTGGATTAAAGCTGAATGGGGCATCTCCGACAACAATCGCAAGGCAAAGTTCTACACGATCACCAAGTCCGGTAAACGTCAGATGAAAGAACACCGCTCGCACTGGGAGCGTCTGACGGCCGTCATGGCGCGGGTTCTTGCTGCCGTGGGAGAGAACTTGTGAGAACCTGGCGCCGGATTCGGGCGCTTGTTCGGCGCGAACAACTCGGCCGTGAACTCGATGAGCGGCGCACTGATAGTACTTGCCGCGGACACCACCTTATTGCGAGTTCTTAATCGAACGTGGCGCGTTTTTTGGCAGTGAAATGTGCTCGCAAAAATCCGTAGCCAGTCAAAGGTGCTAGGGCGAGCGACTTTCACCACGAAGCCGTGAGAACCAACCCGTGTGCTCCGGTTCACCCGCCGCGCGTTCGCCGAATTTTGCGCGGGGCTGCCGCTTGAGCAGCGTCCACCAAAACGCGTAGGGCGCGATTCACCGATTCGCTATCGGGAAAAACGCTCGTAAGGTCGGGATCAATCAGAACGACATTGCTCCCCTTTATTGCGCGCCGGTAGTACTTGCCCCGCACGCCACCCTTCAACTGCGAGAGATCGTACTCCGGCCGCAGTTCGTCAGCCTCTATTGTCGCTGATCCCTTCTTCATACTGCTTTCGCTCCGCCGCCTTGCGTGCATCCCACTCGAACGTCACAGGGTTGCCGTTCCGAACCCGAATTTTCCAGCCGCCTCTGCCGATGAGATTACAGAGTGCACCTCAAACTCAACAAGGTCGTCCCAGTTGGCCATCCACTGCTCAAGCAGCCGCCGGTCGCCGGTTTGCATCAACTGAAAGCACCGCTCCAGCTTTTCGTCCACCCAACTCGAAACGTATTCCAGCCCGTCCGGCATCAGGCGGCCGCGCTCGCGAAACCTCTGATAAACCGCGGGGGCATCTTTGAAGTGTTCTACGACCATGTAGAGCATCGCGTTCAGTACCCCGCCTTCTTATCCACTACATTCAGCAGCGGTTCCCGCTTGCGAAACCGCTCGTATTGCGCAAGGAAAAAGCGCATGGCGTCGTCCAGCCAGGTTGCGGTGTGATCGGCACAGTGAGGCGAAAGGAGCACGTTGTCTAGGTAGTACAATGGATGGCCTTGGGGAAGGGGCTCACAATCATACACATCCAAAGCTGCCCCTTTGATTCGCTTATGGGTGAGTGCAAGGACAAGAGCGGATTCATCGATCACGGGGCCGCGGCCCGCGTTGATCAGCACCGCTTCGGGCTTCATAGCCGCAATCTCGGCTTCGCCTACCAGGCCGCGCGTTTCCGGCGTGAGGGGCGCGGCTACAGCGATATAGTCGCACTGTTCGATCATGCGGATGCGATCGGCGGGCGCGAAAATCTGCTCCACCAGCGGGTCAGGGCCGCTGAGCGGTCCGCGGCGGGTCATACCGAGAATCCGCATGCCCATGGCGCGGGCGCGGGCCGCAATGGCGCGGCCAATATCGCCATAGCCGATGATGCCGAGGGTTTGGCCGGAGACTTCGGTAACTGTGAACGGGTCCCATTTGCCCTGCGCCTGCGCGCGAATCAGCCGGCGAAAGTCCTTCGCAAAATAGAGGATCGCCCCGAGCACCCACTCGCCGAGCGAGGGGCTGAACACACCGCTACCATTGGTGAGCACGGCGGGGCTGGCGACGAGTTCCGGAAACAGCAATCGATCGACGCCAGCGGCGCGAGTGTGAATCCAACGCACGCGCGGAGCCACGGCCAACACGTCGCGCAGCAGTGCTTCCGAGAAGGCCCAACTGAAAATGACCGTGGCATCGAGCGCGGCGTTTTCGAATGCTTCGGGGCTGAGTCCCACTGCTATGCCGGTTTCCGGCGGCAACTGCTCGAGGTGCGCCAGCCGCGGTTCGATTGGATTGGCGAGCACCAGAATCGTGTCATGATCCATCAGGAGAAACCTACCACATGTTAGAACTATCGCTCGAAGTGCTGCGCGTGGTGGAAGATGCCGCTGTCGCATCGGCGCGCACCATGGGCATGGGCGACGCCCATACTTCCGACCAGGCCGCAGTGGAAGCCATGCGGCGCTGCCTGGACACCATCCCGATCGATGGAACCATCGTGATCGGAGAGGGCGAACGCGATAGCGCGCCCATGCTGTTCATCGGAGAGAAAGTCGGGAGCACGAATAACTCAATGGACCCGATTTCGGTGGATATCGCAGTCGATCCGCTCGAAGGGACGAACCTGTGCGCTACCGGCGGGGCCGGAGCGATCACGGTGCTGGCGGCTTCCGACCATGGCGGCCTGCTGCACGCGCCCGATTGCTACATGGAAAAAATCATTGTAGGGCCGGCGTGTAAAGGAGCAGTGGATCTGGATGCGCCCGTGAAGCAGAACCTGAAA
>DATBID010000122.1:0-13170 GCA_036557125.1 Bryobacteraceae bacterium | reverse complement strand
CAGATGCGGTTCGATGGCGCCGCCGGGAGCGAGGAAGCAAACGCCCACTCCCATATGCACGGAACCGATGGCGCGATCGACATATGTGGCGCGGCGAAAGCCGGTCGAGTGGGCGGCATATCCTTCCGGCGTGCGGGCGCCGGCTTCCTGAATGCGGGAAACATAGTGCATAACAGCCCTGATTTCTGCTCAATCTTACACTACCGGACTTCCACCCGGATCGCTTGCAGAAACTGGCACCGCGGGACCAGAATCTTGACGCCCGCGCCCCGGCAGGGCCGGCGGTCTCCGCCGGTGCAACACCGGCTGGATCTTGCGGTTCCACCACATAATCACGCCCGTTGCAAACAGCAGCGGCGGAAAGAAACCCATAATCACCCATAGGGTGCGCAGCCGCCACTCGTCCCGCCCGAAATTGCCGAAGTGCACCAGGCTGAACCACCGCAGCAGCCGTTCATCGGGGCTGCGGCGCGGGTCAAAGAGGTCGGGCGTAAGGAAGAGCGCCACCACCCGTTGAAAGGGGTCATGGAAGCACACGTAAATGCCGGTAAATGCCCACATCAGCGTAAACGCGAAGGTCCAGAAACCAATCATGCTGTGCAGTTCCCAGTTGAAGCGCTTCCAGTTGTGCGTGGAGCGGGCCGCGAGACTGCCGCGCAAGTTCTTGATTCCGGGCCACCACAATGCCGCGCCGGTGAGGCACATCAGGGTCACCAAAATCGCCGCGTAGCCATTCCAGCGCCGGCCCTCTTCCCCGGCGAGAAGATCGAAATGCAGGTCCGCGAGCCAGGTGAGCGCCGTAAGAACAAACGGTTCAGCGGCGCCGAGGTCGCTTGCGGTGTAGGGATCGAAAAGCTCCTGCTTGTATTTTCCGCGGCGCTGGAGCACTACGATCGAAGCCTCATCGCGGGTTTTGCCCCGAAATACGTAGCCGCCGCGGTATCCAGGAAAAGCCTTCTCAGCGGCGGCCCTGAGCGCGGTGTCCGGCAGGCGCGCGCCAATGACGCGCACCGGGTGCGGCTTCTCACCCAGCGACTTGAAAATGCGGTCGCGAAACACCAGCGCGCTGCCGGAAAGGCTGATCACCACGATATACAACCCGATCGCGAGACCAGTCCAGAGATGCACCTGAAAAACCGCGCGGCGCAACCACACTGATTGCGGGTGATGGAACCAGCTTTGAAAGAGCGCCATTACGCCGGCCGGCCCACCTTCCGATCCAGCCAGTCGCGGATCACGCCGAAAACCTCGTGATTGTTCTTCTCGAGCAGCATCAGATTGCCGTTGCCCAATATTCCGTAATCGCGCAGCCGGATCATTTCCGCATCGCAGCCCACCTGTTTCAAAAACGCGACATTGGCCACCGGCGAGCCTCCGCCACCAAATTCACTCGTCAGCCAGCCGATCGGGATGCCGCGCAGGTTCGGCCATTTGTGGGCCGGTTCGGCCTGCAGCTTATAAGAACGTGGCACAGGACGCGGCGAATCGGGCGGCTCGGTGTATTCGATCAGCTTGAATTGCGAGGGGTCCGTCACCGGCGGATCGAATGTCATCGGTCCGGCAGTCAAGCCCCAGCGAAGCTGCGGCACAAAGGGGTTCCCGTTGATTTCCATGCACATGATCGCCTTAACCAGGTTCGGCCGCCGGTCGGCCACGCCCCACGCAAAAAAGCCCCCGAAGGCGTGTACCACCAGAATTGCCGGGCCGATGCGGTCCAGCAGTTCCGCCCCGCCGCGCCACACCAGTTCACTGTGAAACGCTTCATCCAGCACCCGGCCCTCTTCGCAGGCCATGAACTGATCGATCAGCGGATCGTGCATACCTCCGGGCCCGGGCCATTGTCCTGTATGGAAAACCGCGGTGCTCTCGACCAGCCCTTCAAGCGGAGGCGCGCTGGTGAGATGGCCCGGCCCCAGCGCATCCGGATGATACGGCGAGCGGCCGAAGCTGGGCCGGTCCACCCAATACACGCTGTAGCCGGCCTCGACGAAATAATGCACCCATCCCGGCCGGCCGCCGATGCCCATCATGTGCGTGCCCTGTCCGCCGCCCCCATGCACCATCACTACCGGATACGCATATCGCTTGCGGGCAGGAATCATGTACTGCACGTACATCTGGCCCATAGGAATGGCGCCGTAGGACATCTGCTTGCGCTGAATGCCAACCCAGAAGCAGCCCTGATCGGCGAGCTTCAGCGCAGTCGATTCGGTGTTGCGATTCGGATCGATGCCGCTCGTGACAGCCGCGGGCGTTTTCTCTACATTGCGATCGATCCAATCAAGCACCGGCCGCAGCGCTTCGGCGTGGTCCGCCAATGGGATCTGCTCGACCGCGCAACCTGCCTGCCGCAAAGCCGCGGCCATGGAGGAGTCACTGGAAGTATTTAAAGAGGCCAGGCTCACGGGAAGCCCTTTGAAACCCGTCAACCGGAACGCACCCAGAGCAGGATCGAGCGCCGCAATCCCTTTCACCAGTTCCGGCCGCTCTTGAGCTGCCAACAGTGCAAAAAGGCATCCATCGCCATGTGAAATCAGGATGGCGGGGCCGGTTTTCTCCAGCAGCAAAGCACCGCGCATGCGCCAGACGCTGTGGGTGACAGCGTTGTTCGGCATCGGCTGTCCCAATGCCGCTGCTATCTCGGCGACTGCGGCGTCGCTTGCATTCCCACTCCCCAGCCATTGCGCGCTCTTCGACAGATTCGCCGCATGGTCGAACGTCGGCGCTTCCCGATCGAAATTGCCATGGAGAAAGGGGTGGTACGGGCAGCGCCCCTGCCCCGGCCGGTCCACCACGTAGACCTTGTAGCCTTGTTCCAAAAGCAGCGTTGCCCACCCGCGCCGGCCGTCGGGTGTGGAAATCCAGTCGCTCCCCTGGCCGTAGCCTCCATGCACCAGAATCACCGCATGCGGATGCCGCACCTCCGCGGGAATCCAGCGCTCCACGTAGATCTGGCTCCCGTTGCAGATCGTGCCTTTCGCTAGCGTCGCATGCTCGACGCCAATCCACTCATAACTCCACTCCGCGATATCGAGCGGAGGCGCGTTGGACGAGTTGCTCTGCGCCATGAGATCCACAGGCATGTTAATTACACCAGCGCCCAGCGCACCCGCCGCGAGCGCGGTGAAATCGCGCCGGGTGAAGCGGTTTGCGGAAGTATCGGTTGGCGAATCCAAGGTCACCTCGAAAGTCCTCTCTAGCATATGAAAAAAATGGCCGTTTGGCCTTAACTGGTGAGCGCGACCGGGCGGATTGGCGAGAAGCGCCCGCCTCCCGCGTTATCGTCGCGCGAAAAGAACTTTGATAACAGTGGGTTGGGCATCTGCGCGACGATGCGACGATGATTTTCAACTTTTTGTTTTCTTCTTGCGAAGTTACCCCCATTTGCGGGAGCTGGAGACACCCCCTCCTGCTGGGAGGAGTGCCAATTGCGGCGCGGCGCGGTTTTGAGAGATGTGGGCATTTGGGTAAGCCTGGCGATGGCAAAGCCGACAATTTATTATCCGCGAGGTGCTCAGCGAATCCAGTGTTGGGCACTCGGAGTTATTCCGCAATTCTCAGATGTCAAACGAGTTAGCGATTTTGAAAAAGACTCGATTTGCTGGTGACTATACGGGGGGGAGGCTCATGTTCAGGCACAGTCGGATTTTCGTGTTTGCAATCGCCACGCTCTACGCAGTGGCATTCTCCATTCCAATCCACGCTCAGTGGAACACCGGTTCGGGCGGGACAATCTACCACGACGGCGGCAACGTCGGGATCGGGACGACGATGCCGGATTTTGGCCGCCGATGAACGCCGATAAACGCCGATGAACTCAGGGCAACAAGTCGCTATCAGTCGGGCTCCTGGTAGCCCTGCACGATCCGCCTCCACTCGACTTTGGGCTTTTGAAAATTTACCAACAAACAGACTGCCTTGCCGGACGCGCGCAGATAGTTGAGGCATTGCGCAATGTGCTCGTTGGCGAGCCGGTCCACACACTTCAATTCCACGACGAGCGCGTTCTCCACCAGAATGTCGGCAAAATATTCTCCTACGTACTGACCCTTGTACGCGATGGCGAAAGAAGCCTGAGCCGTGGCGGAAATGCCACGCAGCGCGAGTTCTCTCAACAAGGCGCGCTCGTACACTTTCTCTAGGAAGCCCGCCCCCAGCGTGTTGGAGACCTCAAAGATGGCTGCGAGCACCCGCTCCGTCAGAGACTCCAGAAATGCGTATTCATCGGTATTCTTCTGCAACATCATTATCGGCGTTTATCGGCGTTCATCGGCGGCCCGTCCATTCTCTCCCGCATAGGCAACGTCGGCATCGGCACGACCGACCCCTGCACCAACTCCCAGGCTCCCTCAAACTGCAAGCTCCGTCGCCGGCGCGATCCAGGCTTATGACGTAACCGTCAACAATACCTGGGCGGATTATGTCTTCGATCCCGGCTACCACCTGGCACCGCTGAACGAGGTTGCCAACTACATCAGGGATCATCACCATCTTCCGGATATCCCCTCCGCGGAGGAGGTGCAGCAAAAGGGCGTCAGCGTAGGCGACATGCAAGCGAAGCTGCTGGGCAAGATCGAGGAACTGACGCTCCATATGATTGGGGCGGAAAAGGAAAATCGCGAGCTTCGCGAGAGGATCGCCCGGCTGGAGGCGCGGGATAACCGGTAATGCGATCGCTCGTCTCCGCCCTGTCACTCGGGGCCTGCGCTCTCGCCTTGGTTAGTCCCGGACTGAGGGCCCAAGGCCTGCCGCCGCAGGTGACCGTCACATCCGGCAATTCCGCGGTAGTCCAGGCCGATCAAACCATCAACACCAGCGGCACAGTCACGATCAGTTCCGGTACGAGCGTGACCTTTCAGGCCGGAAACACTATCACGCTGCAAAACGGCTTCCACGCCGCCGCAGGCAGCAACTTCCACGCCTTCGTCGCCACACCGGATTTCGTAGTCAACGTGACGCCCACTTCGGGCAGCACCATCCTCGCCGGCGGCAGCGTCACCTACAACGTCACCGTTTCCAGCATCTTCAATTTCACGGGCACCGTATACTTTTCGGCGGCCGGAGTTACCGGACTGCCTCAAGGAGCAACAGCCAGCTTCAGCGGCGGCTCGATCACTCCACTGGCGAACAGAACGTCCAGTCCGATCACACTTACGATCACGACTGCGGCCGGCGTCACGGGCAACTATGCGTTTACAGTCCTCGGGACCAGCCTTGGCTACCCCGCTCATCAGGGAACCGGTTCGTTGGCCATACAGGACTTCTCTCTCAGCATCTCGCCCTCGCTCTTAACCATTCCGAGTAGGGGAAGCGGGACGTTCACAATCACCGTAACGCCGATCAATGGGTTTAGCGGGACAGTCGTCCTGGCCCGGACCTGGGTGAATTCGTCACCTTTACTCGCCGAAGCGTGGAGCCCGTCTAACTCGGTAACGGGCGGGGGCCAGGTCCAATACACGGTGACCGATGAGGGCAACGGGCCCAATGACACTTTTGCGCTCCAGATCGGCGGCGATAACCGGTACGCCGACGCTTACCTCCATATGGGCTCTTCGCTTTCCTCGCCGTCGGTCTCGTGCTCCGGGTCGCCGGCCCGGCCCGCAATCGGGCAAATGGTTACTTTTACAGCAGCCCCATCGGGGGGCGCTCCGCCCTACACCTATTCATGGTCGGGGGTGGTTTCCGGAAACGGCCAGAGCGCCTCGTTCACCCCGATGACCCTCAGTGACCTGACCGCTTCTGTGACCGTAACCGACTCGAACTATTTGGGCGCTACCGCTTCCTGCTCGGTCAACTCCGGCCCAGGTGGTAACGCACTTACTATCACGACCAGCAGCACACTGCCTTACGGTACAGTGGGTTCCTTCTATTCGAAAACCCTCGCAGCCACGGGAGGCACCGGCTCGTACACGTGGTCTGGGCTCAGTGCCCTGCCCAATGGGTTGACCCTATCATCGTCCGGCCTTCTTAGCGGCAATCCCACCACGGCCGGGAGCTATACGTTTTACATTCAGGTCGCCGACACGGGCGGGCACTCCGCCTCGTCGGAATTTGCTTTGACAATCGCCTCCGGTGGCGCGCAAAGCAGCATTCAGATCTCTCTCGCGTACCCACAGCTCAGTGGCACCTACCCCGGCGGCACCCACCAGTTCACCTTCCATTTCACCGACCCGCTGGGCCCTTCCGATATCTCCGGCGGGCAGATCGCTTTCAACATTGACACCACCGGTCCTGACTTGCCTGTTTGCCAATTGGATTGGAACACCGCCGGGAATCTGAATATAACCGGCATCGCCTATGGCAATTTCGGCGGCGGGCAGATTTCCAGCACGTATTGCAACGTGTACACCGGCGAGTCCAGCCTGATGCAGACGGCCCAAGGGTACGATGTAACTGTGGTGCTCAGCTTCCCGCAACCGCTGCCAAACACCATTCTCCCCGCCTGGACGCGCGGCATTCCGAAAACCAGCGGAATTAGCAGCTTCACCCCTGTGGGCGCGCATATCGCGCCACGTGTCGAAGAGAATCCCGATCCCGAAGATGGCGACGATGGCGACGACCCTCCTGACGATCCCATCACGTTCGCCCCATCTTCCGGGCAGTCGGAGCCGCCGCCGTGCGCGGGCCAACCCATCTTCGGTTCTCAGCTCAGCCGGTACTCGGATGGAACCCTCGCCGCTGCCCTTACCGCCTCCGCCGACACGGAGGGCAACCCCGGATGGGAGAACTGGACGCAGAACGGACATCTGCTTTCACCATCAGGCGAGCTCGCTAACACCGGCATGGCAAACGCGAGCTCAACGGATGACAACGTCGCCGTGTTACCTTTCAACTCCGGCGCGGGCAACCCAGGCGGCACCTACCAAGTGGTGGGGGATTTCTACTTCGAACACCCGCACCCCTCCTGTTCCGTCATATTCAACTTAGGCTTCCCAGGCTACATCGAAGAAAACGGCTCAGGAAGAGCCGCGATCCTGGGCTACACGCGTACGTTCAATGTACCAAGACCAGCTTTACGGTGTCGCAGAGCGGGCCGCCGCCTTCTTTCGTGGTGAATGTGGGACTGCCGTAACCCTGAATTCCCGTTGCCTCTCGGCAAATGTGACCCCTGTTTGCCGAGGCGGAAAATTTGTTTTCCATATCACTTTTGACGGAAAATTGCCCGCAAAAAAGGTGAGGAGACATTGGGACGGGGTTTTTAATGCACTGGTACGGTTCTGAAGTGCTACCGCCCGCAAACCGGGGTAGCCGGAAGCAAACAGGTGCATTCCGGAGGGGACGAGGACCGCTTCCTGACGGTCGCGGCTCAGCCGGGCTTCCGGCGTGGACGGATGGAACGAGCAGAGACCAGAGCCCGCCTTCGGCGTGCTCGGAACCAAACAGGTGCGCTCCAGAGGGGGAGAGGACCGCTCCCTGGCGGTCGGGGCTCAGAAGGGCCTCCGGCTGGGCCGGATGGAACGGCAAGAGACCGAGGCGCGGGCGTAAGCGAGTGTTTTTCCGGAATCGCAAGCGCGTTTGGCGCATCGCGGTTGGTTTTCTCTGCGCAGCCGTACTCTGTCCGCTTTTGGCACACATGGATTTCGAGACGGACGACGGCACCGCACTTGCTCCACTCTACGCGCAACAGGTTGATCGCCGGCTGGATGTTCCCGAAGACGAACAACGTTTCTACGCAGACCTACTGGCGGCGAATTTGGCAGCCGAGCACACCGATCAAGCTCAATATGTAGTGATCGTCGATCGGAGCGAGTTCGTTCAAGCGGCGATGATCTACTGGATGTCTCCAGACCGGGAATTCTATTTCATTGGCGCCTCTCCCGTTTCCACAGGCAAACCAGGAAGTTTCGATCACTTCATCACTCCGACTGGAGTCTTCGAGCATACGATTCAGAACCTGGACTTTCGCGCGGAAGGCACCTTTAATGAATTGGGATTTCGCGGTTACGGACGCAAGGGTATGCGGGTCTATGACTTCGGTTGGCTGGAGGCCCAGAAGGGATGGGGCGGCGGCGGCGAAAGCCAAATGCGCCTGCAGATGCATGCTACGGATCCTGACCGGCTGGAAAAGAGGTTGGGTACTCGCTGGTCAAAGGGCTGTATCCGAATTCCGGCAAGCTTGAATGCCTTCATCGATCGTTATGGAATCCTTGATGGCGACTACGAAAGAGCGATGGCTGCTGGCATGAACTTCTGGGTTCTTTCAAAGACGCGTGAGGCAACTCCCTGGTCCGGGAGATTTCTGGTCGTGGTGGATTCGGGACGCACGGAAAGGCCCGCGTGGTCACGGCCTTCGTCCGAAATCTCCTCGCCACAGCCGGATTCCGGAGTTCTATACCCGTAACCTTCTAAAGAGCAGAATTACGATTGCAGAGAGACATACCAGCATCAGCGCTTTGAGGAGGATAAAGCCGCGTCCTGCCGGTTGCGGAGTGGACGGAGCGGTTGGACGAGCTCCGGACGGCCCAGAAAAGTGGTTCGCCTCATTCAGTTGGCGGTAGATTTCTCCCGCAATCGCCGCGGCTCGGGGCCCGGATGCTTCCCGGCCGCCCCGCAACAACACTACTACGACCAGTCTTCGGCCAACGTTGTTAAAGGCTCCGAACCACCCCAGATGAGTGTGATCTTCGCTGCAGGTGCCGGTTTTGCCAGCTATCGGCTCATCCTGGCGAGCGGCGCGCGCAGTGCCTCGTTCCACCACTGCCAGCAGACCGGGAGTGATCCCCGATATGGGCGCTTCCATCCATAACTTTCGTTTCACCTTGGGCGTGAAGGAGGCGACTTCCCGTGCATTGCGAGGATACTGAAGCCAGTAAAGTGTGCCTCCGTTGGCAATCGCGCTCATCAGTGCTGCAAGCTGAAAAGGGGTTTGGGAGATCTCTTCGCCGAAGCTGGCCAGCATGCTGACTCCCCCGTTAGACGGTGGCGCGAGTGGAAAATTCCCAGCCCCCTCGCCGGCAATGTTCATGCCCGCTTTTTCACCGTATCCGAACTGATGTGCGTAGTAGCTGATTTTTTCGAACCCGAGTTCGCGGCCGAGGTTGGCAAAGAAGTAATTGCTGGAATGGGCCAACGCGTTGCTCAGATCGGTTCTCATGCCAACCGGCCGAATGGTGGTATCCGGCTCGACCAGGTTCTCGCTCAGCGCAGCTAAAGCGACCGCAACCTTGAAGGTCGAGCACGGCTGGTAACCTGCGCCCAGGGCCAACCTTTGATTCACAATCGATAATATCCGCCCAGTCGAGGAGTCGACTACAACGACTGATCCGTTATATGGCCCAAGCGCCCACACAGCGATGCGCCGAACGGTTGGGTCGTCGCCGGAAACAATATCGCCATCGGTTGAGTCCGCGTAAGTCGGTTCGGTCCACGGACCGCCGCGAATGATACCCGGCAATGCCCAGTGAGCGCGCGGCCTCTGTTTCTTTGCTTTGGTGCTTGCAGGGAGACTAAAAGCTAGCAATAAGGCTAAAACCCATACTTCCGTCCGCCAGATCAGGAATCTAGACACGTTTCTGCAAAATTAATGATGCAGAAGCCGTCCGGAAAAATTAAATAAAGAGCTGCTGTAACGAAAGGCACCCGGCCCGTAGTAGGCATAGAACCAAATGGTCATGGGCGCTAAGTTCTATTTGGAGGCGATTTCAGGAGTGGTTCCTTCTACAATGAGAAATAGTGAGGGGAATCAGTCTCGATCTGATCGCAGCCCTGATTTTTGCCATCGCGCACTGCCGGCTGGCAGTGCTGGTGCTGCGCTGGGCGCGGCGTGCGCGCGTGAATCGGTGGGCTTTTGTCGCGGCTTTCGTGGGTTTCGAACTGGTGCTGGCCGTGGGGTTCCTGGCGAATTATTCGCCCTTCGGTTATTCCATGCCGTCGCGCGGCATGGCCATCTTCGGCGCAATCAGCTATCAGTGTTTGTTTGCCACGAGCTGCGCGGTCGTGGTGCATGCATTTCTTGCTCCGGCACGTTTTGCTTCGGCAAGTCGCAAGGTGAATGGTGGCGGAAACCTGTCGCGCCGCCATGCGTTGAGCCTGGCCGGAAAAGCTCTGGTAGCCGCGCCGTTCGCAGCGTTGGGCTACGGCGCGCTCGTCGAACGTACGAATTTTCAAGTGAACGAGACCGATATCCCGCTGGCCGGCTTGCCCCCCGATCTCGATGGGCTGCGAATTTTGCTGCTCAGCGATATTCACTTGGGAATGTTTCTGAGCGAACGCGAACTGGCGCGCATGATCGACGCGGCCTGCGAGCTCCATCCCCAGATCGCTTTCGCCACCGGCGATTTCATCACGACCTTTGGCGATCCGCTTGAGGCATCCATCCGTCAGGTTGCTCGCGTGGAGGCCGATGCCGGCACGCTCGGATGCCTGGGTAACCACGAACGGTACGCACACGCCGAAGACGAAGCTACCAGGCTGGCTGCCCGCGCCGGTATTCCGGTCCTGCGCGGGGAATCCCGGCAGCTCCGCTTTGGCAATGCCCTGCTGAACGTGGCGGGTGTGGACTACCAGCGTAGGTCGCATTGGCGAGGGCAGCCGCAGGCATACCTGGCAGGTGCGGAAAGCCTGATCCAGCCGGGCGCCTTTAATCTGCTACTTTCGCACAATCCCGATGTATTTCCAGTTGCGGCGCGTCAGGGATGGTCCCTCGTCCTCGCGGGCCACACGCACGGCGGACAGGTGAACGTGGAGATTCTGGATCGATACATCAGCCCGGCTGCATTCCTTACGCCTTACGTTCGCGGGCTCTACCGTATCGGCGCTTCAGCCGAATATGTGACCCGAGGGATCGGCACCGTTGGCATTCCGGCCCGCCTGGGCGCTCCGCCCGAAATCTCGCTTCTGACGCTACGGAAGGCGTAGAATCGCGGTTTGTGCGATATCTGATTGTTAGTGATCTGCATGCCAATTGGGAGGCGCTGGAAGCGGTAGTGCGGGACTCCGAAGGCGCCTACGACCGCGTGCTTTGCTGCGGCGACCTGGTGGGTTACGGCGCCGACCCCGACCGGGTCGTGGAGTGGGCGCGCAGCCATTGTCTGGCCGTGGTGCGCGGCAATCACGACCGGGCATGTACCGGCCTAGAGGACCTGGAGTGGTTCAATCCCGTAGCGCGCCTGGCCGCCATCTGGACGCTCGACCATCTCTCGCCGGACAACGCCGCTTACGTCCGCGACCTGCCGCAGGGGCCGGAGTTTGTGGAGGGCGTGCAGTTGCTGCACGGCTCCCCCATGGACGAGGACGAATACCTGGTGCGGCCGGATGAGGCGGCTGACGCCTTTCTGTACCTCGAAAGCCATCTCGCCTTTTTCGGACACAGCCACATCCAGGGAGGGTTCCTGTGGAACCATTCGCGGGTGGAAACCATTCCGCCGGTATCCCTGCGCGGTCAGTGCGCGGTTATGGACATCGAGCCCGAAACCGGGTACCTGCTCAACCCAGGCTCCGTGGGCCAGCCGCGCGATGGCGACCCGCGCGCCGCGTACCTGCTTTACGATTCTGGCGCTTCGATGGTGCGTTACCTGCGCGTCGAATACGATGTGGAGGCGGCTCAGAAGAAAATCCGCGAGGCCGGTCTGCCGCCCTTCCTGGCGGACCGGCTGGCGGTAGGGAGATAAGCCATCAGCTTTCAGCGATCAGCTAAATCGGATGCCGCTGCGCGGCTCTTCGCCTTAGGGTTAGCTGAAAGCTGAACGCTGATAGCTGAAAGCTTTAAGATCAAACTTGGTCCTCGTCGATAGCGTTTCCAAGGTATATCGGCTCTATCAACGCCCTTCGGACCGGCTGTGGGAATTGCTTCCTGGGGTGCGGCCCCGCCACTCGGATTTCTGGGCGCTTCGCGACATCAGCTTCGGTGTCGAAAGGGGCGAGACGCTGGGGATTGTTGGCCCGAATGGCTCCGGTAAGAGCACGCTGCTGGAAATCGTAAGCGGCATTTTGCAGCCCACTTCCGGGCGGATCTTCACCAAAGGGCGCACGGCCGCGCTGCTGGAACTGGGCGCGGGTTTCAACCCGGAATTTACGGGCCGCGAGAATGTCTACCTGAACGGCGAAATCATGGGCCTAAGCCGCGCGCAGATTCGCAAGGCCATGCCGTCGATTGAAGCCTTCGCGGAAATCGGCGAATTTATGGAACGTCCGGTGAAGGAATACTCGAGCGGCATGTACGTGCGCCTCGCGTTTTCGACCGCCATCCACGTGGAGCCGGAGATTCTAATCGTAGACGAGGCGCTGGCCGTGGGCGATGCGGTCTTCGCCAATCGGTGCGTCCGAAAATTCGAGGAACTGCGCGAGCGCAAGATCACGGTGCTGTTCGTCTCGCACGATTTGGGCCTGGTGAAGCAGCTCTCGAACCGGGCGATTTTCCTGATGCATGGGCGGATCGAAGCGGAAGGCACGCCGAACGATGTCATCAACCGCTACATCGGTCTCGTGCTCGAACGGCAGGCTCCGCGCGTTCGGAAGGACGAGCGGCTGCGCGTGAGCCACCGGCACGGGGATGGATCGAGCGAGGTCCTTTCCATTGATCTGTTGGACGCGCGATGCGAACCCGCGGCGGCGGTGCAAGCGGGCGAATGCATCACCGTACGGGTGCGCTCGCGCTTTCATGCGCCGGTCTCGGATCCTATGGTGGGTATCCTCATCCGTACGCGCATCGGCATGGAGGTGTATGGCACGAACACGCGCATCGACAAGAAATGCTTGGGCAATTTCGAGGCAGGAGACGAACTGGAAATCGACTTTCGCATGGAATGCTGGCTTACGCCGCAAACGTATACGCTGACAGTAGCCACGCAGAATGCCGATGGCACGAGCCATGACTGGCTGGACGACGCCATCGCGTTCGACGTGGTGGACACGCGCCACGCGGCCGGCGTGGCGAACTTGCGGGCGCAGATTGAATGGCGCGTGTCCCGGTGAAGGGCCAGAGCTATGGCTGATACGTAGAGCTTCCTGTGATGCTGCCGCTCGTGGAGTTGATACTCAGGGTGCCGGTGACAGCACTGCCCACCTGTTGGAAGTTGGTTACGTTCAGAGTGAGGCTGCCGCTGGTGATGCTCGTCGAGCCGTTGAAAAGTCCGAGGCTCGCGGGAGAGTTGAAGGTAAGAGTCTGTCCGGAGAGTGTCCCACTAGGAAAGGACACCAGCAGCGCCGGCGATGGGGAAACCACCGCGGCTT
>DATBID010000121.1:0-12396 GCA_036557125.1 Bryobacteraceae bacterium | reverse complement strand
CACCCGCTCTAGCCGCTCTCTTACCGATTCGGTAATTGCCGCCGTCAGACTCTCTCCCGTAAGCTCCGCAAGCTCCTTGGCCAGCCGCTCCGTCTCGGAGTTTTTGATATTCATCGCCATTTTCATCCATTCTACCATATTGGGGGTAGATTTATACCATGGCATGATGGGAAAATCGGGCATAGTGCCCGCGAAATCGCCCTTCCGCTGCGTCCGCAAAGCACTCTCGGCATTAAGTACTCACTCCTCGCTGGGCACCGGCTGTAATTGCAACTGTACTCGCCCGGAAGACGCAATAATACCCGGCCTTTCACTCCTCCTCACATAACTCAAAAGAACGCGGGCCACCACTCAGTGACAGACGAACTTCTCTTGATCGTATCCGGAAACGGCCGCGCAGCGACATTCAACCCTGCTTTCCGGAACACCCGCAAAGCCCCGAAACATATGATAGTCACTGGTTAGTAGAACTAACCACCGACTGTCATTTGCCACGGATTTTCGTATAAACCGCATTCTCTCTCGTGCTCACTGACCGGTCCTCCACCGTAATCCGGTCGCTGGGAATCCCGCTCGCTGCCAGAAAATCCCGCATCGAATCCGCCGGGTGAAACTGCCCTCCTCCGCTCACGATGACTCTCGCAAACGGAGTCTGCCGGTAGGCGCGCAGCGCATACACGTTGCGCCAGTAGGAATTCTGCCGGTAATGCCGTCCTCCAGCGCCGATCCTTCCAGTACAATCAAAAACCTCGCCGGTTGGATCCTCCATCGGCCGGCCAGCTTCCCCGCCCACCATGGCACAAGCTGCATAAACATCACCCGTCCCAACACCAGACCAGTAGCTGCCAGAAAACCAGCCGGCGCCTTGCGTCGCGCCCTAAAATCACTCGCCCGGAACGATTTACGATCAAGCTCATACCCGTACGGCAGAAACCCATGAGTCTCCCGGTAAGAGCCATGTGCCTGCCCTGAAAATTGCACGACAAGTTACCCGAAACATGAGTTTGAGCGTAAATCAGGCAGTTTACGGCCTCTCGGAAGCATATTTTGGCGCGCCCGGAGCCTTACGCGGAAGCTCATACACCATCAGCCGCAACGGTTCCTTGTTTTGAATGGTTTAGCAGAGTTTTACGCTCAAGCCCATGAGTCCGGGCGTAAGCCAATCGTGTGTTTGAGCGTAAAAAGTTGCCAGTAAGCTTTGACGTTTCAGAGAGATACCGGAAATGAGGTCAGCCCGCCAATATGGAATGGTTTATGGAATTACTCGATTGGACCAACCATGGTTGTGGCAATGGTATGAGACTCATCATAAAACTCTGGCAATACGGGGCTTGGCAGTGTACAACAAGAGAGTACGTTTGTGTTTTTCTGAACTGTGGCCAAACTTCAGCCGAAACCTTCACTCCTGAACCTTTC
The DNA here is from genome assembly GCA_036557125.1 of Bryobacteraceae bacterium. GTDB lineage: Bacteria > Acidobacteriota > Terriglobia > Bryobacterales > Bryobacteraceae > PSRJ01. The sequence continues at coordinate 10,980 of DATBID010000121.1, read as the reverse complement.
CGTCGAGGAAGAAAATCTGGCTGCCATTCCATTCGCAGTCCTCGAACGCCGTGTCGGAAAGCGAATCGGAAAAATCGAAATCACCGGTCATAAGACCCTCCCGAACGGTAGCGAGTTGCGTGTCACCTGGCAGGTCCAGGGAAACAACGAACTCGGCCTGCCCACTGAGCAGGATCTCGACATCTTCGTAGCTTTAGGTGTGCTCACTTTCCGGCAGAATTTCGCCAAGACCGTCACCTTCACCGGTCGCGAAATCGCGCGCATTCTCGATATCGGAACGGTTCATGGCAAATTCTACAAGCGCCTGAAAATGGCCATGGACCGTTTTATTCCACTACGCTTCCGCGCTCTCGCCGAAAACGAAGAGCAGGAGGAGGTCAAGTGGTCGAACGTTTTCCAGGAAGCCAGCTTCTCTCTGGATCGCACCAGCGGCCGATGCGTCGGCTCAGTCACATGGACCGACAAGCTCATTCAATCCATGGACTCCGGGTTCTTCCGTCTGCTGGATGCGCGCCGCTACATGGAGCTTGATGGCCTTACTGCCAAGCACTTGTACCGCTTTCTCGCGGTCGCTTTTGAAAAATCCAGCCTGGTGATTATTGACGCCCGCAAATTATGCATGGAGCACCTGGGGATCCTCACTCCCCCGAAATATCTGTCACGGCTGATGCAAACTCTCGAACCCGCTTTTGAGCAGCTCATTCGGATTCAGGTGCTGGGCTCCTATCACATCGTTTCTTCGGAGAACTGGCGGATTGCCCTGCACCGGCATGCGAACTATGTGCCTGAGCGTAAAACGCTGGCTCTCTATACCGGCCGCGACCCGGAAACCAGCCGCTCCATATGTGAGAAACTGCTCCAGGATGCCGGCTTCGCGCAGAAGGTCGCCGCAGCCTACTGTGCGGCTGCAGCCTCGTTGCGCGATTTTTATGGGCTCGAGCGAGCCGCCAAAGTGCTCTCAGCTTTGCGCGAAGAAGACGTTCTGCCGCACGTAGCGGTAAGCGTGATCCGCACCGCTTTGGACCAGGGCACGCGTACGCCTGAGGGGCAGGATTTACTCGATTGGTGTGAGATCGCCATCGAAGTCTGCCGACAGAAGAAGCGTAGCGGGCAGGCTCTCAAGAATTCCGCCGGCCTCCTCGTCAAGATGATCAAGGACCCCGCATTGCGCAGCCGCATTGTCACTCCGGAGGCCGAAAAAGCCTTCCGCGATAGCTTCCGCCGCCGCGAACAACTAGCCGAAAGACAGCAGCACGATCTCGAAGAGCACGCTCTCATTCTCGAATTCGAGGAAAACCGCCAGCGCATCGCCGAGGCCATCTTCAACGATCTGGCCGATGCCAAAAAAGCCCGCCTGCGCAAAGAAAAGACCGACCAGTTACGCCTACAGGAGCGGTTCCAAAGACTCACCGCCGCCGCACAACACGCGGAAGTCGATGCCGCCATCTGCCAGGACATCGCCCGCGGCGAACTTCCCCCCTACGAAAAATGGCGCCTCCGCAAACAAGCCCAGCAGGCCGTACTACCGTTTGTGGAAGCCGAACCGCAGAGCGCATAAACAGACTCTTTCGCGCGAAAATGACAGTAGAGGCGATGGATAAATCCACTGTAATTGCGAAGCTGCGCCAAAACGAACCGGAGTTGAAGGCCGCCGGAATCATACGTCTATCGCTATTCGGCTCTGTCGCCCGTGGCGACGCTTCCGCAAAATCAGACATCGACCTGATGGCCGAGTTTGATCCCGCCAGACAGTTTTCCTTACTCGATATGGTAGGTCTGGAGAACCGGCTTGCCGATATCCTCGGCGCTCGGGTGGACCTGACCCCGGCCAAATCTCTCAAGGAGCATATTCGCGACCGGGTCACCCGCGAGGCCATCCTTGCCTTTTAAGGACACGGAGAACTCGTTGCGTGACATCGCAGAGGCCATTGCCATGATTGAGACCTTTACCGCTGGCATGAATTTCGGCGGATTCCGGGAGGATCCGAAGACCGTTGCGGCTGTGGAACGTAAACTCCAAATAATCAGCGAAGCGGCCATTCGCCTTGGCAGTGAAGCCGAGATCCGCTATCCGGGTCCACCGTGGCGAAATATTCGCGGCATGGGTAACTGGCTGCGCCATCAGTACGAGCGGATCGAGTTGTCCGTCATCTGGCAAACCGTGCAGGCGGATTTGCCTCAACTCAAGGCCGCCGTGCTTCGTGCGCTAAATGAATCCTCCACGGGCACGGCCTGACTGTCAGTCACTTGATTGGGGAAGCCTCTCATTCCCTTTGCCACGCTTCCCAGCAAACCCTGAGAAGACCGGACCGTCCAGGGGATCGTAAAAAGACGGTACGCCCTAGTTTCTATTTCTTGAACTTCCGCCACTGTAAGACCGAGCTCTCTAGCGATCTCCTCATGAGTACACTCTCGCCCTTCGCCGAATCCGAAACGCAACCGGACAATGTGCGCCTCCAGTGGGGGAAGAGCGCTCAAAATACTGTTTGCATCGTCACCGACCGCGGAATCGGCGGACGCGCCAGCGTTTTCAAGGTCTTCTAAAGCCCGCGGGCACCTTCGATCACGTTCGCCCATCGTCCTCCGTACTTGCTCGTATCGTTTATGACCTCGCGCGAGTCTCCAATAGCCCGGTCGAAACCCTGGCCTTTTCGGTTCGCGGATGCGGCACGCAAGGCCGCCCCCGCGAACAAGTCGCCGAAAGACAACAGCATGATCTCGAAGAACACGCTCTGATACTGGAATTCGACGAAAACCGCCAGCGCATCGCCGAGGCCATCTTCAACGATCTGGCCGACGCTAAAAAAGCCCGGCTCCGCAAAGAGAAGACCGATCAGTTACGGCAGCAGGAGCGGTTCCAGAGACTCACTGCCACGGCGCAACACGCGGAAGTCGATGCCGCCATTTGCCAGGACATCGCCCGCGCGGCGAACTTCCCCCCTACGAAAAATGGCGCCTCCGCAAACAAGCCCAGCAGGCCGTACTACCGTTTGTTGAGGCCGAACCGCAGAGCGCATAGCGTAGGTTCGCAACAGAGCCGTGATCGTCCGCTAGACTGTCGCGGTTAGGTGATATTTTTCCGCTAACGGTTCGACGACCTTGACGACACCATGCCCCGGATTCACTTGGTTATGAGTTCGCAATAACCCCAGTGACTCCAAAAGCGCCACGTCCCGGCTTACAGATTTGCGATCCCGTTTGAGCAGCACAGCGAGACTGGAAAGCGTTGTATACTTCGGTTCACACCGTATCACCTGGAGAACTCGGATACGCTGAAAGGAAAGCGCGCGCAACAGGTCAGCCGGGTTTTCAAATGTCACCCGGATTTCTGGTGCTAGCCGTTCTCCACGGTCCAGCTTCTTCGCGCGTTCTAGAGACCGCTTGAAAAATTCTTCTGCGGTTCCAGTGCTTACGATCAGGTTCTTACCTGTTTTCATCTTCATCCCTCCACAATTCTGCTACTTCATCACGAAATCGTTTGGAAACCGCCTCGTAGTTTCTACCACCGTCGGCGCGCCAACGATGACGATGCCGCTGCGGCCAATGCAACTGACAAGCTGTTCGCTACCTGCTTCCTGAAGCAGTATGGAGACGATAGTTGACGTATTCATAACCATGAGACGGAAGCCTCACTGACTCTAGAATCCCTGGGGACCGTAGCCCAGAATTCTCTCCTGCTCTCTTTTCGTAATCCGCCTGTGCAACAACGCCGGTGGGATCTCCGGCCAAACCCGGCTGCGCAGAAAGGCCAATACGCGCTCTCTCTTGTCCGCCCTTTTCCCCGTTGCCAGCAAGCATTGCTTGCGATCAGCCAAAGCCTGCCGGATGGCCTCCGTTTTGCTTACCCTCGCCAACGCGGACACCTCCGCCGCCAGACGTTCCACCTCAAGGATTTTTAATATTGAGTGCCACTACACCATCACACCATTTTTCTACCTTTGCCATCCCCACGCCCTCCTCAATACCTTTCGAACCCAGCACTGGCGGGCATGGTTCGACCGAGTCACGCCATTTCCAAAAACTTTTTCGCTCCATCCCCAATCACTTATCCCTCCCTCCCCCAGCCCGCCCCAAAACCGCCCGCTACTCTGAAATCGGGTGAACGGCCGCGAATTGGCTTTGTTCGCTCAATTTCGAATTAAGGAGAGAACGGCCTCGCAAGGCCCTAACCCGGGGCGGGCGCCCGCCCCCGCGAAATTGGCTTTGTTCGTAAAATTTATGGCTTCCGCTAAACAGGTGGCTGCAAACAGACAAAACGCTCTCAAGAGTACCGGACCCAGAAATACGCAAAACGTCCGCTTCAACGCGCTCCGCCACGGGTTGCGCGCCAGTATCCTCATTCTCTCCGATGAGAAAGCCGAGGCATTCAACCGCCTCCTTGAGGATCTCGAAACCGAATGGCAGCCCCGGACTCCCACTGAGTTCATCCAGGTCGAACGAATGGCCGTAAATTATTGGAAACTCGCCCGCGCCGACCGCCGCGAAGCTTTCTTCCGCCTCAACGACATGCCCGATCGGTTCGTCGATCAAAGCTTCAAATTCCAGCAGGGCTTCGAACGCGCCTTCGACCGTGCCCAGCAGAGTCTCGAGCGTCTCCAAACCAACCGCTGCGCCGCCCCCGCAGACTCTCCGGCCCCGTCGCCCGCCCCCGTCGCCATAGAACCTCCCGCCGTCGAACCCATCGAAGTCCAGCTCCGCAGACCCGATGAGCCCGCCGAAGCGCCGGCCAACGGAGCCACTCCTTTTCCTCCCGATCTCCCCCCATACAAGCGCCGCTATCTTCGCAGACAGGCCGCCGCAGACGAAAAGCGCGAAAAGCAGCTCATGCGAGATGGCCTCCTCCGTCCCGCCGACTACCGCTATTACCCGAGAAACCCGTTAATGCCGAAAGCCAAAACGCCCAGCACGCCGGAATCGCCAACCGTGCAAGTCATCCATACCATGGATGATCCGCAAGAGTGATCCCTCAGAGTTCAGGGACGGGATGCGCCTTTCCAAGTAACATGCTAACTGTGAGCGCGCCATGCATTCAGTCACAAGTTGCCATAATAGAGACGTTCGAAATGGAAGCTTCCAATCTGCGGCGGTAGCGGAGAAGGCATGAACGCAGAGATCTGGAACGAAGTGCGCGGCATCGCTGCCGGTATTTTCCAAGTCGACCCACGAGCGCTCAGCGCGGCATCCTCGCCCGATCGGATAGAGAAATGGGATTCCGTCCAGCATTTAAATCTGGTGCTGGCGCTCGAAAGCAAGTATGGCATCGCCTTCGAGCCCGAACAAATGGAGCAGATGAAAAACTTGGGCGACATCGCCGCCTTAGTGGAAACGAAGCTCACGTAGATGCCGATCGAGATCCGGCCATTTTCCCCCGAATGGCTGTCGGCTCTGCGGGAATTTAACGGCCGGCTCGAAGCGATCGGAATCGGGTTGCCCGAGGACTCGGAAGCGGAAATGCTGTCGGGATCGCGCATGTACCTCGCGGTCGAAGGACGCGACGTGCGCGGTGGCTACATTCTGCAGCCGCAGATCTTCTCCTTCGGCGGCGAGTTGCGGCGGGTGGCGCATCTCCGCTTGCCGCTTTCGGAGGGCGCGGTAAATCGCAGCTACGCGCGCGTGGCTTCGCTATTACTCCGCAGTGCGGAAAAAACCGAGCCTCTGCTCTATGCATTGGGAATGGGCGGTCTCGACCGGCCCTTGCCCCGCATGCTGCAAGCTATGGGCTGGAGCGTAACTCCGGTGCCGTTCTATTTCCGGGTCGTGCATGCCGCCCGATTTCTGCGCGCCATTCGAGCGATCCGCAAGACGCGCCTGCGCGCATTCCTGATGGATCTCGCGGCCTGGACCGGCGCCGGCTGGCTCCTCATTCGCAATCGCCAGCGGCGCCGCGCGCAGCCGGTCCCGAAGGGGATTCACGCGGAAGAAGCCGAGGATTTCGGTCCGTGGGCCGATGAAATTTGGGCCGCCGCGCAGCCCGAGTACGCCATGACCGCGGTCCGCGATGCCCGCGCGCTTCAGCAACTTTACCCTGCGGGCGAGTCCCGGTTCTTGCGCCTGCGAGTGAACTCGTGCGGCTGGGCGCTCCTGCTCGATACACCCATGCAAGGCGACCCGTCTTTCGGCGATCTGCGCGTCGGCACTATCGTCGACTGCATGGCATCGCCGGACTCCGACGGGCCGGAACGCGTCATTCACGCGGCCCGCCGCTATCTCGAAAAACGCGGCGTGGACCTCATCGTAACCAACCAGAGCCACGCCGCCTGGCGCGACGCGCTGCGCGCCGCCGGTTTTCTCCAGGGCCCGCCCAACTTTCTCTTCGGAGCCTCGAAAGCCCTGGCCGCTCTGGGCGCCCCCGCCGAAGAGATGCACATCAACCGCGGTGACGAGAGCGGACCGGCGCACCTGTAGAAAATGATATATACTATTGATATATACCAATGCCCAGACTAGCCAAGCTTTTTCGCAATGGCCGGAGCCAGGCCGTCCGCTTGCCTTCCGAGTTCCGGTTCGAAGGAACTGAGGTCTCTATCCGGAGGGATCCAGTGACGGGGGATGTGATTCTGTCACAACGGCCGGAATCGTGGGACAGCTTTTTTAAACTCAGGCACAGGGGAAAAGTTCCCGCGGATTTCATGGCCAGCCGGCAGGATGAGATCCCGCAAAAGCGCAACCTCTTCTAATCCGGATGGATTACCAATACCTGCTCGATACGAATACAGCCAGCTACATCATCAAAGGAAACAAACCGGCAGTGGACCGGCGTCTTGCCGAAGTACCTATGGCCCGGATCGCCATATCGGCGGTCACCGAGGGCGAACTGCGGTTTGGCGCAGAGCGGCTTCCGCATGCCGCACACTTGCATGGAGTCCTCGAAGAGTTCTTCCTCCGGGTAACCGTTCTGCCTTGGGATTCGAATGCGGCCCGGCAGTACGGCCACTTGCGCGCTGCTCTGGAACGCGCAGGGCGGCCTATGGGAAACCTGGATTTGATGATCGCCGCACATGCTCTGGCTTTGGATCTGATCGTGGTTACCAGCGATCGGGCCTTCCGTAGGATCGAGAAACTGAAGGTAGAGGACTGGACGAAAAAGAGATTAGCAGGTGATTGAAACCTCGGGGCCAGATGAGTCCTGGCCCGCGGGGTTTCGATGCAAACATCCTTTGCTTATGCTGCCTGCTTGTGCTGCTTTCTGCGGTGGATGAAGTAGGCCAAGGCCAGCAGTCCGGCCAGCGGCAGGAAAGTCGCCGGCTCGGGAACCGGGCTGGTGTTCGGCGTGAAGGTCAGGAATACATCCTTGGCGCCGTATCCGATACCAAAACTGCCATAGGGGTCAATGTGCGGATCCGTGACGAAGAACGTCCGGGCGCTCAGGGTGCCGGTGTAGTCCAGGAAAATAAACTGGCTTGAGGCCGTGGGTTTGAAGCCGCCGAGCAGCATCACATCCACACCTTCACTCGCGCCCGTGTTCACATCGCCAGTGACATTCAACAGACTGATATCGGCCAGTGCGGAGCTGCTAATAGCTTCGTTGATAGTAGAGCCGTCGTTGAGGTCCAGCGGGCCGATGATGTTCAAGGTGCCTGGAGGATCTACTTGGGCGTTCAGAGTGTCGCCCGCTTGAATGAATGCTCCGTTGGCAATCGTTGTGCCTCCGGAGGCGCTGACCGTGCCGTCCCCCTGCAGGAGGCCGCCGCCGATGTTCACCAGCGGAGCAGTGAGTGTGCCATCCACCTGGGTAATACCCGCAGTCTGCACGTAATTGCCCGAGTTAGTCAAAGTGCTGGCTGAGTCGATTAGGATGTCACCGGAGTTGTTGAATTGACCACTGCCGCTGGCGTTGATGCCCCCCTCAAGGTAGATACTTCCCTGGTTTGTATTTAGGGCGAGAGCATTCTGGCCCGATGCGTCCAGGAAATTGACGCTGCCGTTAGGGCCATCCATCACTAGGGTAGTTGCGGCCCCGATGGTAGTAATTTCTCCACCTCCCGTACCCAGCGAGTTGATCTGCAAGGTGGAAGGATGAACCGTACCGTTGATGAAGTAGGTGCCGCCGCCCTGCAAGACGCCGCCGCTGAAATCCGCGGTTGAGAACGGCGTGCTCACCAGCAGCTTGCCGCCATCGGTCGCTTTCAGGGTGCCGGTATTGGTAAGTGTGCCGCCGCCATTGACGTTCAGCGTCCCGCCATTCACGTTCGCCAGAATCGTACCCCCGTTGTTGATCGCCAAGCCGTTCTGGCCGAGCTGGCCGGTTCCCTGGATGGTGTTGTCGATGTTGTTCAGCACCAGGCCGCCGGAAGCCTGATTGAAGAAGGCGTCACTGGACATTACCACCGTGCCGCCGCCGGTTAAAGTGACGGGACCGTTGGCGACCGTGAGGATGCTATTGGGGAGAGTGATGGCGCCTTTGTTGGTGATCGTGCCTTCGAGGAAGACCTGGTTGGCATCGTTGACGGTGCTTCCCGCGGAAATCGTCAGCGTGTTGAGCACGGCGCCGCTTCCGGCGTTCATGACGCCGCCGTTGATGGTGTTCAGCGTGCCGCCGTTGATTTGAGAGGTGATATTCACGGTGCCGCCATCAGCCGTGATGTTGCCGGCGACGGTGTTGTTTACGGTGTTGTTGATGTTCAATGTCCCCGTAGCCGTGGCCTCCAGCAGACCGGCATTGCTTATTGCGCCGCCGCCGTTCAGGCTGAGGGTGCCGCCCGTGGCATTCACTACACCATTCACCTGGTTGTCCAGGGCCATACCGTTCTGGCCAAGCTGGCCGGTCCCCTGGATCGTATTATTCACGTTGTGCAGGGTCAGCCCGCCGGAGGCCTGATTGAAGAAGGCGTCCTGGGACATCAGCACCGTACCGCCGCCCGTTAACGTCACATCGCCTCCGGTGATGGTCAGGTTCGTATTAGGAAGCTTAACGGTGCCGTTATTCGTGAAGGTCCCTTCCAGGAAGACCGTGCTGGTGTCGTTGAGCGTGCTGCCCGTGGAAAGGGTCACGTTATTTAAGATGGCGCCCGCGGCATTCATGACGCCACCGCCGGTTGTATTCAGCGAGCCGCCGTTGATCTGAGAGGCGAGGTTTACGGTGCCGCCGTTAGCCGTGATATTGCCCCCGGCATTATTGACTGTGTTGTTGATAGTCAAAATGCCGTTGTTGGTAGCTTCCAGCAGGCCCGCGTTCGTCACCAGACCGCCACCGTTTAAAGAGAGGGTTCCGCCGTTAACGTTGGCATTTACCGTCCCGCCACTTTCATTGATGAGGGCCATTCCGTTCTGGCCAAGCTGGCCGGTTCCTTCGATAGTGTTATTGACGTTGTCCAGGGTCAAACCGCCGGAGGCCTGATTGAAAAAAGCGTCGCTGGACATCTTCACTGTCCCGCCGCCGGTTAAAGTGACGCCCGTCCCGCCTGCGATGGTGAGCGTGGTGTTGGGCATGGTGATGATGCCGTTATTGGTGATGGTGCCTTCCAGGAAAGTCTGCCCGCCGACGTTGTACGTGCTGCCGGCGGAAATCGTCACGCCATTCAACGTAGCGCTGCCGCTGGTCAGGACGCCGGCGCCGATTTGATTCAGTGTGCCGCCGGTAATGGTGGAGTTGATAACCACTGTGCCGCCATTGGCGGTGATGTTAGCGCCGGTATTGGTGACGTTGTTGTTGATTGCGAGCGTGCCGCCGTTCGTAGCTTCAAGCAGGCCGGTATTAGTCACCGTGCCGCTGCCGTTCAAAGTTAACGTTCCGCTGGTGACATTGGCATTGACAATTCCGTTGGTCTGGTTGTCCAGAGCCAGACCGTTCTGCCCGAGCTGACCGGTGCCCTCGATGGTGTTGTTGACGTTGTGCAACGTCAAACCACCTGAGCTTTGGTTGAAAAAGGCATCGCTGGACATCTGCACCGTCCCGCCGCCCGTTAAAGTGACATCGCCGCCGTTCACCTGGAGAGTGGTATTGGGCACGGTGATCGTTCCGTTATTGGTAATGGTGCCCTGGAGAAGCGTGGTGCCCCCTACGTTGTACGTGGTCCCGGAGGAAATCGTCACACCATTCAAGGTGGCGGCGCTACTCGTCAGAGTGCCGCTGTTGATGGCATTCAGGGCGCCGCCATTGATTGTGGAGTTCAGGGTCACCGTGCCGCCATTGGCGGTAATGTTGCCCCCGGTGTTGTTGACGGTATTGTTGATCTGAAGTGCGCCGGTGCTGACCGCTCCGATCAGGCCCGCATTGGTGATCGTGCCGCTCCCATTTAAGGACAGCGTGCCGCCAAGCGCATTGATCGTTCCGCCGCTCTGATTCACAATAGCGAGACCGTTCTGGCCGTATTGGCCGGTCCCCTGGATGGTGTTGTCCATGTTGGTCAGCGTCAAGCCGGCCGATGCCTGATTGATAAAGGTGTCGCTGGTTGTAGTAATCGTACCGCCGCCGGACAGTGTCACATTGTTCTGGAGCGTCAGGTTGCCATTGGCGCTTGTGATCGCCCCGGCATTGACGATCGAGGTTCCACCCACATTGAGCGTATTACCGCCGAGGGCGACAGTATTGCCGCTCGCCAGTTGCAGGTCGCCTACAGTGAAGCTCCCGTTCAGGCTCACCGTGCTGGTCCCGTCCACAATGCAGACGTTCGTGCTGTTGCTATTCGGAACCGTGGCCGGAGTCCAGTTTCCAGCCGTCCCCCACACACTGCTGCTGCCCAGTGTCCACGTAGTTGGACTGCTTAATATGCATGTCGCTGCCGGCGCCTGCTTGCTTCCCATGCCCACGATGCCAATTATTGCGAGCAACCCCGCCAGGTCTCTCAGCCACCGACTTGGTGTCTTATTTATTGGAACTTGCACTATTCCTCCGCAACCGCTGGTGTAATGTACAGCAAGTCGTTCAACCCACTGAAATCAACCTGAGTATAGGGCGGAAACCCCGGTTTTGTGGCCCGCCTTAGTACTAACAAATTCGCGGAAATGTACTAGATTTTCGAGGCACTGTGGAGCCGTAAG
>DATBID010000120.1:0-9441 GCA_036557125.1 Bryobacteraceae bacterium | reverse complement strand
CTTCGATAAGGACGTTCTTCCCATCTTGCAGAAGAACTGCCAGGAGTGCCACCGGCCGGGTGAAGTGGCCCCGATGTCTCTGCTGACTTATGCGGAAGCGCGGCCTTGGGCGAAGGCGATCAAGGTCGCCGTGGCGACTGAGAAGATGCCGCCATGGTTTGCCGATCCCCATTATGGGCATTTTTCGAATGATCGCCGGCTCAGCCAGAGCGATATTGACACACTGGTCGCCTGGGCCGATGCCGGCGCCCCTGAGGGCAATCCGAAGGACGCGCCGCCGCCCCGCAAGTTCGCGGATGGCTGGAACATCAAGCCGGACATGGTCATCGAGATGCCGAAGCCTTTCCATCTGAAAGCCAAAGGCACCATCAATTACCAGTACATCCTGGTGAAAGGCAATTTCCCTGAAGATGTCTGGGTCACAGACGCCGAAATGCGCCCCGGCAATCCGAGGGTACTGCATCACGGAAAAGTATGGGTGCGCCCTCCGGGGTCGCACTGGATGGAAGACGCCATTCCCGGCGAAGCGTATGAGTCCGGTATGGGGCGGAACCTCACCTCCGAGGGCAATGACATTCTGGGCAAGTTCAATCCGGGACTCGGCGCGCAGACGTTTGAGATCGGCGGATCGGCCAAGCTGGTGCCCAAAGGTTCGGACCTCGTCTTCGAATTGCATTACACTGCTATCGGCGAGGAAACCGAAGACGTCACGAAACTGGGCCTGGTGTTTTCAAAGACGCCGCCTAAGCAACGCTATTTCCTATCCGCCGGGCCGACCGCGCTGAACCTGTTCATCCCCGCCGGCGACAACAATGCGGAAGTTGTCAGTGAGGTGACGGTAGGCGCGGACGGTGTGCAGCTCGTCTACGCGCAGCCTCACATGCACTTGCGCGGTAAAGATTTTGAACTGCGCGCGATTTATCCCACGGGCGAAACGGAAACTCTGTTCCGCGGCAAGTTCAATTTCGATTGGCAGATCGGTTATCAGTACGCCAAACCGGTTTCCTTGCCGAAAGGCACCCGTCTGATCGGGATTTCGCACTTCGACAATTCGGTTTCCAACAAATTCAACCCTGATCCAACGAAAGACGTCGTGTGGGGGCCGCAGAACTGGGATGAGATGAGCAATTGCTTCGTCGGGTTGATCTTCCCGCTCGGCACCAAGCCGGAAGACGTATTTCATCGGTCGGGACCGAGCCTGTTGCCGCGGGGAAAATCGGGGCCGACCCTTTCGGCGTTGCAAGTAGTTCCGGCAAGGTAGGTTCGCGTCAGGTCCGCGGATTCCAAAATTAGTGCGCTCCCGGAGATCTACCGACGCTATCTCCGGCTGCTGGGCCTCTCCGATTTGCCCGTGGGAGTGGAGGGCTTTCGCGCGGTGGTCCGCGCGCATTTGATGCGCGCGCCCTTCGAGAATATTTCCAAGCTGCTCTTGTTTTCGCGCGAGGGCGGCGGTCGGTTCTTGAGTCTCTGCGAAATTCTGGAGGGCATCGAACGCCAGGATCTGGGCGGCACCTGCCACTCGCTAAACCCCTATCTCGGCGAACTGCTGCGCGCTCTCGGCTACGATGTGGACCTTCTCGGCGCCGATATGGGGACGCGCCTCAATTGTCATACGTGCCTGCGTGTGAGATTCGGCTCAGTGGCCTATCACGTGGATGTGGGCTATGGCGGGCCGTTCCGGGAACCAATCAGGTTGGACCGGCTCCCGTTCACGATGCTCGAAGGTGGCAAACGGTACGTGCTGGAACAACGCGGAGATGCTTACGAGATGTCGGACTTCACCGGCGAGAATCGCGTGCACGGCTACCTGGTGCATGATCCGCCGCGCACCCACGATTTCTTTCTCACTTCGATGCGCAATTCCTTCCAGCCGGAAGCGACGTTTCTCAACTGTATGCGCATCTGCCGTTTCTTCGACGATTATTCGGCCACGCTTTTAAACCGCACGCTGGACATTTATCGGGACGCGCGGACAACCACTATCGAACTGAACTCTTCGGCCGAGTGGGAAGCGGTCTTCGCCTCGCATTTACAGATGCCGCGGTGCCCGGCAGCGGCGGCGGTTCGGGTTCTGGAGCAAAACACCGGGAAGCCGTTTTTTGCTGGAGCCGAGTCCGGCGTGTGAGCCGATGCAGATCATCGACTTCCTGTTCGGCAGACCTCTGGCATCTTACGAGGACCAGGAAGAAAAAATCGGAGCGGCCCAAGGCATTCCCATCTTCGGCCTGGATGCGTTGGGCTCGGCCGCATACGGTCCGGAAGCCGCTCTCACGCTCCTCATCCCGTTGAGCGTTGCGGGTCTCAGCTACATTGTCCCCATCAGCCTGAGCATCATTGTCCTGCTCACGATTGTTTGTTTCTCTTACCTGCAAACCATTCCGGCGTACCCTTCGGGTGGCGGTTCTTACACGGTAGCGAGCGAAAACCTGGGTGCGAACCTCGGTCTGCTCGCTGCCGCCGCTCTGATGATCGATTACGTGCTGGTGGTGGCGGTGGGAATCTCGGCAGGCATTGGTGCGCTGATTTCCGCGATTCCATCGTGGCAGCCGTATACGCTGCCGCTCTGTCTGGCATCACTCGCAGTGATCACCGTGGTAAACCTCAGGGGCGTTCGCGACACCGGCGCAGCCTTTCTGTTCCCCACATATCTGTTCGTCGGCTGCCTGTTTATCGCAATCGCCATCGGGTTGGGGAAGACGCTCGCTTCCGGAGGGCATCCGTCGCCAGTGGTGGCTCCGCATCCGCTCGGAACGGCTACCGAAGCCGCCGGTTTGTGGCTGCTCATCAAGACGTTTTCCAGCGGCTGCACCGCCATGACGGGAGTGGAAGCTGTGAGCAACGGCGTGACAGCTTTTCGCGAGCCGCGCGCCAAAACCGCCCGCGTCACACTAGTCACCATCATCGCAATTCTGATCGTATTGCTGGCCGGCATTGCGTATCTTTGCCGCGCTTACGGGATTGGCGCGACCGAGCCAGGCCGGCTCGGTTACCAGAGCGTGCTCTCCCAACTCGTCGGAGCGGTGACCGGCCGCGGCTGGTTTTACTATGTTTCGATCGCCTCGATTCTGCTGGTCCTCGTTCTTCAGGCAAATACTTCCTTCGCGGATTTTCCGCGCCTTTGCCGGGCAGTGGCTCACGATGGATATTTGCCGCGGGCATTCGTCAACCGCGGCCGGCGCCTGGTTTACTCGTACGGCATTTACACGCTGGTAGCGCTTTCGGCCGGCATACTGATCTTGTTTGGCGGCGTCACCGACCGGCTGATTCCTCTATTTGCCGTTGGGGCTTTTCTGGCATTCACGCTTTCGCAAGCGGGAATGGTAATGCACTGGAAGCGCACCGGCGGACGGCACGCGCGGCACAGCATGTTGATCAACGGACTGGGTGCGTTGGCCACCGCGCTGACTACCGCAGTAGTGATGGTCTCTAAGTTCGCTGAAGGCGCCTGGGTGACGGTGCTGCTGATTCCCGCCATAGTCGCGGTGATGAAAAATGTGCGCGGCCACTACGATCGTTTGCTTGCGGAGGTAGGCACACACGATCCCTTGAACACCGAAAATTTGCGGCCGCCGGTAGTCGTGGTTGCGTTCGATGACTGGACTCGAATCACCGAGAAAGCGCTGCGTTTCGCCTTAACGCTTTCACCCGAAGTAGTAGCCGTACACGTCGACACCGGCGAAGAGCCGGGCTGCCTGAAGGATTGGCCACGTCTGGTGGAGGAACCTGCCCGCCGAGCCGGCCTACCCGTTCCGCGCTTGGAAGTGGTCCAATCTCCGTACCGTTTCGTGATGACGCCGCTTTTCGACTTCATTCTGCAACTGGAACGGCAGCACTCCGACCGGCAGATTGCCGTGGTGGTGCCGAACCTGGTGGAGCGCCGCTGGTATCATCGGTTCCTGCACAATCAGCGAGGGGAACTACTGACGGCGCTGCTACTGTTTGGCGGCAACCAGCGCATCGTGATTGTGAATACGCCGTGGTATTCGCACATGAAGTGAAGGGAAGCGCGCGAGCGGTGGCTTCAGGCCACCTCGGAGTAGTCCACTAGCGTTGTCGGCTCCGGAATCGGAATGCCATCTTCGCGCATTCCTTCCAGGTGAAACGCGATTCCTTCCCTCATCAACCGGCGGATCTCTTCCAGTGTGTCTGCAGTGGCCACACAGCCTGGGAGATCCGGGGCATATGCGCTGTAATTGGTCCCGGGCCTATGTTCAATCACGATGGCGTATTTCATTCGTCCGTCTCCTTCGCGATTCCAATCTGTGCTTGCCGGTATACGGATGCCAAGGTTTTAGGGTGCATGTCATCGCCCGGCTTACCGGCGATGGTTACGCGGCCGCCCTTGACAGGATGAACATATTGGCGATGGCTTCCTTTCTGCGAGTAGAAGCGCCATCCGTCCTTTTCGATTTCGCGGACAACATCTCGCACCTTCATCGCAGCGGTCTTGGGTTCTATGTTCTATGATAAACGCCGGCCCTCTTCCACCGCTGTCGCGGAAGAGATTTCCTGGATGCGCTGAAGTGAAATGGCCGCAGGATGAGGTGCGCCGATCTATTTGGAGGCTGATTCCGGCGTGATAGCCGCGGCCTGGGTGAGCGTATAAGTGAAACGTGTCTCGGGGGAGATTTCGACGCCTTTGCCGGTAAGTTTTCCGGTAATCGCTCCGGCGGCGGCGCCAAGCCCTGCCCCTACCGCGGCACCGGCCGCGCCTCCGGCAGCAGCGCCGATGGCCGCTCCCGCGCCCGCTCCGATAGCTCCCCCGGCGACCGTGCGCTTGGCCGGCGAGCCGGCTTTGGAATCGACTTTGGAAGTTCGCAGGTTGTAGCGTTGCCCGTGAATGTAGACAGCAACCAAGGCGGTAGAGAGGGAAGCCCGATGCGTAAGTCCGGATTTCTGCGCTTCCACCACTTTTAAGACGGCATTAGCGTTGGCGGGAACGACTTCGACGCCATTCACAACGATGGGGTCGTCCAGGCTGCCGGCGTATTCGTGAGAGAGATCGGCTGTTTTGGAATCGATGCGGTCGATGGTGCGCACGGCGATCTCAGTGCCGGCCGGCAGAGTGATGGTCTGTGCGTCCGCGGCAGGCGCCTGCGCATCGCTGGCCGATCGCCAACCGGGAGCCGCGGAATTGGCGGGGGTAGGTTGCTGCGCGGCTGCAACCGCGATCGTGCTCAGTAGTAAAACGCAAATTTTCATGACTATCCTCCGAAGACTACGGAATCGCGCTCCAATGCACCACGCACTTCTTTTGTGGGCCGGAGCTCTTATTTTTCAGTATCAGTTTTTGAGTATGGTTTTCGGCAGGCACGAGCCTCGCGTCCCAGACCTTCCGATCATAATCAAGCTCGATGGCGACGGGCGGTAAGTTGCGGAAAACATATTCGGCGTTTTGCGGAACGGGTGCGCCCGTGCATTCGAGCGTGCCGGACCGAGGCCCCTGATAGGCTGCCGGCGCGGCCGGAAGAGGCGCGCTGCGGGGCGGGTCAGGCGCAGGCGGGGGCACGGGATTCACAGCCAGAGACGGAGACGGCGCCGGCGGCCGGTTAACGGCTATGGTTTCCGACCGTTGCTCCGCGGGCGAACGGGGAGACGCGGAAGGCGGCGGGAATAGAAGCGGGCCGTTGTTGTTGCGCGGCGCGGGGGGCGCCGCCGTTGCCCTTCTGTGCGGCAGCGACGCTTGGCTACTGAAACCTGGCGTTTCCCCACGAAGCTCGGCCTGCCACACCTGCGCGCGGTAGCTCTTCTCCTGATCGCCGTTTTGCTTGTCCTGCGCTAGTAAGCGCTCGGTTGTCGCACGGTAGCGGGGTAGAATCTGCAGCGCGCTCTGATGCCAGGTTCCCAGGTCGGGCATGTCCAGCAAGATCCGGCATACCGTCTCTACTTGAACGGGAGAAAGCTCGGGCGGCGTGGGCGCGAGCAGGTCGGAAAGAAATACGTCGCCACTGCGGGGATAACGGGTCATCAGATGTTCGAGCAGCGGCGCGTGTTCGGGATTCAGCGTGGCATCGGTGCGCTGGCGCCAGGAGAATTCGACAACGCCATCGGCAACCGGCTCCGTGGCCAAAGGTTCCAGGACAAGCGCCACCCGCTGCCGGGTATCTCGCTTCCAACCAGCGATGAGTTCCTCGTCGAGGACATTTCGGAACCAGGGGGTCCAGCCGTTCAATGTATCGAGAGTCCTCTGGCGGTTGGAGGAATCCACCTGATCGAGCAGTGTGCGAATGCGCTGGCGTGCTACGGCCGGCGAAAATGGGGCCGGCCCAATTTCCTTGAACTGAGCGCGGGCAGCACTATTACAGAACAGGTACAAAGCAACTGAGAGAGCGGATGCGCGAAGAAGGCGCGTCATGCCCGTATCATCACATAAAGTGACTAGGGCTGGGAACCGGGGCTGAGAAAAGAGTCCCTAGGCCGGCTAGAACTTAGGACTTTATTCCGGCATCAGCGCGAAGGTCCATACGGAGCCGCCGGAGGGAACTTTGCGAGAGGCGTACCGGGTGGCAACGATGCCGCCCAGTCCGGAAGCGACGCTCACATACTGCCGACCATTGTGGCTGTAAGTGATGGCGGTAGCATTGACACTGGAGCCGGTTTGAAATTGCCAGAGAGTCTGACCGGTATCCTCATCCAGCGCCAGGAACTCGCCGGTCATCTTGCCGGTAAAGATGAGGCCGCCACCGGTGGCGAGCATGCCTGCAGAACTGGGCAGATCGATCAGGGGGATCTCCCACTTCTTTTCACCAGTGAGCGGATTGATGGCTAAAAAGTGGCCCAGAACATCGCCCGGCTTGTCGTCCGGATAGCGGGCATCGACGCCGGTGGAAGTAGTGCCGATCTTCACGGGGCGAGGCCGCGCGAGTTTCTGGATGCGGGGCACATTCCAGGTGTTGGCGTAAATCAGTCCGGTAGTGGGATCGAAGGCGCTGGGCGTGGCGTTAGTGCCGCGCGACGGCCAGATTTCCACTTCTTCTCCGGCGGCGAAGCGCTGTTGCACATCAGTCAGGACCGGCCGCCCGGTGGCCATGTCGATGCGCGTGGCCCAGTTAACCTTCACGTATGGGTGAGCAGCGATGAGTTTGCAGTTGGTGCGGTCCACAACGTAGAGGAAGCCGTTCTTGTTCGTCTGGATCATGACCTTCCGCATCTGGCCACTAACGGGAATATCTGCGAGCACCTGCTCATCGACGGCGTCCACGTCGTAAACATCGTTGGGTGTGTATTGGTAGTAGCAGACAACCTCGCCGGTTTTGGGACGGATAGCGAGCACGCTATTGGTAAAGAGGCTGTCCAGACCCTGGCGGGGACGCGGATCGTAGGGTTCCGCGTTGCCCGTGCCCCAATAGACCAAGTCGAGCTGCGGATCGTAGGAGCCGGAACGCCAGGTCGGCCCTCCGCCTTGCTTCCACGCGTCTGTGTTCTTCGGCCAAGTCTCGGAGCCGGGCTCGCCAGGGGCCGGGATGGTGTATCTGGTCCACAACTTTTTCCCAGTATCGGGGTCCCAGCCATCGATGAAGCCACGGGTGGTAGATTCTCCTCCGGCCACTCCGGAAATCAGGACGCCATTCGCCACAATCGGAGCGCTGGTCGCGTAATAGCCTTCCTTGGCGTCGGCGAATTTCTGGTTCCAGAGCTGTTCGCCGGTTTTCATGTCGAGCGCGACCAGATGATTATCGATGGTCACGCGAAACAGCTTGCCGTTATAAATCGTGGCCGCGCCGCGATTGATGGCCGCGCGGGTGACGCCGGGCTCGAGCTGCACCGGTGTGCGCCAGATCTGCCGGCCGGTAGCGACATCGAGCGCGAAGGTCCACTTGCCGTTGATCAGGTACATCACGCCGTTATAAACGATGGGCGCGGCGAGTTCGCCCTGGTCATTCATCAGGCTGGTGTTCCAGACCGGGACCAGCCGCTTGATGTTGGACTTGTTGATTTGTTGCAGCGGGCTGTAACTTTTGCGGTCGAAGCCCAGGCTTTCGGTCAGGACGTTTTCGGTGTTCTTGCCATCGTTGATCAGATCTTCGGCGGTTTGAGCCAGACCGAGCGCGGCTTGGAAGCCAAGCAGCAGAGTGCACGGCAAAACTGTCTTCATGAGCGCACAGCTTATCAAAGCTTGGCGCCTGAGGCGCGGGGGCTTTCGCGCTGTTGGCGCGGAGCAGACGAAAGGTCTAGAATGCACACTTTGGGAGGAGCCGAATGGAAGCGATGATTTCGAATCTATTGAGCCGTTTCGAGAAAGGGCGGCTCACGCGACGCGAGCTGGTGAATGGCCTCGCGATGCTAGCCGCAACGGGCGGCGCCACGTCCGCCGCGCAAGCGCAGGAGGGGGGTCTCAAGGGAGTGAAAATCGACCACGTCAGCATACAGGTATCCGATTTGCCGCGATCGGTGGCTTTCTACGAGAAAATCTTCGGCTTCACTGTGCTGAGCGAGGACAAGCCGAACGAAATCGTGCGATTAGGTTCCGGAAAGGTGGTGGTTTCCTTGCACCATAAAAGCCCGACCGGGTTGGTGGATCACTTTGCAATCGGAGTAGAGAATTTCAACCGGGACGCCGTGACGCGGGAGCTGAAGCAGCTTGGAGTGACTCCGGATAACAACCTGGACGCGGGTTTTCATATCAAAGACCCGGAAGGAATGAGCGTGCAGATTGTGGGCGCGTGATAGCGGTGCGGTCTTTTCAGGCGGCTGAGCTTGAGCCGCGTACCCGCCGTCTGCTATCCTCAAAGCGTTAGAATACAAGCAAATACACCCCGGCCACGGGGCCGGGCCTACCTGTAAGAGGTTCACATGTCAGGCCATTCAAAGTGGGCCACCATCAAGCACAAAAAAGCGGCCCTGGACGCCAAGCGCGGGAAAGCGTTTACCCGCATCATCAAAGAAATCACCATTGCTGCTCGTAGTGGCGGCGACCCGGACGGCAATCCTCGACTACGCACGGCCGTGGCCGCGGCCAAAGCCGTCAGCATGCCGAACGACAACATCAAAAAAGCCATCATGCGCGGCACGGGCGAAATCGAAGGCGGGCAGATCGAAGAAGTCATGTTCGAAGGCTACGGGCCAGGCGGCGCTGCCGTGCTGGTGAATGTGGCCACGGACAACCGCAACCGCACCGTCAGCGAAATCCGCCACGTATTTTCCAAGAACGGCGGCAACATGGGCGAGCAGGGCAGTGTTGCCTGGATGTTCGAGCGCAAAAGCCAGATCTTCGTGCCAGGCGATAAGGCTAGCGAAGACCAACTGATGACCATCGCGCTCGACGCGGGCGCCGACGATATCCGCAACGATGGCGACCGATGGGAAATTCTCTCCTCGCCCGAAGCTCACGAAACCGTGCTCAAGGTGTTGGAAGAGAACCATATTCCTTCCGAAGACGCTTCCATCGGTTTCGTTCCGAAGAACCTGGTCCGCCTGGAAGGCAAGAACGCCAACAGCATG
>DATBID010000119.1:0-10222 GCA_036557125.1 Bryobacteraceae bacterium | reverse complement strand
GGACCGGTTTCCCAAGAAGCGCCGCATTGAGTTGCTCGAGCAGGCATTCCAATCCGCCGCGGCCTCTCCCGTCCCGTACAAAAGGCATTCAGCTTTGGCTCGCATCCAGGCGCCTTCGGGTTTTCTCGAACACGCCTATTCGCTCGATCTCGATGCGCTTTCGCTCCGCCTCCGGGCCGTCCAGGCGCTCCTGCCTCTCGATCCACAAAGAGCCCGCGCCCGGTTTGAAGACATTCCGCCGATCGATCTGCCGAATCTTACCTGCGATGATTTCATGGCCTATGACGTCAGCCGATACTACCAGGTCCTGCCCGACGTCGCCGCACAAGGCTTTACGGCAAAAGAAGCCAGAGAGGAAGAGCCGATCAAATTTCTCACCCGCTATGCCGCCATCAATTATCCAGCGCAAATCGCGCCCGCGGCCCGCATGCTCGCCGGCAACCTGTCCATTCCTGATTCGGCCTTCCAGAGTCTCGTCACTGCTTTCGCCGGAAATCTCAGCCGCATAGGCGGGGACGATCGCTCCTTCACCGATGCCGCCCGCGAAGCCGGCCCAGCGATCGCAGCACTCGCGCAGACGAGCGCCCGCCGCGGCCTGGCTCCCGTGGTGGTTTTAGGCGCTTATCGGGAGTTTCTGGTCAGTCATCTTACTGCGGCTCGCTGCGAAGAACCCGATGCCGCCGGCTCTTCTGCCGACCCCGCAGATTACTTCAACTCCCACCTACGCACCGCCGCCGTCGGGAATATCGATGATGTCGAGCGTACGCCATCCAAAAGGGAGGGCAAGCCGCAGGGACTCGCCGCGTGCGACAGTCCGGAATGCCAAAATATCCGCGCCCAATATCAAAGTCTGATATTTAAGGACAGCGCTCAAGCCGTTCAGGAATCTGAGCGCCAATCCATCGATTGGCAAATCCACGTGCGCGATTTTCTCTCTGCTTTGGCCTCCTGGAACGACAGCTCGGGCATGCCGCCCGTCCAGTATTTCCGCGAAAAAATCGAGTTCTACAACCAGCTCATTGCCATCGTTCCCAAAGGCGAAACCCTCGATTATGTCTTCAGCTCCATGTTGTCGTTCTTGATCGCCAGCCGCCCTTCGGGAGAGGATCAAATCGAGTGGTATTTGCCCGTGATCCAACTCGTAGGCCGCGCGGCCCTAAATCCGGGCGCATTCGAGCGCGCCGCCGCCGATCTGCGCCAAGCGAACGATTCCGCCATCGCGCTCGAAATGGCGTTGGAATTGGTGGCCCCTCATCCGGTGAATGAATTTATGTTGCTGTTGTGAGCCCATGGACCTATTGCGTTAGCGGGTTGCGCCAGCGAAGCCTATCGAACCTCGCAAAATCGTTATCGGTGGAGCACAACTCGGCGCCGTGCTCAATCGCCAGGGCCGCGAGGTGAGCGTCCGACGTCAGATTTGCCGCTGTCCCGAGAGGTAGGACCAAATCACGGATAATCCGCAAGTGGCGCGAGGTCGGCTCGGGTACTGTAACTGAAGGCTGTTGCAACCATCCATCGACCAGGTCGAAAGCCGTTTCGACGGGCAGCGGCTTCCGAAAGAGCCCCACTCTAGTTGTCAAACGGAGGAATGCAAGCAAAACGATCCACGGCAGCCCCACGGTTTCCTGTCCGGAGAGGGAAGCTTCCAGCCAGGGCTTGGCTTTCCGATGCAGCGGCGCGTCCTCATTGACCGAGTAGATCAGCAAGTTCACGTCTACGACGATCATTTATGCAAGGAGAGCTTCCGTCCCAATTCTTCGTCTTCCATTGCCGCAGCCGCCGCCAGAGCCTTATCCCATCGGAAGTTCTGCTCAGCACCGAGAGAATAGGATTTCTGCACAAACCTGCGGCGCTTCTGGCTGGTTTGCGTCAGACCAGCCCGGATTGCGGAATTCAGTGCTTGCTTGAACGAAATTCCTCGTTCTTTCATCGCGTTCCGGATGAGAGCCTGCACATCCGGATCGAGAGTTACTGTCGTCCGCACGAAGACATCATAGCACTATGCCACTTGCTGTCATGATGCGCCATCTACAAGACATCCGCAAACCCGCGCTTCACGTGCCGAAAAAACAGGCCCCCGAGGACGAAAGCGGCTATTCCATACGCCAACGAGATTAGCAAATCCGTCGGCTGCGGCACCCGCGAGCTCAACAGTAAGTCCCTGTATCCACGCGCCAGGTACGTCATGGGGTTCGCCGCCAGCAGCCCGCGAGCCCAGTTCGGGTACTGGCTCTCTACTACCATGATTGGCGTAGCGAAAAACCAGAAAGTCAGAATCACGCTCAGTACCTGCGCCGTGTCCCGCAAGAATACGTGCAGGCTTGCCGCTACCCAGCCCACACCGATCGCGAACAAACCGGTAGCCAACATATACAGAGGCAGCAGCACAATAAAAATGCTGATCTGGTTCAGGAAAATCCCCGCTGCCGCTACCAGCAGCGCCAGAGCCAGCAAATGGCTAACCAGGCAGGAAAGAAACACGGAAAGCGGCACGATTTCCGCCGGGAACACCGTTTTGGTAATGAGGTTCGCCTGTTCCAAAATGCTCGATGCCGAACGCTGCACCGTATCGCTGAACAAAAACCAAGGCAGCATCCCCGCGAAGAGGAACAGCGGATAATTGCGCGTTGCCTCTCCTGGAGGAAGTTCGACGTGCATCACGAAGTCGAACAGGAACGTCCAGGCCAAAAGCTGGGCTAATGGGTGGATGAGGCCCCAAGCCCAACCGGCCGCCGACCCCACGAATCGCTGCTCGAAATCCCGCCGCACCAGTTGTGCCAGCAGGCTGCGCTTTTCCACAAGATTGTGGAGAAAGAACCGTCCGGGGAGCGTTCGCGTCACCTGTAGAGCTCAATAATATCAATTTTTTCAATAGTTTGCATTCAATTTAAGGGGTTGACTCTAGCCCCCGGAACCTGTTACAGTCTCTCTTTCGCCAAAACGGAATACGAGTCCTGGACCCTATGAAGCAGGAATACTTCGTCGTGGTGTTAGCCCACTCGTTACATGGCCGGCTGCGGCGGATCCATGTCCCCCATCATGCGGTTTACGCCATCCTTCTACTAGCCGTATTTGGCTGTTTTTCGGTATTCGGATTCGTGGCCAGTTACGCGCGCATGGCCTGGAAGGTGGCCAACTACAATGCGCTGCGCCGCGAAGCCGATTCCTTGCGCGTCCGCTACCGCAATCTGGAAAAAGAGGTAAGCCAGACCCACCAACAGCTCGCCAGCCTCGAACTGTATGCCCGTGAAGTCTCCATGGCCTACGGCATCAAGCAGAAGTTGGAGGGCCCTTCGGATATCTCGGCGGAAGGCAAACTCGTTCCCACGTTCGCCGAGAGCCTGGAAGACTATAACTTTCTACGCAGCGCCAGCACTCTTTCTTTGCAGAGCCGCTACGCTCAGCGAATGTGGACGGTTTCTACTCCTAGCCTCTGGCCAGTCGAGGGCCGTCTCATGGGGGCATTCGGTCGCCGCTCCGATCCATTTTCCGGAGAGGGTACGGAATTCCACACCGGGATTGATATCAGCGCGCCTTCGGGAACGCCCGTACGCGCCACGGCGGATGGCATTGTCGTCTCCTCGGGCTGGAGCGGCGGCTATGGACGTCTGGTTGTGATCGATCACGGCGGTGGAACGCAGACGTACTACGCCCATCTTTCGCGCTTCTATGTCGAAACCGGTCAAGAGGTCCGCGGCGGCGAATTGGTCGGAGCCGTCGGCGCCACCGGACGGGTGACCGCTCCTCATCTGCACTACGAAGTGCGTATCGGAGGCGCGCCTGTAAATCCGTATCGGTATCTAAAGTCTCCAACTTTCCAACAAGCCTCCTCTACTATAAGTAATTTCTTGTTTTAAACCCCGTACCGGGTAAACTCTGCACAGGCCCGTTCCCCATCGGCTCCGGATAATGATAGAGTCTATGCAGGTGAATCGTATGTGCCCTCGAAGTTGGTTGCAGTTTACATTGGGCGCACCGCTGGCCTGCATGCTTTTTGCTGGCGCGGGCTTTGCTCAGCAGCAGGTCATTTCCGCTCAGTCCGGCACAGTTCAGTACGTGGAAGGCACGGTGTACGCGGGTAATAATCGCGTGGAGCGTAAATTCGGGCAATTTCCCTCGCTCCAATCGGGCGAGGAGCTGCGCACTGCAGATGGCCGCGCCGAAGTGCTGCTCACCCCCGGCGCCTTTCTGCGGCTCGCGGAGAATAGTTCCGTCCGCATGGTCTCCAACCGTCTCACGGACACGCGTGTCGAGGTTCTCGGCGGTACCGTCATGGTCGAATGCGACGAACTGCTGAAGGACAACGCGGTGAGCCTCATTTTGCATGGCGATACGATTCGTCTCCAGCGTCAAGGCCTTTACCGAATCGAAGCCGGGTCATCGGTATTCGAGGTCTACAAAGGAGAAGCGCTGGTCGAAACTGCGTCCGGGCAAAGAGAAGTGAAGAGCGGCAAGCAAGCCATTCTCGGCGATACGCTAGCCGTCGATCATTTCGACCAAGCGGCGGCGAAGGACGATTTATATCAGTGGAGCAGTCAGCGCTCCAGCAATCTCGCCTACGCCACCGTCACCGCTTCGCAGTCGGTACTAAACTCTGGCGCCACCTGGAACGGCGGCTGGATGTGGAGCAGCCTGCTTGATGAATGGACGTTCCTTCCGGGCGCGGGTTTGCTTTACGGGCCGTTTGGCTGGGGTTTCTGGAGCCCGCTATACATGGGCAACTACTACACTCCGGTCTACTACGTTCCCACAGCGGGGGCGGGTGGCTTTAAAGGCCCAGCGCGCAACGGCTCCGGCACATCCAAAAACCCGCGGCCCGTTCGGCCTGCTCCGGGTCTCGCCGTGGCACACTCGGCTGCCCAATCGGGCGATCGCTTCGGCGGTGTAGCGGCCACGTCCTTCCGCCCCGGCTTCTATTCGGCGACCCCACAGGCCGGTTTCTCCCGCGGACCAGCGGCGGACGGATTTAACTCGGGCGCGGCGGGTCCCAACTCCAGCGCCGCCAATGCTTCAAGCGGCGGGTTCGGCCATTCCAGCGCCGGCAGTGCTCCAAGCGGCGGATTCGGCCGCTCAGGCGGTGGTTCTGCCGGAGGCGGCGGGGTTGGTGGCGGTCACTCAGGGGGCGTCGGCGGACACCGTTAGGCTGGCGTACTCCCGAACCTCGGGAGCTTCAACTGGCGCGGCCTGCACAGCTAACGTGAGCGAGCGCGTGGCTACGGAGCCGTCCCATCCAATCGCCATCAGCGTGTAATGCGTCGTGTGGCGCGGGCCGATCTCCAGGCAGCGGTTCGACGCGGGATATAGCGGCGCAGCCATCGGTGCGATTCGCACCGATCGCGCGTTCGCCACACCATAACAAAGCTCCGCTTTCTCTCCTACGGTAAGCGCACCCACACTGGCGCGAAACTGCAGAATCCGCACTTTGCCCTGTGCTCCCGGCTGCACCGCCCAGGACCCATCCGCGGGCCGACCAAGGTTGCTGACGCACCACAAAGCCGCCAGCATCGAAATCCCAGTCCATACCTTTGTGGCTGTGTTCATCGCCTCCATCCGAGCCGAGCGCAACCTACCTCTAGACTCCGCCATTCCGCTGAAAGTTTCAAGTACGGTACTCTGCTAGGCATGGGTGTCCGAATCGTACAAGTAGATGCATTCACGAATGCGCCCTTCGCCGGCAATCCGGCCGCTGTATGCGTGCTTCCCGCCAGCCCATCGGAAGACTGGATGCGCCAGGTTGCCCGCGAGATGAATCTTTCCGAAACTGCTTTCCTCACTCCCAATAGCGATGGCTACAACCTCCGCTGGTTCAGCCCTTCTGTCGAAGTCGCTTTATGCGGCCACGCTACGCTGGCCGGTGCCCACATCTTATGGGAAGACGGCCATTTGCCCGCAAACGTTCAAGCACGCTTCCACACCCGTAGTGGGGTGCTGCTCGCCGATAAGCGCGGCGAGTGGATTGAACTCGATTTCCCCGCCACCCCAGCCGAACTCGCCGGGGTGCCGGCGGGCCTGCTCGCGGCCATCGGAGCTGCCACCGAAGACAGCGCCCTCTTCGTCGGCAAAAACAAATTCGATTACCTGGTTGAAGTCGGCTCCGAAAACCTCCTGCGGAATCTCCATCCCGACTTCACCATGCTCCGCAAAGTTCCCGTACGGGGCGTGATTGTCACCGCCCGTTCGGAAGCCCCAGAATTCGATTTCGTCTCCCGGTTCTTTGCCCCCGGCTCCGGCATCGACGAAGACCCAGTTACCGGCTCCGCCCACTGCGCTCTCGGTCCTTATTGGGCAGATCGGTTAGGCAAGTCCCAATTGACCGCCTACCAGGCCTCCTCCCGCGGGGGCATTGTTCGCGTAACCGTCAAGGGCAATCGCGTGCTTCTCGGCGGGCAGGCAGTTACCGTACTGCGCGGAGAACTGGCAACCGATCTGTAATCCTGAGCTAGTATCCCTCGCGCGACAATCAAAGGTAGCCATGAGCAATCCAACCTATACGTCGCGTCCGTCGGAAACTGAGGCCGATGGCCTCATGGAATTGGCCCTGAACCTACGCTGGACCTGGAAGCACAGCGCCGACGAACTCTGGAGCCGCCTCGATCCCGAACTCTGGCAGCGAACGCTCAACCCTTGGCTCGTCCTGCAAACGGTCTCGCAGGAAAAACTTCAATCCGTGCGCCGGGAGCCGGCCTTCACGCGCCTCCTCGAAGAAGTGCTCGAGGAAAAACGCGAGGCCCATAACGCAGTTACCTGGTTCCAGCAGAACCATCCGGAATCCCCCCTGAATCTGGTGGCGTACTTCAGCATGGAATACCTGCTCGCCGAAGCTCTCCCCATCTACTCAGGCGGTTTGGGGAATGTGGCCGGAGACCAGCTCAAGGCCGCCAGTGATCTCGGCGTCCCTGTAGTCGCCATCGGCCTCCTCTATTCGCAAGGATATTTCCGCCAGGAATTCGATACCGACGGCAATCAGGTGGCGCTGTATCCGTTCAACGATCCCGGCATGCTTCCCATCAAGCCCCTCCGCGAATCGAACGGCGAATGGCTTCGCGTCCCCATCGCCCTGCCGGGACTGCGCATGTGGGCTCGCGCCTGGGAGGTAGAGGTCGGGCAGCTCAAACTCTATCTTCTGGATTCCAACGACCCCGCCAATCCCCCCAATTTGCGCAGTATTACCAGCGAACTCTACGGCGGCGGGCCGGAAACCCGCATACGCCAGGAAATCCTGCTCGGAGTAGGCGGCTGGCGCCTGCTACGTGCCCTCAACCTGAACCCCCAGGTAATGCATCTGAATGAGGGCCATGCAGGTTTCGCGGTTTTCGAACGTGCCCGTTCCTGGATGGCCGATCATCACCAGCCTTTCGATATCGCCCTCACCGCCACCCGCGCCGGCAACGTCTTCACCACCCACACGGCTGTGGACGCGGGCTTCGATCGCTTCGCTCCCGAACTGGTGGCAAAATACTTCACCGATTACGCGAAAACCGGCCTCGGTATACCCATCGAAGAGCTTTTGGCTTTAGGGCGGCGCGATGGGGCGCCCTCTGAGCCTTTCAACATGGCATACCTCGCTATGCGGGGCAGCGGCGCCGTGAACGGCGTCAGCCGCCTGCACGGCCAGGTGAGTCGCCGGCTTTTTCAGCCGCTCTTCCCGCGCTGGCCGGAAGCTGATGTTCCGGTTGGCTACGTGACCAATGGCGTGCACGTCGCAACCTGGGAATCCGCGGAGGCGGATGCCTTCTGGAAGGCCGCCTGCGGCAGCAAACGATGGCTGGGCGAAACGGATCACCTCGAAGCCGCCCTGCGCGGCGTAAGCGACCTCCAACTCTGGCAGCTCCGCGCACAAACCACTCATGGCCTCATCGAATTCACTCGCCAACGCCTCGCCCAACAACTGGAAAGCCAGGGCGCGCCGGAGCACGAAGTGGAGGAAGCCAGCCGCATCTTCGATCCCGATATCCTTACCATGGGCTTCGCCCGCCGCTTCGCCACCTACAAGCGCCCCAATCTGCTCCTACACGATCCTGACCGCCTCCTCCGCATTCTTACCAACCGCGAACGGCCTGCCCAGTTGATCATCGCCGGCAAAGCCCATCCCCAGGATTTCCCCGGCCAGGCGCTGATCCGCCAGTGGAACGATTTCATCCGCCGTCCCGAAGCCCGCCCCCATGTGGTCTTCCTCAGCGACTATGACAAGGTCCTCACGCAAAATCTGGTGCGCGGGGTCGATCTCTGGATCAACACGCCTCGCCGCCCCTGGGAAGCCAGCGGTACCAGCGGCATGAAGGTGTTGGTCAACGGCGGTCTCAACCTTTCCGAACTGGATGGCTGGTGGGTCGAGGCATACGCCCCTGAAGTAGGCTGGGCCATCGGAGACGGGCGCGAGCGCGGGGACGACCCCGCCTGGGATGCGGCCGAGGCCGATCAACTGTATTCGGTGCTGGAACACGATGTCATCCCCGCGTTTTACGATCGCGATGACCAAGGCGTTCCGCCCCGCTGGGTTGCAAAAATGCGCGAGAGCCTCGCCCGTTTGACTCCGCAGTTCTCCGCCAACCGCACGGTTCGCGAATACACCGAACAGCACTATCTGCCAGCCGCTTCGGCTTATTGCAGCCGCGCGTCCAGCTCAGGCAAGCAGTCGGCGGCGATTCGTCAATGGCAGCGCCAACTCGCCATCCACTGGAACAACATCCGCTTTGGCGAGGTGCATATCGATAGGAACGGTCAACGGCATCTCTTCCACGTGCCCGTTTATCTGGATGAACTGGCGCCCGATAGTGTCACTGTAGAACTGTATGCCGATAATCCCGATGGCCCGCCTTTCCGCATTTCTATGGATCGCCAGCAGGCGCTCGCCGGATCGGTCGGTGGCTACCTCTACACCGCCGAAGTGCCCGCTGACCGTCCCGCGGGGGACTACACGGCGCGCATCGTTCCCGGTTTCCCAGGTGTTAACGTGCCGCTCGAAGCCAGCCAGATCCTCTGGCAAAAGTAATGATTCTGGTTCACGGGCATCGCGGCGCCAAAGCCCGCATGCCAGAAAATACCCTCCCGGGCTTCGAATACGCCATTCGAATCGGCGTAGATGCGATCGAACTCGATGTGGTAGTGACTCAGGATGGAGAACTCGTCGTTTCCCACGATCCCATCCTCGAACGCGGCCACGCGCCCACTCTGGACGAAGTCCTCTGGCTAGCGGAAGTGGTGCAGGCGCTTTCGCCTGCCAACCCTTTCCGCTTTGATGTCGAAATCAAAACCTGGTCCGGCCCGCCTCCCTGCCCCGCGCCCCACGAATTCGGGCGCCGCGTTCTGGAAAAAATCCGCGCCCATTCACTGGAAAGCCGCGTATCTGTGATGTCTTTCGATTTTCGGGTTCTCAAAGCGATGCGCGCACTAGCACCGCAAATCCGCCTATCCGCGCTTACCGAAAACGATCCCCGCTCATTCCCCGAAATCGCTCGCGAAGCGGCCTCCGCCGAAATCGTCGCTCCGCAATTCCTTCTCGTCACGCCCGAAAAAGTAGCGGCCGCCCATGCCGCCCGAATCGAAGTGGTGCCCTGGACGGTCAACGGGTCCGCAAATTGGGACCGCATGATTGCCGCCGGAGTAGATGGCATCATCACCGATGATCCGGCAGAACTGATTGCCCCTCTCGTCTCTCGCGGCCTGCGTGGGCCTGCATGCTAAGATCGACGCCATGAGGGCATCTTCTCTCTGTGCGCTGCTCGCCGCTTCGGCGGTCTCGTTATTTGCAGCGAAGAACCTCGAAGTCTACTTCATCGATGTCGAAGGCGGTCAGTCCACGCTGTTCGTCGCGCCTTCGGGTGAATCGCTATTGATGGATGTCGGCTACGGCGGGTTCAATCACCGCGATCCCGAACGCATCGCCGCCGCTGCCAAAGCTGCGGGTGTGAAGAAAATCGACTTCCTGCTGATCAGCCACTACCACGCCGATCACGTCGGCGGCCTCTACGATGTTGCCCAGAAATTCCCCATCCACACTTTCATTGATCACGGCCCCAACACGGAAATGGATAAAGACTCGAAGGTCCGCTTCAATATGTACACGTCCTTTGCGGAGAAAGGCACTCACATCATTGCCAAGCCGGGCGATACCATTCCGATCAAGGGCCTGGACGTGAAGATCCTTTCCAGCGCCGGCCAAACCCTCGCCGAACCACTGCCGGGAGCGGGCCAGCCCAATCCCGATTGCGCCGGCTACCAA
>DATBID010000118.1:0-3872 GCA_036557125.1 Bryobacteraceae bacterium | reverse complement strand
TCCGATAACGGACCGCGCAAGGGCGGCACGCCGGCTGCCTGGCAGACCTTACACGACACGCCCGGCCTCGAAGATATCTGGCAGCTCCATTACGCAATTGGTGCGGGCAAGGACCATAATTCAGCCGACACCTTCCTGGCTAACATCGACGAGCAGTGCGAAGGCAAATGGCTGCGGCTCACAGCAGAAAAAGATGGGTCATTCAAGGTCTATAACAGTCGGAATAAGTACGAGAAGAGTTATCAGTGAAAACCACGCGTTAGCGGGGTCGGACCGATGCGATCTTCAATCCGCTGAGACGGTATAGATTTCAATCATCTTGCCGATGAGCAAACGGATTTCTTCGTGCACCTGGTCAACTTCCGATTAGGGCGTCATCCGGGAGCCACAGGAGAGAGCACATGTACGAGACCACCGCAACTTGGATCGCGTGGCCGTTCCAGGAAGATGAGTCTGGGCCAGGTGTTTAGGCGGCTGCAGCAACGATGAGCGCGCGCCAAGAGATGCTATTTCCTGCGAATCTGTTGGAGAATCTCTCGAAGGGCCGAAGAGGACCTTACTATCGTGAATCCGGGCTCGTCTGTGTTGCTTGCGATCACAACTCCAATGACTCGGCCGTCCGCCAGGAAGACCGGGGAGCCGCTGGATCCGGGCCATGCTGGCCGGTCCAAGATCAGCTCGGGAATGAGCTCGTTTCTGCGCCCTGTCGGCCGGTAGGCTGCAACGGTTGCCCGGGCAGTGATCGGATCGCGAAAATATCGCGGAAACCCAAGGAAGGCTACTGAGGTTCCATCCGGTGGGGTTCCATAGTCAAACTGCACTGGGCTGATTTCAAACCGGGAGCCAGGTCCTCGAGCAGGTAGATCGTTGAGTGGGCCGCACAACGCCAGATCCAGGTCCTCGTCGACCCGGCAAAGGGAAATCTCAAAAGCGAACCATGAGAGGACCTCCTCTCGGGCTTCCGGAGTCCATCTCATCTCCGGCAGCGTGACTGCGGTAATGGGACAGTAGCGATTCGGCTTTTGCATTTCTAGTAGGGCATGCGCCGCTGTCAGGAATCCGCCATTGCTCGAGACAAAGAACACGGTTCCGGTGCGCTCGAGTAGGTTGGAGCGCGAACCCTTCTGTTCCACGCAGGTCAGGGGGGCTATGGAACGCTTCATCGTCTCGATCGTTCCGATGAATGGATCGGCCGGCGCAATTTTTGCGGAATTCTGGACGAACCCAGCCGCATATGGTAGCAGTACGCTCCCCGTCACCAGGATAGGCATTACAGTTCTCATCTTGCTCTCCCTCGCCCGTCAGGCAGGTCCTCCGTTTCAACTGAACTTCCCTGTCCTGTACTCTATGGCGCAGAAACGGTTCGGATTACGACATCGCGACGCATCTTTTTATAAAATCAATGCGTGCAGGGCGACATGTCCACCGAGGCAGGCGACGTCACGATTCTGTTACGCCGGATCGAAGCCGGCGAGCGCGCGGCGCTCGACCCGCTGATGGAACTTATCTATCCGGAGTTGCGGCGCATCGCGCAGAGCTTCTTCCGAAACGAGCGGCGCGAGCGGGTTCTGCAACCTACTGCCCTGGTAAATGAAGCCTACCTGCGGCTGGTCGCGCAGCAGCAGCAGAACTGGCGGAACGGTGATTCGTCAGCCCCAAAACCTCGTCGAGGGTTACGGATTCGGCTTTGCGCTTTTCGGCCAGCCTGGCACGCGCGCGCTCCACCAGAATCCGATGCATAGTACAGGCCGCCGCGCCGAAGAAATGTGCTCGATTCCGCAAGGGGCCGCTTGAACGACATCGGATCGCGGCGATTGTGCGCCAGATCGGCTCGGCGCTCAGTGCCACTCACGCGTTGGGGATTGCGCACCGCGATCTGAAGCCGGAAAACATTATGCTCCAGCGGCTCAGCGACGGCGCCGAAGCGGTGAAGCTCATCGATTTCGGGATCGCCAAGGTCGAAAAAGCCCGATTGGACGCGGCCATTACCACTGTCATGATCGCGGGCACCGTTCGCTACATGGCCCCAGAGCAATTCTCTGGCGAAAACGGTTCGGCCTCCGATATTTACTCTCTCGCTCTGATCGCCTGCGAAATGCTCGGCGGCCACCCGGATGTGCGTGCGGTGTCGTCACGAGTAAATAGCCGGGCCAAGCGTGCGCTCGAATCCGCTTTGGCTTTCCGTCCCGAGCAACGTCCGCAGCAGGTACGCGCCTGGTCCGACGAATTCGCTACTGCGCTCACCTCGCAAACCCGCAGAAATTTTGCCATCGCCGCCGCCGGCTCAGCCGGGCTGGTGGCTGGCGGAGCGTTCGCCGGCAGCCGCTGGTACGGCACGCGGCAGGACACTCCGCGAGTAGTCGAATACACTGCTGCATTCGACCCGCTCAGCGAGGGCTTTCAAATTCACAACGATTTGGTGGGGACCATCGTTGAAAATCCATCTCGCACGGGTTTCGACTCCTGGCGCGTGACTTCCCCGCGCCAGGGCAACTACTATCGGCACCTGACCGATCGCCAGAAGCGGCTGGCGCTGGCGCGAAGATGGAAACTTACCGCAGTAATGCGCGCCGAAGAAGGTACTACGGACGCGACAGTAGATTTCGCTGGGCGCGGCAACCGTTTCGATGTCAACATCTTGGTCACACCCGGCGCCGACCTGATCCGATTGAGCACGCAGATTTTTCCGGAGAGGCAGGGTCTCGACTATCCAATTCCGCGCAAAAGGCCCGAGTATCGCCGTTACGAGCTGGTCTACGATCCGGGCCTGGGGAGCGCCGCCCTCTCGATCGACGGCAAAAGCGTCTTGAGCGGCTATCGCGGTCACTCGCAATTTCAGGAAGACTGGGGCATCGAATTCGGCGCATCCCTGTACGCCAGCTCTCGCGGCGTTGGCACTTTCCAGTTAGTACGATTTGAGATCAACCCGTAGCCCCTCTCAGCGTTGGCTCAAGCCCCCATCGACTGCCAGCACCTGGCCCGTAACGAATTCGGAGGCCTTCAGGAAATAAACGACGGCATCGGCAATTTCTTCCGGCGTTCCGCCGCGCCGCACGGGCGTTACTTCCATGAGCCGTTTGCCGCCCTCGTCAATATCCTCAAAAGGGATCACTCCGGGGGCTACCGAATTTACCGTGATTTCCGGCGCGAAGGCTTTGGCCAGCGCGCGTGTCAGCATAATGACGCCTGCTTTGGAGGCACAATAATGCGCGTGCGCTGCCCAAGGCCGGATGCCACCGAGCGAACTAATGTTGATGATGCGCCCGCCGCCGGTCTGCCGCATGAGGCGGGCGCCCTGCTGACAGCAGAAGAATACAGCCTTCAGGTTCACCGAATGAATGAAGTCCCAATCCTGTTCAGTGATGGGTAGCGGGTCGGAGCGGGTGAAAGCGGGCGGCATTGTTGACCAGGCATCGAGCCGGCCGAGGCGCTGCTCCACCTCCGAAAACATGCTCAGGATTTCGGGAACGCTCTCCAGGTTGGCGCGGAACAGCGCGGCGCCGCAGGCTTCCTCCGCGGTGCGGCGCGCTTCGGTTTCCGCCGCCAAAGCCGCCGGTGTGAAGAAAATCGACTTCCTGCTGATCAGCCACTACCACGCCGATCACGTCGGCGGCCTCTACGACGTCGCCCAGAAATTCCCCATCCACACTTTCATTGATCACAGCCCCAACACGGAAATGGATAAAGACTCGAAGGTCCGCTTCAATATGTACACGTCCTTTGCGGAGAAGGGCACTCACATCATTGCCAAGCCGGGCGATACCATTCCGATCAAGGGCCTGGACGTGAAGATCCTTTCCAGCGCCGGCCAAACCCTCGCCGAACCACTGCCGGGAGCGGGCCAGCCCAATCCCGATTGCGCCGGCTACCAA
>DATBID010000117.1:0-36153 GCA_036557125.1 Bryobacteraceae bacterium | reverse complement strand
AACACCGTGACGGCTCGCGAAGTCACGGTTGCGGTCGGTTGGCCGATGACGCCCAGAAAGAAGGTGGGAAGGGTTCGTTGGACAATTACTTCGACCGCCGAGGAATTGCCCGCATGTGTGCCGGAGAGAGGCGGAGTATTGACGGTCACTGTAGTATTGGAAACGCCCTGAGTAAAGCCGTTCAGTGAGGCGTCGTACTGGCCCTCGCTGATCACACTGGATGAGCCGTTTCCATCGAGAAGCTGCAGGCCGGCGCCTTGCGCGGCGACATCGGCGGCCATCTGGGCATGGATCTTCTGCCATTGCAGATAACCCACGTCGGTGGCCAGGCCCAGAAAGGCCATGAGCGCCGGCAGAAAGACGGTCGCGGCCACAATCACATACCCTCGTCTTCTACGCATTACGACCTCACGATTCCAGCCCGACTCGACTCGCCGCCCGCCTACGCGACCGCCGAGTTGATGAGCGAGCCGATCCTGGAAAAGACGTCATTGATGGTACTGCTCAACTGCGGCATGGCCGCCACAGCTACCAGCGCTACCATCCCGGCGGCGAGGGCGTACTCTACTAAGTCCTGCGCTCGTTTGTCTCTCCAAATGCGATTGATCCAGAGTCTCATCTTTGCCTCCCGAATCCGAGATTGTCGAAGTTTTTCTTCGATATCGAGAGTACCAGGACCGAAACCTATGGTGAATTGGTGATGCTACTTAAACAACGGAAGAAATGTACCTGGAATTTTAAGGTATCAGAGTGCTGTTCTGACTTGAACGCTCCGCGGCTCGGTGAAAGAAGTGGGAAGATAACCCTGATCGCGGAGGCCATCTTTACCGTGAAACGAGGTAGCATCGCTGAGCTCCCGGCATAAAGATTTACTCGACCCTTGATAACCGGCACATCGGAACCACAAAGCTCAACCGTATAGAAGGCATTCCGCGTAGCCTGCGCATGGCGACGTTACCGGCGACGGTCGTGATCGCGAGCACACGCGTGCCGGGCGCACGAAGGCCATGATCAACGGCACGTGCCGCGGAGGCGATAGGCGGAGATCATCGTGCCGCGGCTACCTCAGCATTGATCAGAGAATCGCGGATGTCGACTGCCTCGATCGATTCGGTGCGAGAGACCTCTCTATCCGCCGCGTTCTGAAGCGCATGTCGCTGCGATTGCGTGATGAACACGTTCAAGAGCCGTAACGTTTCGGTGGGCTCATGCTGGTGTTGCTGCGCTTGCTGCAACCGGGACGCGGCCCCTTCGAGTACCACGAGAAGGCGGTCGCGCAAGCTGGTGTCTGTCAGATTTGCTTTGACATCACCGATCAGCCTCGCGAGGCGCATATTGACCAGGTTGGCGGCGGTTGGCCTCGCGATGAAAGAGTCAGGCTGCGAACTCCCACGAATGTTCGGCGTTAATTGAGGGTTCGCTATCGTGAAATTGCTGCAAGAGTAAGTAAGGTAGCCGGTGTTGAGTCCGAAATCAAGATCCACGCCTGCATACGGAATGCTCCAGTTGTTATTCCCTAACAACACGTCGGCGGGTTTCACCCCCAATCCATTCGGAGGAGCCGAGAAAAGTACGTTGAGGGCAATGAGGTTCGGGTAGTTGTGCGTGCTAGGATCTTCGAGAAGCAGCGAATACGGGTTGCTAACACCCGCAACGCAGCTCGCGTTCGCTTGGATGGAATAGTTCAGCGGGTAACTCGAGTTACCGCTGAAAAGGCAGTTGCCGCAGGACCCGTTGACAAGAACCTTTGCCGACTTCACGGCGACGTAGTCCCACTTGCTGGGCGCCAGCGCTTGCCAGACGTTCATCTCGAAAAGGCTTTGGCTGGCCACGAGAATATCCTGCTGCGTCTTGAGATCGAGAGGAATCGTCCCGCCGGAAATACCGTCCGCGATATACTTCGCTTCGTTCCAGTTCGATAGGGCCGCAACCTGGTGGCAGGAGTTGGCGGTGAGAGCGCCAAGGGAAGAATTGTCCAGGGATATCTTCAGACTGTATTCCCCGCTGGAAAGGTCCGGGGGCGTGGGCGCAGTATACGTGGCAGTATCAGCCGTGATCGTTTGCAAATCGGATACCAGATAGGCTGCCTGATTCACCGCGTCGATCACTTCCTTCGAGAGGTTCAGGAACGCGCCGGCGGTAAAGAGACCGCCTCCCAGTGCGCCCAGGGCGTTGGTCACATCGCTGAGGATTGGCCCGGTGACGTCCGGGTTGGAAGGCAACCCCAGCACATCCGTGACTTCTTGCAGAGTTGCGTCCTGCACCAGATAAGTGTTCGTCAGGATTTGCCCG
This sequence comes from Bryobacteraceae bacterium, assembly GCA_036557125.1. GTDB lineage: Bacteria > Acidobacteriota > Terriglobia > Bryobacterales > Bryobacteraceae > PSRJ01. Next base: position 33,861 of record DATBID010000117.1, on the reverse strand, counting down.
GTAACACCAAAGAAGGCGTTAACGCTTTGAAGAGCGGTAAGCTCAGCGATAGTTTGTTTTTGAACAAACTGAAAGTCCGCCGTCGATATGCCGGAGGAAGCCGGCGGCGCGGCCATGCTTTCGATCTGCTGTTGAAGGTACGCCCAGGGCACGGCCGGGTCCGGATAGAGAGAACGGATGTCCGGATTGTTGCCGGTGGCGGTGGCGCTGATGTATTGATAAGCTGCTTGCTGCGAAGAGGAGTAGGCCGGATATCCCCTGTCGGTGACAGTCTGCGCGTCGACATAGAGGGGGAGGGAGTTCGGATTATGTGGGATTTCGCTGACGAGACCGTTTGCCGATCGGGCGATCAGCACCGGAACCCCGTTTTCCACGGCAAAGCGAAGGAATCCCGAATAACCCGTTGGGGCGAACCCTGCGTTTCCGGCAATAACACTGTTGAATGGCGAGAGGTAATAAGGAGGTTCCGGATATGGAACCCAAAACAGCGGACCACCGGTGGTGAGCGCGGTCACACCCCTAAACATTTTGGGCACCACTGTGAGAGTTGCCGGCAGAAATGACACTGATTGCGTCCCGGGTATGACCGATGCGCTGGAGAGAAGTCCGGGCGCACTGATGGGCACGAAGTCCCTGGACTGCGCAGCCCATTTGTAAATATTCAGCGCGCCGTCGGGAGTAGGGAAAATCAATTCAGCTATCCCGTCGCCATCGACGTCGCCCATCTGCCAGCCGGCCAGAGTGGTGGTGTTGGGATTGGTGTTTCTATCTTCGACCGTTGGAGGGTCGACAGCGACAGCGGGAATCGAGGAAGCGATAGGTGTGCCGCCGAAGTACTGTTGGGGAGTGGAAGGAACTACCCACGTCTTCCCCTCGTATCCCAGGAAGACCATGTCGGCAATGCCGTCGCCTGTGACATCGGTGAAAGCGGCGCAAACGCCGCCGTAGGGTATTACCTGGCCTTGGCCAGCGAAATCGGTGTGGGTGCCCCGCTCGGTCTGTGTGCAGTTTAAACCTGGGATGCTGGCACTGAACAGAGCTTGCGATCCGGCAACCGGCAATTTGGTCCATGCGCCGTTTACGAATTGCTCTACATCCAGATTCAGCGCAATGTCGTAGGTCAGCCTGGTATCTCGCGTGTCCGTACTGTGAGCTTTGAACCAATGGCTGGGGCCGTAGGGAAGGTCTTGTGGGTTCGAGGTGCTTCCATTGGGGTAAACGAGCGGATATGAAGTGAGCAGGCTCCAGGTCGCGAGAGATTTGTTGTAATGATATACCAATTCCTTATCGCCCCAGGTCGGATAAGGGGCTGCGCCTATCATGTAGGTCACGTAGACCACGATCTCCTTCTGACCATCTCCATCCACATCGGCGAGCTGCAGGGATGTGGGGCCAAACTGAACCGGGTCGGTGACTGAGCCCGGAGGAGGAACATGAGACCCGAAATCCGTAGCGATCCGGGAATTTGGGAACGCCGCGGCCGGCGACCAACCGGTCTGAATCCAATTCCACACCTGAATCTGGCCCTTGATGAGAGTGATCAGCTCATCATTGCCGTCCCCATTGATGTCTCCAACCGCAAGCTGGCCGCGCGCGGCGGCGACGCTGGTTGTCGCGGACCAGCCCGATGATTGATCCGAAAACGCGGGGTTGATGAAGGGCGGTGCAGGCTGGCAGCTACTGGCGCTCTGCGCACCGGCCGGCGGCGTATAACCGAGCAACAGAAGTGCGCACAGGGAGGCTTCGATTCGGGACAAGCTGGAACAATTGGATATCGGGGTTTGCATGGCCACGAATAAGATTGCGCCTGGTTTCTTGCTAGCGCAATCCCTCTAAACAGATGGATTTACCGCAAAATTGTGATATATAATTCGAGGATTTCACAGACCATGGCAATCGGGCAGATTGCGCTTCCGGACGCGCACCAGGCATTTGAAATTCTCGGAGAATGCCGGGAATTGTGGGCGGACCCGCGCGAGTGGCGGCGCCACTTGCTGCGGCGTTTGGCAGAACTGACACATTGCCGGGTTGCATTCTGCCTTGAACTGGCCGATGAAGGAGGCCGCATAGGGGATCACTTGCTGTCAGCGGAGGATGTGGGATGGGAGACCGGCCGCGAGCGGCGCATCTTGGTAGAAGGCCTGACTGAGGTGCCGTTGAGTTTCTCCCTGCTGTGGAATGCCTTTGCGAGCGCTCTGACGAGTCGCCGGGAGCTGACGGCGCTTCAGCCGGCCTTGATTGATCAACGCCGCTGGCAGGCATCGGAGATGTACGACCGCTACATTCGGCCAACACGCATCGGCGAGGGTCTGATGAGCGCCATCCGGATAGAGAGGAGCGAAACCTGGGATCACTGGTGCATTTGCAACGATCGCGGCGATCCACCGCCCGGGCCGCGGGAGAGACAGTTAGTCGCGCTCATTCACGAGCAGATCGCCCGGATGTACGGGCGGGAGCTGACCACGTGGCGCGATCGAAGCCTCAAAGGACTCACCCCCCGGCGCCGCGAAGTGCTGCGGCTGCTGCTGGATGGGCGACCGGAGAAAGAGATTGCGTGGGCGATGGGCCGCACCCAGCCTGCCATCCACGAGCATATCGAGTATCTGTATCGCCACTTCGGCGTGAATAGCAGGGCGCAACTCGCGGCGTACTTCTTACGGCGCCGCGCGGTGCGCGATCTTAGCCGCAAACCGCCGCTGGCTTCCACGCGTGCATGGCTCGCGAGGAAAGCAGTGTTCACTCCGGCCACGACTGCCGCGACCTTTTGAAATCAATGGCACCGGCTCTTTTCCGCGCTTTGCCGGAGGTGCGGCATCGAACCGTACCGCTAAAAGGGTCAACGCTACACGACGCTGATCATACGCCGCGCCGCGGTCCTTGGAACAATCAGGATATGGGTGGAAGAACCGAGGAGCCGAGGGCCAACTTCCTCGTTATAGGGCCTTCTGCTCTTGGGGCAGCAAATGGTTCTGGTCGAGAATAGTCGCTGAGTGTAGGCGGTAAAGGGCTCGAACCTTGACCTCCTGCTTACGACAGCAGCATTTCCAAGTCCTCCCGCTTGAGGTTGCGAAGAGGACTGTTGTCTTCGCTGATGATGGCGGCGGCCAGGTCGCGTTTGGTGTTTTGCAGTTGGACAACCTTCTCTTCGACCGTATCGCGTGCGATCAGGCGGTAGGCGAAAACCTGGCGGGTTTGGCCGATGCGGTGGGCGCGGTCTACGGCCTGCGCTTCCACGGCGGGATTCCACCAGGGGTCCAGGAGGAACACGTATTCGGCGGCGGTGAGATTGAGGCCCAGACCGCCGGCTTTGAGGCTGATGAGGAAGACCGGACAGGCAGTGTCGGTTTGGAAGCGGGTGACACGCTCTTCGCGGTCGCGCGTCGAGCCATCCAGATACTCATATACGACGCCGGCATCTTTGAGCCTTTGGCGCACGATGCTCAGCAGGCTGGTGAACTGGGAAAAGACCAGCGCCTTGTGGCCTTCGTCAATGACTTCCTCGAGTTGGCTGATCAGCAAATCCAGCTTGGCGCTGGGGTCGTTGAGGCGCTTCGAGTCGAGCAGGCCGGGATGGCAGGCGGCCTGCCGCAACCGCAGCAATGCTTCGAGCACCTGCATCTGGCTTTTGGCTAAACCCTGGCGTTCGACGGTATGCAACAGAGTGTTGCGATAATGCGCGCGCAGCTCGTTATACAGCTTGCGTTGGGGCCCCTCAAGCTCGCAGTAGATGGTTTGTTCTGATTTAGTGGGAAGCTCGCGCGCCACCTGCTCTTTCGTGCGGCGGAGGATAAAGGGGCGCAAGGCGTGTCCCAGCAGTTGGCGGGTTTCTTCGCTCGGATTGCGGCCCGCGGCTCCGGCCAGCTTGAAGACGCCGGCCGCCCCCAGCATTCCCGGATTGAGAAATTCGAAAAGGCTCCACAATTCGCCCAAATGGTTCTCGATGGGCGTGCCGCTGAGCGCCAGGCGATGCCGGCCCCGCAGTAGGCGGACTGCCTTGGCCGATTCGGTATCGGCGTTTTTTATGGCCTGGGCTTCATCGAGCACGATGTAGTCGAACTCGATGTCTTTAAATTCCAGGGCGTCGCGGCGCAGCGTGCCGTAGGTGGTTAGGATGACATCCCAATCGGAAAAAGCGTTCACGCTGCGGCCCCCGCCGGTGTGATCGAGCACGCGCAGTCGCGGCGTAAAGCGGGCTGCTTCCTGTTTCCAATTGAAGACCAGCGATCTCGGAACAATCACCAGGGAGGGAGCCGAAGGCGGCGCCTCGCCGTTCCCGTTAACCGGGATTTCACCACTGCGGAGGGCGCGGCGAGCCTCAAGGAGCGCCAGCACCTGCGCCGTCTTTCCCACGCCCATATCGTCGGCCAGGCAGCCGCCGAAGCCGAAGGTGCGCAGAAATTCCATCCAGCCGACACCTTCGCGCTGATAATCGCGGAGCTGCCCGGCAAAGCTTGCGGGCTGTTCGCCGGCGCGAATGCCCTCGAACCGGCGCAATTGGTCGCGCACGCGCGCGAAAGTTTCATCGCAGCGCGCTTCCGGCTGTGCGGCCAGCAAGGCATCCAGAAGGCCCGCCTGGCTCCGCTGGAAGCGCAGGTGCTCGCCATCGGCCTGTCCGAGTCCAGCCACCGCGCCGAAGCGGGCCAGCCACTCTTCAGGCAGGAGACCATAGGTGCCGTCATCGAGCCTCACCATGTTCTCGCCGCGGCGCAAGGCTGCGAGCAATTGGGGCAGCTTCGCGGTAGCGTCGCCATACTCCACGTCGCCGTGCAGCTCGAACCAGTCGATCCCCGAAGAAACCTCCACCCGCATGGCGCCCGGACGGCGAAAGATTTTGCCTTCGGCATCGATGTGCCAACCGGCGTGGACACACTCGCGCACCAGGGCGGGAAGCTTTTTCGGTGCGAGATTCCAGTGCGGTTCCGATTCTCCGTAGTATGTTTCAGGGCCGGAAAGGCCGAACCGGCGGAGCAGATCGCGGGCGGCGTTTTCAGCCTGCGTGTCGCGCACCAGGAACGTGCGCGTGGCGGGATCATAAACGCCGCGAGCCGCCGAGGATTCGGTGATGCGCCGGCCCTGGTAATCGAAGAAAAGCTGGGCGCGGAGGCGGTCGGAATCCCACGAATCGCGGCGGGGAGTGCCAACGGTGAGGCTGGGACGCATGGGGACGCGCACTTCCTTGAAGCGTAGCTCCTCGGGGACCTCGAGGGTGCTGCCGAGCGGATGCTCCAGCATAGCGGCGAGCAGTTGTTCGGCCTCATTGCGGCCCGCGGAGATGGGGCCTGATTTCCGCAAATAGGAGATCCACTGGAATGGCGCGCCTTCGGCCAGCGGAGCCACGCGTTCGCGCGTAAAGACCAAGCCGCCATCGGTAATTAGCAGCGGCGTTTTGATGTCCATCTCTTCGCTATCGCGCTGCAGTTTGCCGGTAATGGCCCAGTTACCTAATTCCTGTTTTTCCAGGCGAAGGTGGAAGGTCCACGGGCCGTCGGGGTCCCAAGCCAGCGGGAGCAGTTCGTCGTCGTCGGCATCGAGCTGTAGCATCGCCCGGCCCGTATTGGCAATTTCCGGGATCAGTACGGCGGAAAGAGGATGGAGTAGGCGGAACTCAGTGGGCAGAGAGGAGTACCAGCCGGGAGACATCCAACTGTACGCAGTGGCGCTGGTGAGCATACCCATAATGCGGCGGTCGGCGGTGTCGGGCAGCGAATCGAGGCCGCTGCGGTCCAGGCGGGGGGTAGAGGGCTTCTTCCATCCGCCTGCCTTTTTCGGCTCGCGCGTCAAGAGTTTCAGAATCAGCGAGCTGCCCATGGCGCAGGTGGGCACATCCACGACATAGAGGATTTGGCGTTGTGCGGGCCACACTCCCGCGGCCGGGTTTGCTTGCGAGGCGAGATCGTTGAGCTGTTTCACCCAGGCGGGCGGGCGCGGCGGGGCCTTGGCAACCGGCTTTGAAGCTGCCAGCTTAGGCCCGGACAGCGATGGGAAGGGATCTCCAAAAAGATCGAACTCGGTGCGAACGCGCATAGCCGCAGCCGCGTCGCGCAGCAATCCCTTGCTTTCGGCCGCCAGCAACGTCGCCCACAGATGCTTGCAGGACTCATTGGCTTCGAAGTACGGGCAATCACACCACAAACTCAGCTCGCCATCTTCGTCCACGCTGATCTCGGTTTCGTAAGTGCCGCCCTCGCCGCGCACTTCCGCTTCCACCGAGAGCGGTCCGCCCAACTTGATTTTTACCGCACCGGCTTGGTAATAGTTCACGCCGCGCGAACGGCTACCGCTGCTAAAATCCAACTGTAAGAACGAAGAAAGTCTCATTGGCAAGGAAAACGCAACAGAGGGAGGCTGTTACTATTTTATCCTGAAGACGCTCCTCTTCGAACGGTTATGACCGGCTTACTTCCACCCCAGACGTCGTACGCACCCGACATGAGTTGGACCAGGAACATTCCCCAAAGCAAGCTGCTGAATTGTGTGTCCGTAGCGCAGCAGGTGTTCCACCAGGCGGAGCAGAAACTGCGGGAGATCGACCGCAAGGGAGTCGATCGCGAGCGCATCCGCGTGGCGGCTTTCATGCCGCGGCTGCCCAATCAGGAACTCGACCGCGGGGCGCGGCGCTACGCGAGTTTCATGGGTAAGATGTTCCGCGAACACGGCCTGGATTTCCGCGTGGAGGAGGCGCACAGCGCCGATGCTCTCGAACTGCTCATCATGGGCGCGCAGACGAATAACAAGATTCACGGCACATTTATTTTCTTCCCCACGCCCTTTGACCGCACCGAAGATTATTTTCTGCGGCGCGTGAAACCGGAGAAAGATATTGAGGGACTAACCGTCGAAAACACCGGGCGCATGGCGCTGAACATGAAAACCTTCGATGAGGAACAGAAGTATGAGGGCGTGGTGCCGTGCACGGCGCGGGCGGTGCTGGCCTTATTGCACGCATATCCGCCGATAAAGGCGCTGTTTCCCAAGGAACTGAGCCAATGCGGACCGACGGCGGTCATTCTAAATAGTTCCGCGCGCATCGGGATACCGCTTCAGGGCATGCTGATGCGCGTAGGCGCCACGACGGCGATGTGCCACGTGCAAACCCGGGCGGAAGACCGGGATTACTTACTCGCCGCAGCCGATATCGTGGTGACGGCGTTTCCCGCGAAGTCCGAGGACGACTTGGTGCGGCACGTGAAGAAGGGCGCGGTGGTGATCGATTGTTCGACGGACGGGAATCTACACTCGGACGTTGTGGAGGATGCGGGCTACATTTCGACCTGCGACAATCACTTGGGACAAATCACAACGGCACTGTCTCTGTACAATACAGCGCTCTGTGTGCTGTGGCAGCACGGGAAAAACGAATAGGGATTAGGATTTTTCGTTTTGACCGCTATGCTCCGCGAGGTAACGCTGAAGCGATTCTTCGGTCCTTGAATGGGCAGCGGCGAGCTTGCGCATCTATTCGGCCCAGCGGGTGTCGCTTTCTTTGCGACACTTGTGTTCTTGGCGTTCGCCTTCGCGCAGGTCCCGCATGTAGAGTTTGACGATACGGGCCAAGCGTTCTTCCTCCCGGGCGTGTTCCTCTTCATACTGAGCCCGCCGTGCTTCCGCCTGAGCGTTTAGCTCCCGGATGAACTGCATTTTCTCTTCGATGGGGTCCATGTACTTGGTCTTTTAAATGGGTCCATGAGCTGGTTGCGCTTAGTCCCCGTGCTCCACAGCCACCGCATGGTCCGCAGGGGCGGCGGCGTGCTTCTTGGAGCGGTGGAACCAGCGGCCTACGCCCTGGAAGCGTTCCATGTAGATGTAGAAAACCGGAGTGATGTAGAGGGTTAGGAGCTGGGAAACCACCAGTCCGCCGACTACGGAGAGGCCTAGCGGGCGGCGGGCCTCTCCGCCCGCGCCCAGGCCGAGTGCGATCGGGAGCGTGCCCATAAGGGCCGCCATGGTGGTCATCATGATCGGGCGGAAGCGCACCAGGCAGGCTTCGTGAATGGCTTCGGCGGGCTTCATTCCCTGGTCGCGCTGGGCTTCGAGGGCGAAGTCGATCATCATGATCGCGTTCTTCTTCACGATGCCGATCAGCATAATGATGCCGACGAAAGAGTACACGTTCAGCTCATCGTGAAAGAGCAGCAAGGTGGCAAGGGCGCCCATGCCCGCCGCAGGGAGGCCTGAAAGGATCGTTAGCGGGTGGATGAAGCTTTCGTAAAGAATGCCGAGCACCAGATAGATCACCAGCACAGCCATCAGCAGCAGGACGCCCATACCTTGCAGTGATTGCTGGAAGGCTGCCGCGGTGCCTTGAAAACTAGTGGTGATGGTGTCGGGCAGGCTCTCGCGAGCCAGTTGCTGGATGTGATCTACCGCATCGCCCAGCGCAACGCCTTCCCTTGTATTGAACGAAATGGTCACGGCCGGGGCCTGTCCCAGATGGGAAACGGCCAACGGTCCGACGCCCAAGCGGAGCTTGGCTGCGGCATTGAGCGGCACCAGTTTTCCATTCGAGGAGCGGATATACAAGGTGCCGAGGGCGTCGGGATTCAGCCGGTATTTCGGCAGGACTTCGAGAATAACCTGAAAATCGTCGACGGGCGTGAAGATGGTGGAGGCCTGGCGGGTGCCGTATGCGCTGTAGAGCGCGCTTTCGACCTGGTCGGCGGTGACGCCTAGGGCGGAAGCACGGTCGCGATCGATCTCGAGTGTGACGGTAGGATTATCGTCCTGCAGGTCGCTATTGACGTCTGCCAACTCAGGAAGCGCGCGAACCTTGCGTTCAAAATCGGCGGCGACGCGGTATAGCTCCTTGATGTCCGTCGCCTGCAGGGTGAACTGGAAATTGCTGCGGCTCGAAATGCCACCGATCGTGATGAGGGGACGGTTGGTCAGATAGACGCGCACGTTGGGGACCGCATCCATTTTGGGGCGGAGGCGGGCAATGATCTGCTCAGGCGTCTCTTTTCTCTCGGAGCGGGGCTTCAAATGCAAATTGAGCTGCCCGTTATTGGCAGAGGGGTTACTGTTACCGCCTGCTACCTGGCTACGTACGCCATCGATGGCTGGGTCCGCTTCGGCGATTCTGGCGACCTGTTGTGTGGCGCGGACCATATCGTCGTAGGAGATGCCCTGCGGGCCTTCGAGGGAGCCGTTGATCTGGCCGGTGTCCTGGCTGGGAATGAAGCCTTTGGGCACGATGCCGAACAGATAGTAAGTAGCCACCAGAGTGCCGGCCGCTGCGGCTACCGTCAGGATGCGGTGGCGAAGCACCCCGCGAAGCGTCCACGCGTATAACCGCCGCAGCGATTCGAAGGCCGCTTCCGATGTCCGCTGAAAGGCGTTCATGCGTTGGGAAGGCGGCTTCAGGAAACGGCTGCAAAGCATCGGAGTGAGGCTGAGTGAAACTAAACCAGAGATGGCGATGGCTACCATGATGGTGACGGCGAACTCGTGGAACAGGCGCCCCATAATGCCGCTCATGAACAGGACCGGGATGAACACGGCGGTGAGCGACATCGTCATGGAGAGAATCGTAAAGCCTATTTCGCGCGCACCTTCGAGCGCCGCGGACATGCGGCTCTTTCCCATTTCCATATGCCGGACGACGTTCTCGAGCATGACGATCGCATCGTCAACCACGAATCCCACGGAAAGCGTGAGCGCCATTAGCGACAGATTGTCGAGCGTGTAGTTCAGCAGGTACATGGCCGCGAACGTGCCGATGATCGACATGGGCAGCGCCAGGCTGGGAATGAGCGTAGCGGAAACGTTCCGCAGAAAAAGGAAGATCACTCCCACGACCAGCACGACTGTGATCAGCAACGTAACCTTGACATCGTCGACTGACTCGCGCACCGAAGTGGAGCGGTCGTAAAAGATGTCCAGATGCATGGCGGGAGGCATCTGTTCGCGCAACTTCGCGAGCTGATCCTTAATGTTGTCCACCACCTCCACGGTATTGGCGCCGGGCTGCCGCTGGATGGAGAATTGAATCGAAGGAATGGAGCCGAACCAGCTTCCGTTCTTATCGTTTTGAATGGAATCGATTACGCGGCCGAGTTCTTCCAGGCGGACTGGAGCGCCGTTGCGGTAAGCGACTATCAAAGGCCGGTATTGCTCGGCAGTGTTGAGCTGCCCGTTGGCCTCGACGGTGTATGCCCAGTGCGGCCCCCAAAGGATACCTGTGGGCAGGTTGACATTGTGCTTGGAGAGGGCGTCATTAACCTCGTCGATGCCCACATTACGCGCGGCAAGCAGGTAAGGGTCGAGTTGCACGCGTACGGCGTACTTGGCCTGCCCGAAGATATTGACTTGGGCTACGCCATCGATTTGCGAGATGCGCTGCGCCAGCACTTCTTCGCCGAAAGCATCCATAGTGGCGAGGGGCAAGGTCTCCGAGTAGATAGCCATTGCGAGAATGGGCTGGTCGGCGGGATTGACCTTGCGGATGGTGGGAGGGGTGGGCATATCGGGCGGGAGTTTGCGGAGGACAGAGGCGATCGCGGTTTGGACGTCCTGCGCGGCGCCATCGAGCGACCGATTCAGGACGAAGGTGATCGTGATGTTGGAACTGCCCACATAGCTGGTGGAAGACATCGAATCGATGCCGGCGATGGTGGTGAACTGGCGCTCGAGCGGAGCGGCTACGGAGGAAGCCATGGTTTCCGCGCTGGCGCCCGGATATGAGGCCTGCACCTGGATCGTCGGGAAATCGACGTTCGGGAGGTCGCTTACGGGGAGCGAGCGGTAACCCATCACTCCGAACAGCAGAATGCCCAGCATGACGAGTGTGGTCATCACCGGACGGCGGATAAAAATGTCGGTAATACTCATCGCCGGAGAGCGCTGGAAGCGAGAGGCCTCTTCACGCGGTGTATACATTGTACCCGTGAATGGGAAGGCGAACCACTCCGTAATCCGGGGATGCCGGTGAATGGCTCTAAGGAGCTACCGCTCGCTTGCGTCAGCGACTTCGAAACTCACAGCTTGATGGCGCCGACCAGCTCTTTCACAGAAGCAATCTTTTGTTTGCGCAGGAATTTGCCGAGCTCGCGCGCGATGCGCACGGGGGCGCGCGGGTCCCAAAACGTGGCCGTGCCCACCTGGACCGCGGAAGCGCCCGCGATGAGAAATTCCGCGGCGTCGGCGCCATTCGAAATACCGCCCAATCCGATGACGGGGATGTGCACGGCGCGCGCCGCCTGATACACCATCCGCAGCGCGAGCGGTTTGATAGCCGGACCGGAAAGGCCGCCCATACCCGCTCCCAGCCGCGGGAGGCGGGTATGCGGGTCAATTGCCAAAGCTACAAAAGTATTCACCAGCGATACCGCATCCGCTCCGGCGGATTCGGCCGCGCGCGCCAGCGGCTCGATGGCGCTCACATTCGGCGAAAGCTTCACGATCACCGGCCGGCTGGCAACCTGTTTCACCGCCGCGACCACTTCACTCAGCAAAGCAGGATCGCTCGAGAAGTAAATTCCGCCGTGGCTGGTATTGGGACAGGAGACATTCAACTCGTAACCGGCCAGGCCCGGATGTCCCTCCAGGACGCGCACCACTTCGGCGTAGTCGTCGGTTTCGTATCCGAAGACATTGGCTAACACAGCGGTATCGAGTTTTGCAAGGCCCGGCAGTTTGTCGCGCACAAAAGCGCGCACGCCGATGTTTTGCAGGCCAACGGAATTGAGCATGCCGGCCGGCGTTTCCCACAGCCGCGGCGGCGGGTTGCCTTCGATAGGATCGCGGGATAGACCTTTCACGACCAACCCTCCCAGCGAGTTCAGGTCCAGGAGCTTCTCAAATTCCAGGCCGTAGGCGAAGGTCCCGGACGCAGCGATCACCGGATTACGTAAGCGAATCCCGCAGAGCGTGACAGCCAACGCGGGATCGGAAGAAGTCATTTGGGACTCGGAGCATGCCCGGCTTCAAGATCGTTTCCCTCGAAGGCTTCGCCGAGAGCGCGCCCGACGCTCGAAGACGGGACGGGCATGCCGCTGACCCGCGCGAGTGTGGGAGCTACGTCTATGGCGTCGACGGGGTATTCAACCAGCCCGGCGCGGAATTGCGGCCCATAAAAACACAACGGAACCCGAATATCGTAGTTGTAGAGCGAGCCATAAGAGACACCTCGTCCGGCCCCGTAATCTTCTATGTAATCGGGCCGGTAGGACAGCATAACGTCGCCGGCGCGGCCGGGATAAAAGCTATTGCGGAAGCGTTGCTCCCAATCATCGTGAATGGAACACTCGCCATCGGCGGTGAAATAGGCAGCAACGGCCGGCTGCTCAAGGGCGGCCCGGCCTGCCGCGCGACGGGAAAGCTCGGGGGCGGCGAAACCGTCCGTATCCAGATAGAGAAACGGGTAGAGATAGCGGGCGACGTGCCCGTTGCCGCCCAGTTCGAGACGGCGCTGAATCGCCTGCGCGAGCAGCTCCCCGTTCACCGCCAGGCGCGGGCGGGATTGTGCGGCGGGAGCAGCCGGGGCGCCGTGCCCTCCCACGAGCACCAGATTGTAAAGGCCCACTCCCGCTGCGCGGTCCAAAACACTCATCAGGCTTTCCAATTGGCGATCGAGGTGGAGCGTCATCTGCTGCATCAAAGGCGAAAGCGACCCGGTTTCATAGCCGAGCCGCGCGGTCGATCCCAGCACTAGAGTGACGAAATCGAAGGTATCGGATTGGCCGATGCGCTCGCGCGCGATGAGTTCCTGCGTGAATGCGAATTGCGCTTCCTGGGCGAAAGGCGAGGCTTCATAAAGCTCGATGAATTCGTGAGGGCGAGTTGCGTCAAAAGTGAGGGTTCGGAGGGGCGGCGCGTCCGGCGGAGCTCCTAGGGCGACCCAAGGTGCGTTGTGCAGAGAATCGAGCGGCTTGAGGCGTCTGTATTCGGTCACCCAGGCGGAATTGGGAGCGTTAGTAAGAAAGCCGCCGTCCGGACCCATCCAGTACAGCCCCGCCGCGGCCGTACCGGCAAACATGGCCGCATCGGCGCGATCCAACGCGACGACAAACACGCGGGAGCCGCCCGCGTCGGCCATTTGCGCGGCCAGCGTGGTAGCCCGTAGATCCTCCTCGGATGCCTGGACGGGTTTTCGTGATGCGCGGTCGTACCATGTATCGGCAACGATTCCATGCTGCGCCGGCCAAGCGCCCGTGGCCAAGGTTGCCAGCGAGGTTGCCGTAAAGCTGGAAGCCAGGTGGCGGCAATCGGGGAAAAACGCCCCACGCTCAATGAGTCGGCGAAACCCACCGGTACCGAAGTCGCCCCAGGATGTATCCAAGTAGCTCGACCGGAATTGCTCCAATAGTACTAAAACTACGAGCTTCGGACGCGGGGGCAAGGCCAACGCCTCATGTGCGATCCCGCCCAGAATGGAAGCGCCAAAGGCCCGCCGGGAAATATCCATGCGATAAAGAGTTTAACAAACCGACTGTAATGATATAGTGTTAGGTTATTTACAGGTCAGGTCAGTTCCGGGTCCTAGGGGCACCCCCCGCGCCTCGAGGCCGCGTAAGAGGCGGTAAACATGGAAGATGACAGCAGCGTTCTTGGTTTAGCCACAATTCGGCGGAATCGCGGCATAACGCTGGCTCAAATAGCGGACTCCACCAAAATCAGCCTCCGCTCTTTGGAAGCCATTGAACGGGGGGAATTCAATAAGCTGCCTGGCGGGATATACAACACGAGCTATATCCGTCAGTATGCGCGGGCTATTGACTATGACGAGAGTGCTATTCTCTCGTACTACCACCAAGCCACGAACAACCGTAAAGAACCGGGCAAAGAAGAGCCACGGGGCAATTTTCCAGGCGGCTATCACCCTCTGTCTTTACTTGGTTCCTGAGCCGTCGGGGCCTTCTTGGCTGCCTGCCTGGCTGCGAATGTGGCCACGTTGATGATGGTGCGCTGGTGTGTGCCCTCGCCGATCTTCTCGCGATCGGTGGCCGCTTCCACCCGAAATTCGATTCGGCGGTCGTTAACCGCAAGTACTTCCACGCGGATCCGCACGGTAGTTCCCAATGGCGCGGCTACCAGGTGGGCCACATTTACATGCGTCCCCACCGTATCGTAGCCCTGGTCGAGCAGCGGCAAGACGGTATCGCGGCAGGTCTTTTCCATCAAGCCAATCATGGCTGGGGTTGAGAGCACGCGGGCGTCGGCAAGACCTATGAAATTAACGGCGATGTTGTCCCCCACTTTCGTGGTGAATTCGCCTTTGGTCCCAATCGGAATCTCAGCCATGCGCTTTCCATTCTAACCGCGTCCGGAATCGCACCTAGGCAACTCGTGTGCTTGGGAATAGTGAACCGCTTGACGGTCATCCTTCGTGGATGGGAGAGCACGTCATGGCTGAAAAGAATCTAGCCGTTTTCGGCATATATGCAAACCGTAACGCAATTGATGAGGCGGTGAGCCACCTGGGCGCGGCGGGCTTCCGCAACACCGATGTCTCATCTCTGCTACCCGAAAACCCGGGCAGTAAGGATCTGGCGCACGAAAAGAATACCAAGGCCCTCGAAGGCTCGGCGCTCGGCGGCGTGTTGGGGCTCATTGTGGGGGCGGCGCTGGGTTGGCTGATCGCCAGTGGCGTGATTCCGGTCCCTGGCGTTGGACCCTTGCTCGCGGCCGGGCCGATTATCGCAGCGCTGGCAGGTGCAGGCACACTCGGCGCGGTTGGCGGCATCATTGGCGGTCTGATAGGGCTGGGCATTCCCGAATATGAGGCCAAGCGTTTCGGTGGCCGCGTTCGGGACGGCGGCATGTTGATTTCTGTTCATTGCGACAACCGGGATTGGGTGAAACGCGCGAAGGAAATCCTCACGCGCACGGGCGCGCAGGAAATCGGCGTGGAGGGCGAAAAACGAGGCGACTTCGCCAATACCGACAAACCCCTGCCGCGCACGGCAGCCACTCCGGAAAGGCCGGCGCCGAGGGTTCGTAGAGCAGGGGATACCACTGCAGTAGCTGACGAAGAACTTTACGCGGAGCAGGAGCGCCCGGCCACATCGGACCAGACCCGAAAACTCTAGCGGCCAAATCGCGCGGCTGCCGGCGGCAAGACCGCCAGCGCTATACGACGGGGCTTTCTTGCGTTTCAGGGCTGGAATGGCTTATCTTCAATTGAAACCGCTCTGAAACTCCGGAAACCGTTCTTTCCCCTAATTTGTCTGGCGCTGCTGGCGGCCTGGAGCGCCGCCGCTGTGTGGTTTTTTTATTCGAGGGGCGAGTTGTACGATTGGGGAGACGCCGAGGCGCATCTCAACATCGCGCGGCGGGTCGTCGATTCGCGGACGCCCGGATACGATCAGATTGGCCGCATCTGGCTTCCGCTGCCGCACGTACTGATGCTGCCGTTCGCGCGAATCGATTCACTGTGGCAGAAAGGTCTGGCGGGCTCGCTGCCTTCGGCCGCTTGCTTCGTCGCTGCGGGAGCTTTTCTATTTGGCGCGACTGCCCGAGTTTTCGATTCGGTTCCGGCGGCGGCCGCTTCTGTCGCGCTGTTCGCAGCCAATCCCAACCTGCTTTACCTGCAATCGACCGCAATGTCCGAACCTGTCTTCGCCGCCTGCCTGATGGCATTGCTCTATTTCACGGTCCGCTTCCGGAAGACGCAAGGCTGGCTCTGCGCGGCGGCGGCCGGAGCGGCAGCCAGCTTGGGCGCCCTTTCGCGATATGAGGGCTGGTTCGTTATTCCGTTTGCCGCCGTGTACTTTTTATGGGCGGCAAAGAAAAAGCGGCTGGGGGTGGCTGCCGTTTTTTCCGTTATCGCCGTTCTGGGTCCGGCCCTGTGGCTGGCGCATAATTGGTGGCTCACAGGCGATCCGCTCGACTTTTATCGCGGGCCGAATTCGCCGGCTGCGATCCAGGCGGGAGCGGCGTATCCGGGGCACGGGAACTGGCGAACAGCCTGGCTGTACTACCGCACGGCGGCGGCCCTGTGCGTGGGGCCGGTTTTGTATTGGCTAGGCGCCGCGGGAGTTGTAGCTGCACTGTGGAAACGCGCAGTCTGGCCGCTCGTGCTGCTCGCCCTCCCGGGCGTTTTCTATCTTTGGAGCATCCATTCAGCGGCTACTCCGATTTTCGTTCCGACTCTCTGGCCCAACTCTTTCTACAACACGCGCTACGGATTGGCCGTGCTGCCTCTGCTCGCGTTGGCAGCCGGAGCGTTGGTAGCTCTGGCGCCTGTTCGCTTGCGCGGGTGGGTGGCAGTGCTGGTCACCGCAGCAGCGCTCGGGCCGTGGATCGCTCCTCCCAGCCGTGAGCGCTGGGTTGTCCGCGAGGAAGCTCGCGTCAATTCCGAGGGGCGGCGCCAATGGACGGAGGAGGCGGCCGATTTCCTGCGGCCCCGCTACGTCCGAGGCACCGGAATCATCACTTCATTTGGCGATATGACCGGCATTTTTCGAGTGATGGGGATTCCCCTTCGCGAAACGTTTACGGCAGATAATGGTTTGCCATGGCAGGCCACCGTCATGCGCCCCGACCTCTTTCTATGGCAGGAGTGGGCGGTGGTGATGGGAGGAGACCCGGTGCAGACCGCCATCTATCGCGCGGGCCGCCATGGAATCCGCTACCGTTTGGAAAAGACGATTGTGGCCGGGAAAGACCCGGTGATCGAAATTTACCGCAGGATCGGCGGCCCAATAGTGGCGAATCCCGAACCGGAGCCGGCCGAACCGCAATGAAGATTCCATTTACCAAAGCGCACGGCGCAAAGAACGATTTTCTGCTGACATGGGCTGCGGAGGCGCCGGAGGGCGACTTGCCGGCAATCGCGCGTGCCATCTGCGATCGGCATACCGGAATCGGCGCGGATGGCTGGCTCATCGTGAGCCCGCCCGCCGATTCCGAAGCCGAAGGCGCCATTCAGCTCTTCAATTCCGATGGCAGCATCCCGGAAATTTCCGGCAACGGCACGCGCTGCGCCGCTGCATTTCTTGTCCGGCACGGCTGTGAGGCGGGACTGATTCGCATTCGTACCGGCGCGGGGGTCAAAACGCTGCGGCTGTTGAACCGGCGGGAACTCTGGTTTGAGTTCGAAATGAACATGGGACGGCCGGAGATGGTGGCGGCGAAATTTGCCCTCGATTTAGGGGATGGCGCGCGGGATGTCACACTGCTGCGCGTGGGCAACCCGCAATGCGCGGTCCCGGTTAACGATTTCGATTTCGACTGGCGCCAGTTCGGCGCTCGAATCGAATCGCACCCGCATTTTCCCGAACGGACCAATGTGTCGTTTTTTCGAGCCGCGGACGCGCATACCATCGAAGCGCGGTTTTATGAGCGGGGCGCGGGCGAAACCATGAGCTCGGGCACGGGAGCAACCGGGGCGGCCGTGGCTGCTATTACCCGCGGCATAGCTGCTTCGCCCGTGCATGTCATAACGCCCGCCGGTACGCTGGAAATCCGTCTGGCAAACGAAGCCTTTCTTACCGGACCCGCGGAGATTGTCGCGCAAGGCGAATTTTTCATGTGAGAATGAGTACCAGCATGTCTGAAACAGCTCAAATTGTGGTCCCTGCGGCTACCGCACTCTTACAGGAGAAGATCCGCTCGCGCCAGGCCCATGTGGGCATCGTGGGCCTCGGCTACGTGGGCCTGCCGCTGGCGGTGGAGTTTGCGCGCGCGGGCTTCACCGTTACGGGCATCGATGTAAGCACTGCCAAGGCCGCGTGTGTCAATGCGGGTGATTCTTATGTGGGCGATGTGCCCAGCCAGACGCTGAAGACCCTCGTGGAAGCGGGCAAACTGCGCGCGACATCCGATTTTGCGGCAGTTCGCGATCTGGACACGATCAATATCTGCGTGCCTACGCCGCTGCGCAAAACCAAGGATCCCGATATGAGCTTTATCGTATCGGCTTGCCAGGAAATCGCGCACCATCTCCACGCCGGAGCGCTCGTGATTCTGGAATCCACTACTTATCCGGGCACTACGGACGAGCTGGTCCTGCCGATGTTATCCAAAGACGGATTGCGGGTGGGAGAGGATTTTTTTCTTTGTTTTTCCCCGGAGCGCGTGGACCCCGGAAATCCACGCTTTCAAACCGCGAACATTCCCAAAGTAGTGGGCGGCGTCACGCCGGCCTGCACCGAGATCGGGCGCCTGTTTTATTCCCAGGCACTTGAAACCGTGGTGCCGGTCAGTTCCACACAGGTCGCCGAGATGGTCAAGCTGCTCGAAAACACGTTCCGTATGATCAATATCGGCCTGGTGAATGAGATCGCGCTGATGTGCGACCGCATAGGCATCAACGTTTGGGAAGTGATCGATGCGGCCGCGACCAAGCCTTTCGGCTTTATGCCGTTCTATCCGGGTCCGGGTTTAGGCGGTCACTGCATTCCGATCGATCCGTTTTATCTTTCGTGGAAAACCAAGCAAGCCGGAATTGAAGCTCGCTTCATTGAACTGGCAGGATACATTAACGGCCACATGCCCCACTTTGTGCTCTCTAAGGTGCAGAACGCGCTGAACGAGTTCGCAAAACCGGTGAAAGGATCGCGCGTGCATCTGATGGGTGTGGCGTACAAGCGCAATATCGACGATGTGCGTGAATCGCCCGCGCTCGATCTTCTATTGCTGTTGCGGCAGCGGGGAGCCGAGGTCAGCTATAGCGATCCCTATGTTCCCGCTCTCGAAATGGACGGGCTTAATCTGAAAGCGGAACCGCAGGAACGGGCGGCGGCGGCGGATTGCGTTGTCATTGTCACCGATCACGCGGCATTCGATTACTCGTCATTGGTGCGGCAGGCGCGGCTGATCGTGGACACGCGCAATGCACTAAAGGACTTTCATTCCGAAAAAATCGTGCGGCTCTAATCTCCCAAACGGCGGGCCGTCAAACGGCTTGGCGGAGCGGCGCGCGGTATCTGCGGCTGGCGCGAACACCGATCAGTTCCGCCACGCTTTCCAAAAGCTGAGGAAGGTTTTCGGTGTAAATCGAGAGGTTGTGGCGGGTGCTGGCCCGGGTGCCTCTGGCTTGATGGGCGCGCCCGGGGCCGCGGCGGCGCTGGTGGGAGGTAATGAAAGCCGTGGCGGGCCGGTACTCCTTTACACGCGCATATGCGAGCAGGTCGAAACCGGACTTATCCCTTTCAAGCTGTTGATTCGTAAGTACCAAGTCATATACGCCCTCATCTAATTTGGCGAGGGCTTCCGAGGCGCTGGCGGCAACATCTACTGAATAGCCGCCGGCTTGCAATATGGTCCGCAGCGCCAGACGCGGGGCAAGTTCCCCATGTACGAGCAGAACTCTCGCGAGGCTCAAACTGGGGCCACTAAAACGGGATGATCCTGAATATTTTCGCACTTCCAAGAATACTTTAACCGAAAATTGAATTTCTTCAGCTAGAAATTTCGGCAGTTTTTGGAAGAAATTTGAGTGAAACGGGACAACCTGATGGAATTACCAGGACCGGTACTTGGTACTAAAATAAGGCCCGAATAGCTCTAATGAGGGTTGACTTAGCTTAGAGCACAGCACGGCCATGCACACTGAAAACGGAATCCACCTCAATGAACTGGATCATCAGATTCCAAATTTTGCCCAGCAGGGACCGCATTACGCTTACCTCTTGCAGAAAATAGACGCCCGCTTCGGACAATCGTTGCGGCCTCCATTGTCAGTACTATTCGCACACGTACAAAATCCCAGGATTAATGTTGGCTTATGACGCGCTTTACGAGAGTTCGCGATAAAGGCAAGCTTGGCGGCGGGCGATCTGGTCCCAACCATAGTCATTTTCGGCGCGTCGCCGGGCCGTAGTCTCGATGCGCCGCCGCTTCGACTCATCATCGAGAAGGTCCGTGATAGCGTCAGCCATTTCGGTGGCGGTCTTGGCGAGAACGAAATCTTCCCCGGGTACGAGATCGAGGCCGTTGACGCCCGCCGGCGTACTGACGATCGCCTTGCCCATGGCCATTGCTTCCAGAATCTTAATGTTCGTGCCGGCGGAGGCGACGAGCGGAGCAACCACCACGGACGCCCGCTCGTAAGCGGGCCGGACATCGGAGACGAAGCCTTCCACTTCAAGGCCCGGCCGATCAAGGTTCACTTTCACGCGATCGGCCGCGCGGTCCAGATGATATTCGTGGCGCGCTCCGGCAATGATGTGCAGGGTTGCGTCAGACAGTTGGGGCCAGACCTGATTGAGGAAAAATTCCGCGGCGAGCAGATTTGGCAGATGCGCAAAGGAGCCGATGAAGAGCAGACGGCGAGGTTCAGGGGACCGAAGCGAGGGCCGGAAGCGATCGAGATCGACGCCGTTGGGAAGGGTGACAGCGCGGGCGCCGGACACGACGGCCCGGTCTTTTTCGGACATGACGATTACGCCATCGACGGTACGCCAAGCCTTGGTTTCGAACTGCCGCCAGAGAGCTAACTGGCGGCGGAGGTCCCAATTTTCTTCAATCGCGAGCAATTGCTCATACAGATCGAAGGTGACATCGTGCTCGACAAGGAGAGTGCGGGCCGGAGAGCAGGCGGGGGCGTATTGGGCCATTTGTGTGAATTCGAGCTGCGCGATGGCAGGTTGCCACTTGCGCACGGTCTGAATGAGCGCTGCTCGAAAAGAGGCGGAGGCGAATTCTTCGACGACCTCCGGCCGTCCGGTATAAGGCAGCGAGTGACTGCCGGCGCGCCGCACGAGCACGATTTCGATGGCGATAGCGAGAATCTCCGGAGCGGGAGGTTCCAGCGACTCCGTAAAGACGACGAGCACCTGATCGAATTCGGCAGCGGCGTGGCGCATCAGGTTGTAAATGCGCACGGCGCCGCCATGAGAGAGGGGAAAAGGGAGGTAAGGGCTGGCAATCAGCACGCGTGGTTTGCCGGTGGCAGCGCGGCCGGGAAAGACCGAGACGGAACCGTCGGTTAATGCGAGGATCTCGGCCTCGGACAGATAGCTGGTAGGCTTCGGCGGCCGCGGGTTGACTCGAGCGATATGGGCGGTTGCCCGGAGGCTTTGGCGATCGCCGAGAAGCCACAGGCGGCGCAACGCGTGCTTCCACAGCCTGCCGAAAAGGGCCGAATCCCAAACAGCGCGCGCGAGGAATTGGAGATAGTTCCGCTCGAGGATTCGGGTGAGTTCCTGCTCCTTGTAATAACGGGATGTAGTAGCGCGGTGGCGATGTTCCACCACGGCCCCCGCCACATAAATCGAGGGCCAGCCACGCTGCCAGGCGCGATAACCGAGATCGAGGTCTTCGACATAGGCGGGCGCGTAAGTTTCGTCGATGCCGCCCAGGGCGTGCAACTTGTCTGCGTCGTAGAGCGAGCAGCCGCCGCTGCCGTAGAGAACGTAAGTGAGGTCTTCTCCGGGCAGCGGTTCGTCGCAGCGGACTGGGAAATCGGTGGGTTGAGCTTGCGCCATCACGGCTTTGCCGGTTTCTTCGCGGCGGATGCCTGGAGGAAAGCGGATCTGGGCAGTAGCGCAGAAGAGATCAGGGACTTTGACGAATGCTGCTTCAAGGGCATTGAAGAAGCCCGGCTCTAGCAGCATGTCGTTATTGAGCAGGCAAACGCGGGAGTATTGCGCGCGTGCGAGTCCGCGATTGATGGCCGCTGCGAAGGAGAGTGGCTCGGTGGATTGCTGTACGTTCACGTGAGGCCAGTGGGCGTTGAGCCAGGCCGAGGTGCCGTCATCGGAGCCGTTATCGACGACGATGATCTCGGCGTTGGAGGGAAGATCGCGAACGATACCGGGGAGTTGGGCGGCCAGAAGATCTTTGCCGTTGCGCGAGGGGATGATTACGGAGATGCCGGGCTGGGCGGCCCCTTCCCGAAACGGAGGGAGGCGCCGGGCAGAAGCCCGGCGGCAGGCTGAAAGCCTGGCCCCACAAAGGGCGGCGGCGTACCAGAGGTCTGTGGGCCAATCGCGGCGCCGCAGCGTCCCATTTCGCCCGAAGTGCCAGCGGAGAAAATTGCCCGTACGCCAGCCAAAATGCCGCGCGATGGTCCAGGCGCAACGCGGGCGCAGCATCCAGTGGTTCAGGTTTTCGTTGAAGGCGAGAAACTGGAGCGGCGCGAGCAGGAAAGCTAGCAGGCGCATCTGGCGGTAGGGCACATTGGGCACGAGCATCACGCCTGCGAGGCGGATGGATTTGCCGCGAAATGCGGCCCGGCAGCGCGCCCAATTCTCGATAAAGCCGCGATTTCCGCCGAAACGAACCCAGATTAGATCCTGCCCTGCCGGTGGAAACTCGGCGACAACATAGAGCGGAAGCTCCGGGAACAGCTCGCGCATGCGTTCCACAAGTTGCGCGTTCAGGTCATCGGTGCCGGAAGCGAAGGCGACCTTGATCTTGGGGAGCAACTTCAAATGAGCTGATGCCACACGGCCGGCCGGTTTTCCCGCAGCCCGCAGTCTTCCCACAGCGCCAGGGCTTGCGCTGCGAACGCGGTGGATACCGGGTTGACGTACGGCAGCAAGGCATCGCCTTTGCGCCCGAAATAGAAGCCGCCATCCATGCTTGAATCGCCGCTCGCGGCCTGGAAACCGGCCAGAATTGCCGCTTCGCGTTCCGCCGCGGCGCGATCCAGCGGAACGATGCCCAACCCATCGGCGAACAAACGGATACGCAGCAGTTGGGCGTATACGTCGGAACGCTCGAATTCGGGAGCGAGATGGCCCAGATGGCGGGCTACGCGGTGGATGCCGTCGCACAGAGCCACGGCGCGCCTTTCATCTTCGCAGGGGAGCACGCCTTCGAGGAAGTAGAGGAAGGCATGCAGCCGGTCGACAATCTTAAGTGGATTTGCGTGGCCGGGGAGGAACGCGGTGTAGTCGCGCAGAGCGCTAGAGAGCACGGCATTGTAGCCGTCGCGAAATTCGGTATTGCCCGTGATCTCGAACAGTTCCCACCAGGCGAGTGCAGCTTTAAGCTGAGAACAGCCAGGGCACTGGGACCAGCGCGTGGGGTCGCGGGGGATCGGCTGCTTATCGGGTAAAGCGAGAATCGGGTGAAAGTCGCCATCAGCGGAACAGAAATCGGCCAACATGTTTTTGCCGATTGCGGCGGCTACATCGAGATATTCCTGTTCGCCTGTGTAACGCCAACAGGCAAGGAGGCCGCGGGCGATGATGCCGCAATCGAAGAAGTAAGTGAACGCCGCGGGATCGAGTTCAAAGGGCATGACACCGCCGGACCAAGCCTGTTCTATGAGGAAGCGGGCAGCGGCTATGGCCTCATCCGGCCGGCCGAGAAACAGCAGCGCGCTTACGGCATAGCCGGTGATCTCGGTCGAGACGGGGTGGTTGCGCCCGAGATCGGTGCGGTAGTACCGGGCGACGCCGCCCGAAGGCTCTTGAATGCCGGAATGGGCAAACCACCGGGCCGCGCGGGACAAAAAGGAATCCCGGATTTGTGGGGAAGACGATGACAAGAGGTTATTTTATTTCATGTCCAACTGCCACGCCAGAAAGCTCAGCTCATCGGTCATTTCATCGATTTGCTTATCCAGAGGCACACCGGCGGAGTGGCCGGATTCGGTATCGTACCGCAACAGGACAGGGCGGCCGGAGCCGCTGGAGGCTTCGAGCAGAGCCGCCATTTTGCGGGCATGCAAAGGATCAACGCGCGTATCGAAATCGCCGGAAACCAGCAGCACGGCGGGGTACTTCCCACCCTTTTCGACGTGCTGGTAGGGCGAATATTTGTAGATGAACGGAAATTGCTTGGGGTTCTGGGCCGTGCCGTATTCGGGCACCCAGAATTTCGCCACTTTAAAACGGTCGTAGCGAATCATGTCGAGCAAGGGAAATCCGCAAACTACGGCGCGGAAGAGATCCGGGCGCTGGGTGAGGGCTGCGCCCACGAGTAAACCGCCGTTAGAGCGGCCGCTGATAGCGAGGCGATCCTTGCTGGTGTAGCCCTCTTTAATCAAGTATTCGGCGGCGGCGATGAAATCGTCAAAGACGTTTTGCTTTTTGTCCAGCTTGCCGGCGTCGTGCCATTTTTCCCCGAACTCACCTCCACCGCGCAGGTTAGGCAGGGCATAAACGCCGCCCATTTCCAGCCAGGCGAGAGCGGTGTTGGAGGCCACAGGCAGTTCGTTTACATTGAAACCGCCATAGCCGGTGAGCAGCGCGGGGTGGCTGCCATCGAGCTTGATGCCCTTCGGATAGGCAAGGAACATGGGGACCCGCGTGCCGTCCTTCGAGTTGTACCAGACCTGTTTCACTTCAACCGTGGAAGGGGCGAAGGGCTGCTTTTGCTGGAACCATACGCTTTGGGTTCCGGACGACATGCTGTAGCGGTAAATGGTGTTCGCCTGATTGAGCGAGCTGTAAGCATAGAAGGCCACGTCCGATTCCCAGCGGCCGCGCGGCACGGTGGCATCGCCTATGCCAGGTAGCTGAAGTTGGCGGATCAGCTTGCCTTCGTCCGTGAGGATTTCAATGTGCGAATGCACGTTATCGAGCCAGTTGGCAGCGAGCCTGCCGCCGGAGAGGCTAAAACTATCGAGAACGTAGGGCCGCTCGGGGACGATCTCTTTCCAGGTTTCGGTCGCAGGGTGATTTAGATCGATTACAAGAATGCGCTCGTTGGGGGCTTTCCAGTTGGTCTGGACGTACATGCGGTCGCCGGCAACGTCGGCTTGGAAGCGCGCGTCGATTCCGGTGACGATTGGCTTCATCGCGCCGCCGGATTTCAGATCCTGAGCGTACAATTCGACTTTGTCGCCGGCCGATCCGGTGAGGAATTCGCAAACCAGCCAGCGGCCATTAGAAGAGATAAAGCAGTCGCCTTCATGAGTGGCATCGTATTGCTGGCCGAAGATCATCTTGTCGTTCGCAACCGGCGTTCCCATGGCGTGATAGAAAACGCGCGGGCCTTGCGCGGTGGCGACCTCGTAATAGATGCCGCTGCGATCGGGTTTGATAGAGGCACTTTCATAGCGGGCGGCCGGGAGAGTGTCCGCAAGATCGGAGCGGGAGTCCACGAGGCGAAAATGGACCGACACTTCGTCCTGCCCACCCTTCCGTAAACCGTAAGCGACGAGGCGGCCGTCATTGGAAACATCCAGAAGCTGGACTGACGTGCTGTGGTCGGGGCTGAGCGGGTTGGGATCGACCAGTAGCGTGTCCTGGCCGTTTTCTCCCTGACGGTAATACAACACGGCCTGATCTTCCGTGGCGCGGCGCTTGCGGAAGAAGAAACGGCTGCCGCGCTCGACAGGCGCGGTCATGACGTCAACTTTCAGCAGCCCGGAGAGAAGTTGATGGATGTGCTCCCTTTGCGGCACCCTCGCCAGCGTGGCTTCAGTGTATGTCATCTGGCTCTTAATCCAGGCGCGGGTTTCCGGGCTATTTTGATCTTCGAGCCAGCGATAGGGGTCGGTAATGGTGACGCCATCGATGGTTTCAGTGACGGGTTTAGCCGGGGTTTTGGGCGGCTGGGCGAGGACCTGTATGCTCGGCGTGACGGCCAAACACAAAAGTCCGATCAGAGCGTGTTTCATACAACTCTTATAATGATAGCGTTCCCTTCAGAGATTCCAGCATGAAGACAATTTTGCGATCGGGTTTCGTGTTGGCGTTGGCGGCAGTCTGCGGCGCGCAGAACCGCGATGCGGAATTCGGCAAACTCGCGGATCGTTACTTCGACGAAGCAGTCTTTCGCTTCGATCCGGTGCAGGCGACATCCGCCGGGTTTCATCAGCCGTATGACGCGCTGCTGCCTTCAGGTTCGCGCGCCGAAATCGAGGCGCAGATCGCGGCATTGCATCAGTGGGAGAAAACGGTCGAGAACTTCGACCCGCGCGGGCTTTCCGGCTGGGTTTCCTCGGATCGCGAACTGGTGCTGGCCTCAATTCACAGCCAACTCTTAAGCCTGGAATCGATTCGCGATTGGGAGAAAAATCCGGACCGATATTCTTCGGGGATTACGAACGCGATTTACACCATCATGAGCCGGAACTACGCTCCCGCGGCGGAGCGGCTGCGCGCGGTGATTGCGCGTGAACGGCTGATTCCGCGGGTGTTTCAATCCGCGCGCGAGAACCTGAAAAATCCGCCGCAAATCTATACCGAGATCGCGCTCGAACAATTGCCGGGGTTGGTGAGCTTCTTTCAGAGAGACGTGCCGGAAGCCTTCCGCGAAGTGAAGGACGCGCACCTCTTGGGGGAATTTCAGGAATCGAACCGCGCGGTGATCGGCGATCTGCGGGCGTATGGCGATTGGATGAAGAGCGACCTGCTGCCGCGTTCACACGGGGATTTCCGCATCGGGGCGGAGAACTACCGCAAGAAGCTGCTGTATGACGAGATGGTGGATGTGCCGCTCGACCGGCTGCTGGAAATCGGCTATACCGACCTGCATCGAAACCAGGCCGAGTTCCGGAAGGTGGCAGCCGAAATCGACGCGAAACGGACGCCGCAGCAAATTCTGGACAATCTGGAGCGGGACCATCCGCCGGCCAACAAGCTGCTGGACTCATTCCGCGATGTGCTGAGCGGCCTGCGCGAGTACATTACGGTCCACCACATCGTGACGATTCCATCCACGACGCCGCCGATTATTGAAGAATCCCCGCCATTCATGCGGGCGCTGACCACGGCCTCCATGGATACGCCGGGCCCTTACGAGAAGGACAAGGAGGCATTCTTCAACGTGACACTGCCCGAGCCGGGCTGGCCGGCGAAGCAGAAAGAAGAATACCTGGAAGGGCTGGATCGCGGCACGATCATCAGTACCGCGATTCACGAAGCATACCCCGGTCATTACGTGCAGTTTTTGTGGTTGCAGGGCGTACCCACTAAAACGCGCAAACTGATCGCTGTGGGCAGCAATGCCGAAGGCTGGGCGCACTACTGCGAGCAGATGATGCTCGATGAAGGCTACGGCAACGGCGACCTGAAACTGCGGCTGGGGCAGTTGCAGGACGCGCTGCTGCGCGACGCACGGTACATAGTCGGCATTCAAATGCACACGCAAAGGATGACGCTGGCCGAAGGCATAGACTTTTTCGTGAAGGAAGGCTACCAGACGCGGCCGATGGCGGAAAAAGAGGCTAAACGGGGGACGTCCGATCCGACCTATCTGGTGTATACGCTCGGCAAGCTGGAGATTCTCAAGTTGCGGGACGATTACAAGCGCATCAAAGGAGCGCAATATTCGCTCGAAGCGTTCCATGATGCGTTCTTGAAGCAGGGCGCTCCGCCCGTGAAAATTGTGCGCCGAGCGTTGCTTGGTAACGGGCTTGGTAACGATTCACCGGTTCTATAACAACCGAATGGCGTGGACGCTCAAGTACGCGAGGCCCGAGCCGATGACCGCTCCGGCCAGCACATCGCTCAGAAAATGCATTCCCAACAAAATGCGCGAAGCGCCTACACTTAGCGCGCAGAATAAAAGGCCTACGGCCAGCGTTGGGTAAAACATGCTGAGCGAAACGGCCACCGCAAAAGCCGTGATGGTGTGGCCTGACGGGAAGGAGAACTGATCGGGAGGGAGGAGAGTGGCCCAGCAATGGGGCTCGAAGCAGTTCGGGCGCTTGCGCCTGGCTGTTTTCTTGAGCCGCAGAAAGGCCGTGATGCCGGCGCCGGCGGCCAAAGCTGCGGCGGCTACCGCCGCGAAACGCGCGTCCCCGCCGAACAGCAGAATGATCAGGCCCATTCCATACCAGAGCCAGCCATCGCCACCGCGCGTAGCGCAGATCATCCAGATACGGATCCAGCGCGGCGCCGGCCAACGATTGATCCGGCGCATCAGTTTATGATCGCGATGCGCAATGAATGTGAGCACAACTGCCCTACTCATAGTTTCTCCGGCAGGCCGTGTTTCCCGCAAGTGGAGTAGCACCGCCTCCTGGAATCACTTATAGCCGCCGGATGACTACAGAACCGTGACAAGGAGGAAAACATACGCCGAATAAGATGTTCCGATACGGAGAATTGGTGCGAACGCTTACTTATAAGGACAGGAGTAAAGAGACAGGAGTACAGCATAGAGACACTTCGGCTTTGAGTGAAAGAGTCGAAAGGGGACGAGAGGTTTTGGCCTCCCGTCCGCTTCGCGGTGTGAACGACAAACTTGATGCAGATCCTGCCGTAGGACCTTGCGGCTTCCAAGCGCCCTCAACGCCTGGCCGCCGCCGATCGAACCACATTCGCCGCATTTTCGCAATTCTTTTCGGACACCGATGCCCACCCGCGGCAACCGCCGGCCCTACTACCCGACGGAAGCGCGGAACACCAAACAACGAGAAGAGTCACTGGCCAGTGATTGAATCCTTCTCTGATTTCATGTAAGCACGAGGGCGGAACGGTTTTGGCGGCAGGAATCGGGAAATAATTGAAAAAGAGGCAAATATATTTTTGAATTTCGCGACACGGGTGGATTTTGTATTTTTTGACGCAGGCGGGGGACACCGGGCGGCGGCGAACGCACTGAGCAGCGCGATTCAGGCGCAGGGGAAGCCGTTCGACGTGGATCTGGTGAACTTGCAGGAGTTGCTGGATTCGATCGATGTTTTCCGCAAGGTGACCGGGCTGCGGCTCCAGGATTTGTACAACCTGATGCTGAAGAAGGGTTGGACGCTGGGATCGCCTCAGATGATGGCAGGAATGCACGCCGTTATCCGGCTGTTTCACCGCCGCCAGGTGCGGCTGCTCGAACAATTGTGGAGCCGGAACCGTCCGGATCTGGTGGTTTCCCTGGTGCCGAATTTCAATCGCGCGCAGGCGGAGAGTTTACACAACGTGCTCCCCACGGTTCCTTTTGTGACAATTTTGACGGATCTGGCCGACTACCCACCCCATTTTTGGATTGAGCCGCCGCGGCCGGAGCAGGCACAGTACGTGATCTGCGGAACGGATAAGGCGGTCGAGCAAGCTTTGGCGCTCGGGCACGACCGATCTCGCGTGTTTCGTGTATCGGGGATGATTCTGAATCCGGGTTTCTATGAACTTCAGCCAATGGGACTCAAGGAGCGGGCGGTGGAGCGCGCAAAGCTGGGGTTCCGGGCGGAAGAACCGGTGGGGCTGGTCTTGTTCGGAGGGCAGGGCGCCGCGGTGATGCTCGACATCGCGCGCCGGCTGCGGGGAAGGCAGCTTTTGCTAATTTGCGGGCACAACACCAAACTGGCCGACAAGTTGAGGCGCTATGCTCCAGAGCACGGCGCGCCCATTTTTGTCGAGGGCTTCACCAGGGAAGTGCCGCGCTACATGCAATTGGCCGATTATTTTATCGGCAAGCCGGGGCCGGGCAGCATCAGCGAAGCGGTGCATATGCGGCTGCCGGTGATCGTGGAGGGGAATGCGTGGACGCTGCCGCAAGAGCGGTACAACGCTGAGTGGGTCGAGGAAGAAGGGGTAGGGATCGTGCTGCGGAATTTCCGCGGCGAGATCGCCCAGGCAGTGGCCCGGCTGCTCGAGCCGGCAGCGTACGCGCGATTCCACGCCGCGACCGGCAGGCAGGAAAATCGCGCGGTGTGCGAGATTCCCGAAATTCTGGAGAGACTGGCCGGACAAGCTGGAAACGGCAGGTAAATGGAGGGGCAGGCGGTTTTGCCTGCCCGATTAATCTTTCGCGCCGCTTTCGATCCGCATGCCGTAAAAGCTGCGGAAGACGAAATACAGGGCAACCAGGAAGAAGACGCCGCCGAGGGTCTGGCTGAGCCCCGGCCCTTGTTTGTTTGTAAGAGAGACCGCAAGAGAGACCGCCAGCAAGCCGAACAACGTAGTGAACTTGATAATCGGGTTCAGAGCGACGGAGCTGGTGTCTTTGAAGGGGTCGCCCACAGTATCGCCGACCACGGTAGCCGCGTGCAGGTCTGTTCCCTTCGCGCGCAGTTCGGTTTCTACTACCTTCTTGGCGTTGTCCCAGGCGCCGCCCGCATTTGCCATGAAGATCGCCTGATACAAGCCAAATAGCGCGATCGAAATCAGATAGCCGACAAAGAAGAATGGCTCGATGAACGCGAAAGCCAGGGTGATGAAGAACACCGTGAGGAAGATGTTGAGCATGCCCTTCTGCGCGTATTGCGTGCAAATTTCGACGACCTTCTTGGAATCGGCCACCGAAGCCTTTTCTACGCTTTCCAGCTTGATATGGCGCTTGATGAACTCCACAGCGCGGTACGCCCCGGTGGTAACGGCCTGGGCGCTTGCGCCGGTGAACCAATAGATGACGCCGCCGCCGGCGATCAGGCCCAGCAGGAACGGCGCATACATGAGCGAGAGCTTATCGAGATTCACAGTGAGGCCATTGGTGAGCGCCACGATGGTGGAGAAGATCATGGTGGTGGCGCCTACCACAGCGGTGCCAATCAAGACCGGCTTGGAAGTCGCTTTGAAAGTGTTGCCGGCGCCATCGTTTTCTTCGAGGTTTTCCTTGGCACGCTCGAACGAGGGGGAGAAACCGAAGGTTTTCTGAATTTCGCTACTGACACCGGGGAGCGTTTCGATCGTAGAGAGTTCGTAAATGGACTGGGCGTTGTCGGTAACCGGGCCGTAGCTATCGACCGCGATAGTCACCGGACCCATGCCGAGGAACCCGAAGGCCACCAGGCCGAAGGCAAATACCGCGGGCGCCACCATCATCATTGGCGGAAAGTAAATACTAGTGGCATAGGCGATCGTCATCAAAGCCAGCATGGTGAAGCCCAGCCAGAACCCGCTGAAGTTGCCGGCAACAAAGCCGGAAAGAATGTTAAGCGACGCCCCGCCCTCACGGGAGCTGGTGACGATTTCTCGCACGTGGCGGGAGTGGGTAGACGTAAACACCTTGACGAACTCGGGAATGATCGCGCCGGCGAGAGTGCCGCAACTGATCACGATAGAGAGTTTCCACCAGAGACTGGCATCGCCGCCGAGATCCGGGATCATGAAATAGCTGACCAGAAACGTGAGGCCGATGGAAAACAGGGAGGTGAGCCAGACCAGACTGGTGAGCGGGGCCTCGAAGTTCATTTTCTCCGCGTTTCCGTAGCGGGCTTTGGCGAAGGCGCCGTTGATGAAGTAGCCGAGGGCGGAGGAGATCAACATCATGACGCGCATGGCGAAAATCCATACGAGTAGCTGCACCTTCACCAGATCGCTGTGGACCGCGAGCAGGATGAAGGTGATGAGGGCGACGCCGGTAACGCCATAGGTCTCGAAGCCATCGGCTGAGGGGCCGACAGAATCGCCCGCGTTGTCGCCGGTGCAATCGGCGATTACGCCTGGGTTGCGGACATCGTCTTCCTTGATGCGGAAGACGATCTTCATGAGGTCGGAGCCGATATCCGCGATTTTGGTGAAGATGCCGCCCGCTACGCGGAGCGCCGCGGCGCCCAGCGATTCACCGATGGCGAATCCGATGAAGCATGGGCCGGCGAGATTGCCGGGGACGAACAGCAGGATGAAGAGCATGATGACCAGCTCGACGCAGACGAGCATCATGCCAATACTCATTCCCGCTTGGAGTGGAATGTTGTAGCAGGGATATGCTTTGCCGGAAAGCGACGCGAAGGCGGTCCGCGAATTTGCGTAGGTGTTGACCCGCATGCCGAACGCCGCCACCGAGAAGCTGCCCATTATGCCTATGACGCTAAATAGCAGAATGATGAGGACGCGGTAGGCGGCCATGTCCTGCAGAAAGCCGAAGTAAAAGACGATGATTACGGCGATGAACAACTCCAGCAGCAAGAGGAACTTACCTTGAGTCGCGAGGTAGGTTTTGCAGGTTTCGTAGATCAGCTCCGAGACTTCGCGCATCGAGGAATGTACCGGCATATTGCGGAGACGCATGAAAATCATCAGGCCAAACACGAAGCCCAGGGCACTGACCACGAGACCGCCCATAAGCAACGTTCGTCCATTCACGCCGTTCAGGAACGTAGCGCTGTTGAGACTCGGAAGAATGAGATTGGCCTCGCCCCCGGCTTGCTCCTGCGCCAACAACGGCGCGGCCAAC
This sequence comes from Bryobacteraceae bacterium, assembly GCA_036557125.1. Taxonomy (GTDB): domain Bacteria; phylum Acidobacteriota; class Terriglobia; order Bryobacterales; family Bryobacteraceae; genus PSRJ01. Next base: position 1,965 of record DATBID010000117.1, on the reverse strand, counting down.
ACAGCCAGCAGAAGCAGCGAAAAGAGGATTCGCAGGAGCGCACGCCCGGGGTGCGCGCGGTCAAAAGCAAAAAGCGTCAAGAAAACCTCCAGGTTTCAGGAACTTAGCCGGACGCTGAAAAGGCGTTCCGGTGGCTTGGGCACTGACGTGCCTTGAAGCAGACGTGGGCCTCACCCAAAGAGGACAGTATAGCAAGGCCGAGAGGGTGGTTTCCTGGCCTGCATGCTGCGCCCCCGGTCTCAACGCCGAGCCAGGATCGTGAGTTGAATCACAAGGAGGCGCCCCAGCGGACGCGCTTTGACTGCGACGTCGCGGCAGTAACGCACAGTAATCTGGCCGCGGATCGGAGCGATAGCAGAATCGAGTTCGGGCCCCAAACCGAGGGCAAGGTCCCGGGCGCCGCGAAGAGCGGCGGGAAGATCAGCCCCGCGATCGTCCCGCACTTGCCATAACCCGTATCCGGCCACTCCGATCGATAAACTTTGGAGAGTCTTGCCGGGCCGGCGAAAAGTCTTGCCCGCGCCGCCCTGAAATTGAAAAGTATCGCCGCGCGTGATGTCGATGCCCTCCTTATGCTGGTTCAGGTCGTAACTTGTCAGAGCGGAAATACTCCATGTCTTGGCGCGGTCGAAGTAGGCCAAGCCGCCGGCCGAGAATTCATGAGTCCATTGGCCTTGTCCAATACCGCCGCTTGCCCGGGGAGTATAGAGTCCCGTCGGGGCGTAGAAAGAGTATCCCGTCACGATATCCATCCGCGTCATCTTCCACCCGACTTTTATGGGCTGTACGTAAACATCTCCGAACCCAAAATCATCTACGCTGGCCTCCGGCTGGCTGATCTGGAGGCTGACCTGAGCAATTGGGGCGGCTGCTGAGAAATTCATGTACATGGAACGCCATGGCAATTTGAATGTCATCTGGAAGCCAACAGGGCTTGTCCACGCATCCAGGTCAAGCCCGACCGGAATACGATGTCCCGTCCTGTCGAAAACCTCGTCGGAGCTGTAGGCGGCAAACTGATCGATGACATAAAGACCGCTATCCGGCTGTGAACCGGCGAATAGCCCGGCGCTGCCCAGCACCTTGTGGCCGAGTTGCTGCGCTTTCGCCGCCGCCACCCAGATGATCGCCATCAAAGCAAACTTGAGAATGGAAACCGTTCGTCCGGCGCCAACGTGAATATGCAGGCGGCGCGAGGTCTTGATACTGGTGTCGATAACTAGTTTCATCGAACCATCACAAATGGCATCTGTACCTAGTAGTGATAACGGGCTTGCAAGAAGTCAATCTGTTCGAGAGTAACGCGATAGATTAGCCGATGCGCCGGCGTGATCCGTCTCGACCAACAGCCCGCAAATTCGTGGCGGAGAGGCTCAGGCTTTCCGATTCCTACGAACGGATCGCGCAACGTGGCATCTATTAGGTCGAAAATGCGGAGCGCCGTGTTTCGATCGGCCTTTACCCAATACCGAAAGTCGTCCAGGAATTGCCGTTGAAAGATAGCTGTGCGTTCAACTCTGCTCAAGACCAATCTCACGGCGCAATTGATCGAGTGTCATTCGTGTACCTTTGCCGGCTTTCGCGTCGCGCAGCGCGGCCCGCAGACGTTGCGCATTTCGTGGGGAACGCAGAAGATAGGCGGTTTCCATCAGGCTGGCCAGTTCGCTTGCCGGAACCAGGGCCACATCTCTCGCCCCTTTTCGGCGCACGATAACAATCTCCTGGTCATCTACGACCCGGTCCAGGAAATCCGCCAGGTTCTCCCGCAGGTTTGAGTAAGTGGTTTCCATGTTTTAATTGTACAGAATTCCTGTACGCTAGAATCCCGCCTTCTTCCACAACTCGTCCACGCGCCGCTTTACTTCGGGCGACATTTCGATGACGCCTGGCCACGGGCGCGTGAAGCCTTCTCCAGGCCACTTGCGCGTGGCATCGACGCCCATCTTCGAGCCGTAGTTGGGAAGG
>DATBID010000116.1:0-8630 GCA_036557125.1 Bryobacteraceae bacterium | reverse complement strand
GCAGTATTGGGGCGGCTTGGATTCTCGTGTTTCTCGCCGGCGTGTCCATGGCGCCAGTATTCCCCACCACCCTCGCGATTGTGGGCAACGCGTTTCCCAGAATGACCGGCACGGCAATCGGTTTCGCTGTCACGTGTGGCTGGATCGGGTTGGCAGTCAGTTCCCGGTTAATCGGAGCAATCGCAGGCGGCGATCCCAAGCGGCTGAATAAGGCACTGCTTGTCATTCCGGCATTCTCCGTGGTGATGATCGCGCTCAACCTGGTCATTCGGTCGATTTTGCATTAGGAGGAATAATCACGGTGCAAACCAGACGTCAGTTTGGAAGATTGGCTCTCGGCGGCATAGCGTTTGCGGGCCTGCCGGCGTTGAACGCGGCAAAGATCGATTCCACCATCCGCGGTGTCAAGATGGGGCTGATTACCGGTTCTCTGAACCCCCTTCCCGAAATCCCTGCGGGAACGGACGTCGTTGACACTGTAATCAATGGCTGCCTGGCAGTCGGCGCAGCCAATATTGAGCTCGTAAACCTGCTCGAACCGCGACTCGTCGGTGCTGTGAACTTCGGCCATCCTCCCAACCCCATGACACCGGAATACGAGAAATCGCGCGCAGTCGTACGCGAATGGCGGCTCAAAACGCCGCTAAGCCGCTTCCAGGAGATCCGGAAAAAGTTCGACGACGCCGGTTTGAACCTCTTCTCTTACGTCATGACTTTTGACCTTGACTTCACTGACCAGGAGATCGACGCTGTCTTCAAACAAATGCAGGCCCTTCGAGTGACCTGCTTCTGCACCAATCAGAGCCGCTTGGATGTGGCGCCTCGGCTGATTCCATTTGCGGAAAAATACAAGATCAAGCCGGCCTGGCATCCCCATGCAATGGTCAACGATCCAAATGAAGTAGCCAGGCCGGAAAGCATGGAAAAGCTGCTCGCGATGTCCAGGAACTTTGCGATCAACCTGGATATCGGCCACTTTACCGCGGGCAATAATGATGCCGTGGATTTCCTGAAGAAGCACCACGATCGGATCACCCACATTCACATTAAGGACCGCAAACGGAACGGCGGCCCCAACGTAGCGCTCGGAACCGGTGACACTCCGATCAAAGAATGTCTGACGCTAATCCGCGACAACAAATGGCCGATTTACGGGATCATCGAGCGCGAGTATCGCGATGCCCCAGGGAACGCCGTTGAGCAAACTAAGGCCCAGATGGAGTATTTGAGGCGGATTCTAGAATCCTAAAGGAGCATTTTCTGCTGGTGCGGATGAAGGGACTTGAACCCCCACTCCCTTGCGGGAACTGGAACCTAAATCCAGCGCGTCTGCCAATTTCGCCACATCCGCATGTGTTGCGTTTTCAGTAACTTGGTAACAGTTTAGCACGACAGGACTGTCCATTAGCGTGTCTATTTCCCGCGCTGTAGTCTTGCCTTCCGCTGGGTTCAGTAGATACCGCTCCATCTGCTCGCCCGCACCGCTGAGATCGGCCTCACTTGCGATATCGTAACGCCGGTACATGCTCTCGGTCTTGTGGCCCGTGATGGCCATCGCGACAGGGCGTGGAATACCGGCGGGCGGCATGTTGCGGACGGCCGAGCGCCGCGGATCGTGGAACAGAAGATTGGGCACGCCAGCGCGCTCGCACGCTTCACGCCATCCGTCTAGATGAGCGCCTACGGGTTGTGATCGGTAGAAGAAGACCCACGGACAACCAGCGCGGGCCTGCTGCCTCTGATGCTCCAGCCAGTCCCGCATCTCGCCGTAGATCGGCACCGAGCGGGCGGCCTTGCCCTTCGTCTGCGCGGCACTGAAGTTGATCTTGCTGGCCTCAAAGTCCACTTGGCTCCACTGAATCTTGCGCAGTTCGCCCTTGCGCGTGCCTACGTGGTAGGCGCACACGAATAGCGCCTTGAGGCGGTCGGATAGTTCGCTGAGCAGCCGCTCGTACTGCCATTGCTCCAGGAAGCCTGCCTCGCATTCTCTTCGGTGAGTTGGGGAAGCTTTGGCACGCGCCTTACCAGCGGCGGGTCCTCCTGAAGGCCGAGGCTAAAACCGCGGCGGATGATGGCCAGTTCCCGATTGATCGTGGCGTCTGACGCTTTCTCGGCGCGGCGGCCAGCCACGTACGCACGAACTTGGCCGGACCGAAGCGGGAGGCCGGCAACGATCCCATCGCTGGCTTTATGTGAGCTTCGTAGCGCCATTCAACCGTGTTTAGATCGCGCAGCTTTCGCAACTGGTAGTCAGCGAGCACGAGCGCGCACAGGTCGGCGATGGTAGCCTTTTCGGGACTGATATCCCTGCCCCCCGCAACTTCACCGATGCGCTGCTTGAGAAGGTTCTCAGCGACCTGCTTGTCAGGGCTATGGCTCGATTCCCAGATCGGGGCGGCCGGCAGCGACATAGCAGATCCACCAGACACGCCCGCGAAGTTTAATGAACCGCTTCCTCGCTGGCGACGTTTGGACATGAAGAGCATTTTATCTCTTGAATCCCTTAAGTCGATCCACTCATCCAGTACTCGCCGATCCAGCCGCACCGCACGGCCCTCGCGTATCACAGGAACTGGGCCCTGCGCGATCATTTGGCGCAGGCTGCGCTCGGATCGGCTAATGTAATCGGCTGCTTCTTTCACCGTCAGAAGGCGCTTGGGTTCCAGCCCAAGATCATGGCGGAGGATTTCCGCGGTACGCTTGGCAATCGCCTCGATAAGCAGGTCGAATGGGTTCGGCGCCGGAGTTCTGGTTGAGCTCATGGCTGCGTCGAATGAGTTTCGCCCGAGCGGCGGGCGTGCTCCGGTCATCGGTAACCACCTATCACAGAATTCCATGGTGGCGGCGCTTCGTGCCAGTCTCCCATCCGTTCACAGCGCACAAGACTAGCGGCGGGAACGGTTCTACAGCGTTGCTCATTTTCAGCGCCTCTACTCTGTAAGCCACGAGGAGGCCCCATCGGGACACGTTCTTGGAAGGCGGTTCTGTGACTGCCCACCAAAGGATTTTTCTGCAAATTCGCCGAATATTTTGGAAGGAGCGTCCCAGCGAACCGATCGCGCTGCCGCATCCGCCGTGCCCGGTTCAACGCGGCGCTTGCTGGACGCGCACCAGAGGCTCTCCTCCTCGTAGTACGCGCGCGCCCGACTTTTTTGGCTGCGGATCTCAAAGTTTGGCACGGTGTACCACCGTCAGGTTTGCCGAGCGCCGTGCTTGGCCTATTAGAACCCCGCGCACTGCCCCTGCTTCTTCCCGCCAACTGTATTCCCGCCGCCTTGTATCGCCGCATCGCCCTGGCATTGGAGGTTGCCGGAGACCAAGTTATTGAATACCTGGGTCGGCGCAATGTTAGCTTGGTCCTGTAGGTTGCCGCCGACAATATTTCCGACGACGCTTGTTGCTGCCCAATTACTCTGCACCTGAAGATTGCCGCTGACAGTATTGCCAACGCACGCGATCGGAGGGTTGGCCCCGATCAAAATGGCTGTCCCGTTGTTCTGTACTTGTAGATCGCCGCGCACATTGGTTCCGCAAATCTGATTCTGACCGGAGCCGGTCGGAAGACTCTGGATTTGAAGGTTGCCGCTGATCGTAGAGCTGGGGCCGACACTGAACGCGCCGCTTCCGTTGACCTGCACGTTGCCACCGACGTGAGATTGAAATAGCACCAGGTTACCGCCGTTTTGATGCACGTTCCCGGTCACTCCGCCATTGAAGAAGACACAATTTTGGCCTGCGGATACTGTGATGTTGCCGTTGAACGTGCCGTCGTAGACGCCATCGCAGGTCGTACCTGAACTGGGAGCCAGTGCCGTAATCGCCAGATATTCAAAAGCGCCGATATCGCAGCCCGAGCCTTGGGGCCGAGGGATACCACGCTGATCGGTGGCGATGGGAGTACCGTCTACAGCGGTGCAAAAGCTTAGCGGGACTGCATTCACGGCGGGGCTGGTCGGCAGCAAGGCTATCGTCTCCGTTGCACCGCCGTTGTTTTGAACAGCGTTTGGATCTAGTCCGGCTGGCGTATTCATCTGGTCGCCGGGGCCCAAGAACGCACACGAGTTGTCGTCCGAGAGGTTGTGTCCATACGAATTGATGGCAACCGCCTCACAGTTTGTTCCATTATTCGCCACAATGGTGTTCTTCACTATCACCGTTGGTTGGCCCCCAGCGAAGGTATCACGGATGATCCCCGCCGGATTCCAAGCGATGGTATCGTTGTTGAGCACTACCGTTCCCCCAAAGGTGTCGATGCCGGCCGAAACGTAATAACCGCCGCCATTCCCCGTGACTGTGCTGTTGTTGACCGTGAGGTCCCCGGTGTAGTCGTTGCTGATGCCGGCGCCGTTGCCGCCGAAGGAACTCCCTGTCCCATTCCCCGAGATCAAGCTATCGCTGATCGTGAGCTTCCCTGTGTTGGAAATGCCACCGACGCTATCAATGGCGAAATTTCCAGAAACCGTGCTGTCGGTCAGGATCATCGTTCCCGAATTCGCCAAACCACCGCCCGAATAAACTAGATTGCCCGAGACGGTGCTGCTGCTCATGATTACCGTTCCCAGGTTGTAGATGCCGCCGCCAACACTATAGTAGGATCCAAAGTTCCCTGAAACAGTTGTGCGGTTGAGAATCAGCGTTCCCCCGTTCCAGATCCCCCCGCCTGAGGTGCCATTGGGCAAGCCCAATTCCCAGTTAATAATGTTGCTGGAGACAGTGCTGTCGCTGATCTTGAGCGTTCCAATATTGCAGATGCCGGCGCCGTTATAGTTAAAGTTATCGCCCACACTCGTCTTAGTAAGGGTCAGCGTTCCCGCATTGTAAATCCCGCCACCACAGCTGATCCCATCCCCCCCCTGCTGGATGGCTATACCGGATATCGTAGCGGTTACTCCGGGGCTGATCGAGAGGATGTCATGCGAAGTGTAACGGTATCCGCTTGCGCTGATTGCCAGATTGGAGGCGCCGGGGCCGCTAATCGTCAGGTCGGTATTAATGATGAGGGTGCTGCTCAGCGTGATCGTCGCTGGGTAGCTGGTCAGATTGAACTTGATCGTATCGCCGGATGAGGCGCTGGTAATCGCATTCCGCAGGGAACCCGCCCCGCTGTCATTGGTATTGGTAACAGTAACTGTCGTCGCTTTGTCTTTGGCGTTAGGTGAGATCGTCGCTGCTGACACCGGGAAAGCCATCATAATCGACAAGGTCACAGGCACAATGAGTACCGGAACGTAGCGCAAAACACGAAGTGTAGGCATACACGTCTCCTTAGAGCAGATTTCTTGGTCGCTCAAACTACTGACCCTCATCGAGGGAGCATTACGAATGCGCACCGGAATTCAGATCTATACGGGTGATAAACTTAACTGGTATCGAATTCAGTGTCAATGTCTAATTTAAAGCGGAGTTATCCCAGGAATCTGGGCCAGTTGTACTAGAACTGGTATGCTCGCCTTACTTTGCCGCGCCTCTGAAAACAGTAGAGGCGCAGAGGAGTGCGCCGCCGCGTTTTCTGATCGCGCCGCGCAGCACGTATTGGATGCGGTGGGCCGGATTTGTCAGGTTGACCTCAGCCCCATCCCACACCCTCCGCTGAGTGGAGACCTACCTCGGCGGAGCACGGTACTGGCGGTCCATCAAAGTCGCAAATAGCTACCACTATCTAGTCTTACCGCCCTAACCTCCTGAGGCATCCGGAAGGAACTTTCCTCTATTCTGCTCAGTTCACGACCGTTACAACAATGGGTCAGAGGCTGACATGTGGGCCTGGTTTCTAACGCTCGAAATGCGCTCGATCGAACACTCGGCCGGATGATCTAGAGACCAAACTGCCAACTCGGTCCGATTCTTTACGTCGATCTTTCGGAAAATCTTATTCAGATACTCTTTAATGGTTCCTTCCGAAAGGTGCAACAAAACTGCGATTTCTCTGTTCAGCTTGGCTTCCTTGACTAGCTCGATAATCTGTCTCTCTCGAAACGTGAGATGGCGCTGTACAGACTCTGATGTCGGCCGCTTTGGCTTGCGACAGGCAGAGCAAATCCGCTCCTTCCGGTCGATTTTAAATTCTGCTCCGCAGCGCCAGCAATTCCGAATATCTTGCGTTAAGGCGAACGTAGTTGCGAGGGGCATAAAATCACTCCTATGAGTCGAGAAACTGATCACTATCTGCCGCCGTTCGCATCGACTTGTATATATGAGAAGCCCGCAGACACTGGATAGCGGCGGCTAACTCTGCGTTCCTTTGTTGCCACAGAAACCCCTTTCTCTTTAGAGGCAACTATTCTGCACTCCTCATTCCTGATTCGTCCAGTGCCCCTGAAGCACTATAAGATGTGGTACGTTGTGGTCCCAGTGGGGGAAAACCTTCTAAAAACTTCATTCCTGAAGCGTAGGGATTCCGCCCTCCGCGACGGCGGGGCCGCGCCACGTTGGCAAGCAGCTCCGGATACTCGGCCAACCGCAACGCCCCTCATACGACGGCCTATTGCGAGATGTCGGACGGAATGCGCAGAGATTCGGGCGGCCTTATCATCCATCGGGCACACGATCGTGCGGCATTTCGGTAAGGCTCTTCCGCCGATTTCTCTCGGGACAGTTTCCCATGTGCCGGGTCAGCGCGCGAGTAGCGAAATTCCTTGGAGTGGGTGGCGGCGATTTTTGGCCGAAAATTTTTGGGGCAAATCGTGGAGGCCCCAGCGACTCCGAATCGCCCATGCCAATTTCAAAAAGAGGCCCAAGCGCCAGCATGCCTCAAGTTTTTGGGGTTCGTTTTCCTCACGTTTTCGAGCCCCCAACAGCAGAACCGTGGGGGGTACGGTTGGCTCAGGGGTTCTTTTTTTCCTGGTCGCTCGCCCCGCAACGGGCCGACCGGTTGCTTCCCGTGATGCATCAACACTAGATCGATCGCTTCAGCTGCGAGGCGCCGTCCCGCGCGCGGCCCCGTCTCTGCCTTCAGCATTTCGAAAGCCCGAGCCTCAGCCGGCGTCAATCGGAACATTTTGTTCACGAGTGTTGTTTTGCCTTCCTCAGAAGCCATTGATAACACACAGAACTATACCCTTCTGTACATTAAGGTAAATTACTTGACAGAATTATTGAATTATAGACTGCGCTGAGGTAGGTCCCGTTTGGAACCTAAATCCAGCGCGTCTGCCAATTTCGCCACATCCGCGGAAAAAGGCATTCCCATCTTAGCGCACAGCGGCGTTTCCCCGAACCAGCGCGATTTTTGTCGTCGGCTTCAACTCCACCCGGTAAGCTTGATACGGCACCTTGCCGAGATTCTCCACTGAGTGGAGAGGCTGGCTGTGCGGATCGAAGGTGACCTGCAATTCTTTCAACTCGCCGCGCGAGGTGGACGTGCCATCGGGGGCCAGCCGGCGTGAGGGAGGAAGCCGGAAATAAACTACCACGGCCGGCCAGGTGTGGGTGTGCCAAGGTTCTTTTTCACCGGGCGGAATGCGCACGCTCAGCACGCGGACATACTGATTTTCCAGCACCACAGTCATGTTCGGGTCGTGGATGGCGACCGCATCCGTAGCGGGCAGCGGCTCGATCTTGGCCGGCCGGCAATCGGTATCCTTCAGTTCGATAAGCAGGTTGTGGCGATCGCGGTCGCTTGAGGCGAAGCCCTTGCTCGGGCCGCCAGCCGACCAGCGAATGTTTACAGTTTGAAAGGATGGCTCGCTCGGCAGTGACGTCTGCTCGAAGAACACGCTGGGCCAGAAGTGCGTGTGGGGCACTTCCTTGCTGTGCAGCGGGACTCTGGCCTCCAAAACCCGCACCTGATCGTTCTCCAGAATCACTTTGTGGTTTTCCGGCGCCGCAGCAACGGCGTCGGTTGCGTCGGGTTTGATCACGCCGCACCCGCTGGCTTGGAGGCCGCCTGGAAAAAGGAGCGCGGGGGCCGCGATGAGAGCCGGGAACAGAAAGTGAAGGTTCGCCGTTTTCATGGACACAAATGTTATCAGATTGAGGATGCGAGCGCCGCGCCTCGAATTAGCCCTTATTGGAAGCTTGTTTCTGTTCGCGGCGCATCTCGAGAATCAGCTTCATCACCCGCATTTCGATCTGGTCGCGCACGCGGCAGTGTTCCTTGTAATCCATCAAAACCGGGTCGGGCACATCCCATTCGCGCAGTGGTGCGCCATTTACCTGGGGCAATGGATACCCGCTCATATTGATGATGAGATCGAATTCAACGCCGCTCAAATCCGAAATGCTTTTCGGAACTTGCGAGCGCACATCCAGGTTCTTCTCCTCCATTGCGCGAATCGTATCTTCGGGGACTCTCGACGCGGGCGCGAAGCCCGCGCTCGCAGGCGCCAGGACATCACTTCCGTAGGCGCGGGCGAACGCCTCGGCCATCTGGCTGCGGCAGGCATTGCCGATGCACAAAAACAGGACACGCTTCGGGGCGCTCATGTGTTGGGCTCTATCGTCACCTTTTCAAGAAAGAGCGCGTGCACGCGCGGGTCTGGAGTCAGTTCGGGGTGAAAGGTGGCCACCATGTGCCTGCCCTCTTCCACCAGCACGGGATTGCCTTGATACCGGGCCAGCACCTTTGCGGTCGGCCCCGTGCGGCGGATTGCGGGAGCGCGGATGAATACGGCTTCGAGGCCATCTCCGCC
>DATBID010000115.1:0-9806 GCA_036557125.1 Bryobacteraceae bacterium | reverse complement strand
GTTACGGTTCGGGCACGCGAGCCGTAGTTGTGGGCGGAGACATAGATTTCCCACAGATCGGGATCTTCCATCGAGCGGCGCACGCCGATCTTACGCAGGCCGGCATTTTCGACGGCATCCGGCACAGGCAGGAAGCGCAAGTTGCGGGGCAGCGTGGGGGCCGTAGCGGAATCTGCCCCGGCAATGTGGCCGGTGGAGACCAGAGCGATTTCCCCAGGACGCCGGCCGCTCTGCGACTGAATGCGCCGCGCGAACGCTAGCGCCTGATCGAGATTCAATGCCGTGGAACTGGGGTTCGAAGCCAGAATCGCGGCTTCTACTTTGCGCCGCTCGGGTTCAAATACCGTAGCGGGGGTGGCCAAAGCATCGGCGCGCACCAGCATCACGCGGTCAGTGGGAGGCAGCGCGCGCACATATTGCAGGGCGCGCTGGCGGGCGACATCCATTAGAGTACGGTTGCCGGTGCGCGCCGCCATCCACGCGGAGGTATCGACAATCAGCACGTGATCGCGTCCGCCGGGACCGGGGGAGCCGAAGCGCAAGCCCGCGAGAGCCAGCAGCAGCAGAACCATGCTGATGAGCTGCAAGACCAGCGACCACGGCTGCTGGATGCGGCGGCGGCGCGCGACCACCGAGGGCTGCTCGGCCGCGGCCCAGAAGCGCAGGGTAGAAACCACCTGGCGGCGGCGGGAACGGTCCAGAAGATACAGGGCAACGGAAACGGCAGCGACCGCGCCGAAAACCGTAAGGAACTGCGCAAGGGTGAGGTTTAGGAGATACATGAGCGCGCCTTAAGCTACTCCCCGCATGCGGATCAGATCGCCGAAGATCACCTCTTCGAGCGGCTGGGAAGTTGCGATTCCGGCATAACGGCCGCCGCTGCGGAGGGCGAGCCGTTGGAGTTCCGAAGCATATTCGTCAAATGCGTGCGTGTAGCGTTCGTGCGCGATTTCATCCACATCGAGTTTTAGGGCGGCGCCGGTTTCGGAGTCGCGGAGATCGAGTTCGCCCATCCAGGGCGGCGTGCGGTCTTCATCGGACCAGATCTGCAGCAGCATCAGCTCATGGCCGAAATCGGCAAGATAGCCTAGGGCCCTGTCGCAGCCTGCGTCGTCGAGGAAATCGGAGAGAATGATCACGACACCGCGCGAGGAGTAATTGCCGATGAACTCGCGAATCACGCTGAGATAATCGGTGAGGCCGCCGGCGGGCATGGCGGCGATGCCCTCCATCACCGCGGAAATCCGGTGCCGGCCGCCGGTGGAAAAGAGCCGGTTCGAAAGCCGGTCCGAGAATCCGTGGAGCTCGATGCTATCCAGCCGCACCAAGCCCACATAACATAGCGCGGCCGCCAGTTTACGCGCGTAGTCTATTTTCAGACCGCTATGGGCGGTCATGGAGGCGCTCAAATCGAGCAGCATGCGAACGGGCACGCGCGGCTCTACCTGGAACATCTTCAGGAAAAGCTTTTCGAGGCGCAGATACGCGCGCCAGTTTACCGCGCGCAGATCATCGCCGTGATGGAAGTTGCGGTGATCGAGAAATTCCTGCCCGGCCCCAGCAAAACGAGAGCTGTTGTGGCCGCCAACCAGACCGGCAAACGATTTCTGCCAGTGAATCGTGAGCCGTTCCAGCCGTTCGAGGAACTGCCGGTCCAGAAGAGGAGCGCCGGGAGTCATGAAGGGCCACCTATGCGACGGAGACTTGAGCGGTTACGCCTTTAATGATGGAGGCGAGGATGGTTTCGGGTGTTTGCCCATCGGCATGGGCATCGAAATTTAAAATGATGCGGTGGCGGAGCACGGCGGGGGCCACCTGCTGCACGTCTTCGGCGGCGAGATGATAGCGGCCGCGCATCAGCGCCAGCACGCGCCCGCATTCTACCAGCGCTTGCGCGCCGCGGGGTGAGCTGCCGTAGCGGATATACTTGCGCGAAAGCTCGTGCGCCTCCTTCTGCTCAGGTTGCGTGGCCATTACCAGGTGAATGGCGTAGTCCTGCACATGCGGCGCGACGAGCACCTGACGGCAGACGGCGCGGACTTCGAGGATCTCGTCGCGATTCATCACGGCCTCCGGGGTCGCTTCTTCCGGCTGGATGGTGCGATCCACGATCCGGCCGAGTTCCTCGCGGTTGGGATAGGTGACCAGGATCTTCATGAGGAACCGATCGAGTTGAGCCTCGGGAAGCGGGTAGGTGCCTTCCATCTCAATGGGGTTTTGAGTAGCCATGACGAGGAAGGGGCGCTCCAGTTCGTGGGTGGAGGTGCCGCTGGTGACCGTTCTCTCCTGCATGGCTTCGAGCAGCGCCGATTGGGTTTTGGGCGTGGCGCGATTGATTTCGTCGGCCAGCACAAGATGGGCGAAGATCGGGCCAGGCTGAAAGCGGAGAGCCTTAGCGCCGCGATCCTCGGTCTCGATAATCATACTGCCCACGATATCGGCGGGCATGAGATCGGGTGTGAACTGGATTCGGGAATACTTGAGTTGCAGAGTACGGGCAAGGGTGCGGAGAAGGGTGGTTTTCCCGAGGCCGGGTACTCCCTCCAGCAGCACGTGGCCTCCGGCGAGGAGGCAAATCAGGACCCCTTCGACCACGTCGTCCTGTCCCACAATAACCTTCGCAATTTCGCGGCGTACGGAATCCAACCGCTCCGCAGCCATTCGCAATCTGGCATCTGCTTCCACGTTCGGCCCTTCCACGTTCTTCATTGTATTGCACGCTTGCTGCCCCGGTACGCAGGGACTCAGGAAACTCGGCGTTTTCAGAATCGCCAACTACAGCCAAGTTTTTACATTTCACACCGAAAAGCCCGGTTTATAATCGCCCTGTTTAGAGGTGATCATGTTCCGAATCGCACGCTGTGCCTGTGTATTGCTGCTGCTGCCGATTGCCATGCTGGCCGCCGGCGCTAACGCTTTCGTCCGTCACGACCTAATTTCCGACACACCAGGGGTTGCCGCCGTAACCGACCCGAATTTGGTAAATCCCTGGGGTATAGCTTTGAGCGCCACAAGTCCTTTCTGGGTCTCAAACACCGGTAGCGGTACGGCCACAGTCTATAACGGCTCGGGGGCGATCCTTCCGCTGGTGGTGACGATCCCGGCAGCGGCAAGCGGGGCGAAGGGCACGCCTACAGGGCAGGTCTTCAATAACACCAGCTCCTTTCTTCTGGCCAATGGGAACAAGGCGAGCTTCATATTCTCGACCGAGGATGGCACCATTTCGGCCTGGAACGGCGGCTCGGCAGCGAGCATTCAGGTCAACAATTCGTCCTCCGGGGCTGTTTACTATGGTCTCGCGATCGGTACTAATTCAGCGGGCGGAGCCCAACTCTATGCACCGAACTTCGCTAGCGGCAAGATCGAGATCTACAGCGGCACATGGGCGCCCACCACCGCTTCAAGCGGGTTCGCCGATCCCGCAGTGCCGGCAGGTTACGCGCCCTTTAACATCTGGCCGCTGGCCGGCAAGCTATATGTTGCCTATGCCAAGCAAGGCCCGCTAAGCGCCGTGGCCGGGGCTGGGCAAGGCTATGTCTCGGTGTTCGATTTCGATGGCAACCTCGTAAAGCACCTCATCTCCGGCGCTCCGCTGAATGCTCCTTGGGGCATGGCGATTGCACCTTCGACTTTTGGCGCGTTTGCAGGGGATTTGCTGGTGGGCAACTTCGGCGACGGCACGATCAATGCCTTTGATCCGAACACAGGCGCATCGCTCGGCACGCTCGAGGACACCAGCGGCAATCCTCTGGTGTTTCCTGGGCTTTGGGCGCTGGTCTTTGGCAATGGTGGGACGGGCGGCGACCGCAACACGTTATACGTGACCGCCGGCGTGGGCAACCTGCAGCACGGATTGTTGTCTTCGATTGCGCCGCCGGCGACGATTCTGAGCGTGGTGAATGGCGCGAGTTTCGCAAGCGGAGCAGTGGCGCCAGGGGAAGTGATCACGATTAGCGGTATTACTATAGGCCCCTCTCCCGGTGCAACGAATGCCATCCCGGCCGTGCTGGGCAGGGTGAGCACGAACCTCGCCAGCATGTCCGTCTTATTCAATTACGGCAACGGCGGGGCGGCCCTGGCGCCTGTTCTTTATGCTTCCGCTTCGCAAGCCGATGTGATTGTGCCCTACGGTCTGGGCGGGTTTTCGAGCGCCAACATCGTTCTGAATTATGGAGGCCGGCAACTCACAATGCAGGTGCCTGTTGCGCTTTCCGCACCGGGCATTTTCACGGCAAACGCCAGTGGATCGGGGCAAGCCTCTGCGCTGAATCCCGATGGCACCGTGAACAGCTCTACGAATCCGGCGCCTTCGGGCTCGATCATAACCCTATTTGCTACTGGCCAAGGACCGGAACTGCCTCCCGGAGAGGATGGGGTAGTCAACGATCGCGTGCTGCGGGTCCCCCAGTTGCCTGTCACTCTGACCATCGGTGGTCAAACCGCGGACGTCCTCTATGCGGGCACGGCCCCCGGCCTGGTGCAAGGCGTGATGCAAGTGGAAGCCGTAATCCCCAGCGGCTTGACGGGCGCGGTTCCGGTAGTGCTAACGGTGGGATCCGCAGGCAGCCAGGCCAATGTGACCATAAACGTGCAGTAAAATAAAACTTCTCGTATGTTTTTTCGCAGAGAACGTCCCAAAACCGTTACGTTCCAGGAACGCTTGGATGAACTGAAGCGCCAGGGCTTCACTGTTACTCAATTGGCCGGCGGGGCTGTCCGCGTAAGCCGCGGCACGTGCGCCATCGATCTTGCCCAGAAGGAAGGCGACCTGCACATTTTCGAGCGCGCCGGAGTGTTGGTGGGCAATGAGATCGCGCGCCTGGTAGACGGCGGCTATCAGAAGATTTTCCGCGCAGCGTCGGGTAAAGTGAAGCCCGCTTTGGCGGACGATTTGAAGGCGCTGCACGATTTCGAAGAAGATCTGAAAGAGGGGCTCGCGCAGAAGAGCCTGTATAACGAATCGTTGGGTACGGTTTCGACATTTTATCTGTACGACCGGGTGCAAGATCGGGACCGCGGAGTGCCTAAGCGGGCATGGGAGCAGTAAGCCGCAAGCCGAGGCGCTCGAATAATCGTACGTCCTCGTCCTGACCGGGGTTTGGCGTCGTCAGCAGCTTGTCGCCGAGAAATACAGAATTGGCGCCTGCGAGGAAGCAGAGGGCCTGGGCTTCTTCGGAAAGGGCCAGCCTGCCCGCGCTCAAACGGACCTTGGCACGCGGCATCAGGATGCGGGCTGAGGCGATCGTACGCACCAGTTCGAGAGGATCTTCCGTGGGACGATCGGCGAGCGGAGTGCCGGTCGCGCGCACGAGCATATTGATCGGCACGCTTTCGGGATGCGGATCAAGCGCGGCCAATTGCCGCAGCAGGCCATAGCGCGCCGTGCGATCTTCGCCCATGCCGATGATGCCGCCCGAACAGACCGTAATTCCGGCGGCGCGCACGCGCGCGAGAGTGTCCAGCCGCTCCTGGTAAGTGCGGGTGTGGATAATCTCGCCGTAAAATTCCGGTGAAGTGTCGAGGTTGTGATTGTAGGCGGTCAAGCCGGCCTCGGCCAGCGCTTCGGCCTGCTCGCTGGTCAGCATGCCGAGTGTGCAACAGGCTTCGAGACCGAGCGCGCGCACGCCGCGCACCATAGCGAGCACGCGCTCGAACAGCTCGCCGCCGGGCACGTTGCGCCACGCCGCTCCCATGCAGAATCGTGTAGCGCCTTCGTCACGCGCGCGGCGGGCGGCGGCCAGTGTTTCGTCTACGCTGAGAAGATCCTGGCGCGCGACTCCGGTTTTGTAGTGGGCCGATTGCGGGCAGTAGGCGCAGTCTTCGGGGCAGCCTCCCGTCTTGATGCTGAGCAGCATCGCGCCCTGCACTTCGCTCGCGCGGTGGTGCTCGCGGTGGACGACCTGTGCCTCAAAGATCAGCTCCAGAAGCGGCGCAGTATAGATCTCTTCGATTTCTGCGAGCGTCCAATCGTGCCGAATCCGCGGCTCGGTAGCGGTAGCCATTTGGAAAATCCATTATGGCATCCGTTGAAACACGGAAATCGCGGCAACGCCGGCCGCGCCGGCTTTGAGGCACTCGGCCGCGTTGTCGTTCGTGATTCCGCCTAGGGCGAGCACTGGGAGGCGAACTGCCTGCGCGGCCTCGCGCAACCGCTCGATTCCTTGCGGGGGACCGTAGGCGAGCTTGGAAGGGGTGGCGAATACAGGCCCGAAGACGGCGAAATCGGCGCTTTCGCGCTCGGCGGCTTGGAGTTCCTCAATCGAATGAGTGGAGACGCCGATCAGGAACCCCGGCGGCACGATTGGCCGCAGAACACAGGGCGCGATTGAGTGGGACGGCAGATGCACGCCAGCCGCTCCGCACGCGAGGGCGATATCGGTGCGGTCGTTTACCAGGATGCGCGTGCCGTGGGGGTTGGGGAGGGCGAGCGCTCGGCGGACGAGAGTGCAGAGGTCGCGCGCGCAGAGATCTTTTTCGCGAATCTGAATGCGCTCGATGCCTTGTGCGAGGGCACGTTCGATCAAGCGGAGGAGTGCTTCCGTACCGCCGGCGGCGATGCGGTTAGTAATGTAATAGCGCAGCATGCATCCGAAGTGATGGCCTATTTTTGGATACGCCCGGCTTTGTTAAGGCGCATTTTTAGGCCGCGCCAGTAGACTGTGGAACCGAAGCATCCGGCGGTCCAAACAGCGAAGGCGAAGATGTCACGCAGCGGCAGCAGCCAGAAAGAGCGCTTCATTTGCGCGTCTTTGAGTACTGCCGCGCCGGCGATCCAGGCGGCGAGGAAGCGCGCCGCGAAAGCAACCACGCACGCTTGCCAATATCCGGCCGATGAAGCGACCAACGCCCAGATCGTGGTGTGTGTAATCACGGAGCCGAAGTATCCTGGTGCGCGAGAAACGCGGATCGTGCGGGACCACCGCAATTGGTGACGCCAGACATCTCTCCAGGCGCCGCCGCTGAGGCTGGTGTCCACGATTGCAGGGGCGAAGGCGATCTTCAAGCCGGTTGCGGCGACTCGGCGGCCCAGTTCGTAATCGTCGGCCAGGTAGTGGGAGATCGGTTCAAAGCCGCCGATTTCGCGCAGGGTTTCTGCGCGCAAAACCATCGTTGCGCCGAGGGCGAAGTCCTGCAAGCCCAAAAGGCGCGCCACCATCACGCTGGGGGCGAAATCGCTCGCGACACCCAAGGCTTCGAGCAGCGTGGCAAAGGAATGCGCGTGGGCCCGATACAGGCAGGTGACCAGGCCTATCTGCGCATCTTCGAGGGGCGCAGTGACCGTGTAGAAATAGTCCGGAGCGACGTGGATATCGTCGTCGTTGATGAGTAGGAGCGGATGCTTCGCTGCGGTTGCCAATTGTGCCAGCACGCCGGCTTTAGGGTTGGGTGCATTGGTTGCAACAACGATCACTCGCATCGGAATTGACGGGAATTGGCGGTGAAGCCGCTCGATATCAGCGAGCGCGGGATCATTCGCGCTTCGCACGCCAAACAGGATTTCGTATTCGGGGTACTGCTGCACGGCATGCGAACGCAGGGCGGCGTAGAGGCGGTCATCGCGGCCATAAACGGGTTTGAGGACCGAGAGCGGCAGCGGCGAGGCTGGCTTGCGGGCTTGCGGCTGCCCTTTCCAGCGCAGCGCCGCCGCGATGACAAGCAACTGGTATGCGGCGGAAACCAGCGCGGGGACCGGCCACCAGGTCACAAGGAAACCAGCGCCACTCCGCCGATGACCAGCGCCGCCCCCGCCCAGCGCAGCCAGGTGACACGCTCGCCCAGAACATACTTGGCGAGCACCGTTTCGAGCGCATAGGTGATGGCCGTTGCGGGTACGGCAAAGCTCAGCTCGGCCAAGGTAAGCAATCCCAGATAGGCGAAGAATGAGATTGCCATCGCCACGATGGAAACGGCGATCATCCAATTGCGGGCGAGCAGTGCGATTGCGCGGCCCAACGCTCCGGGACGGAAGTCGCGAATCTCACCGTGGCGGCGCATGCCTTTGGCCTGAAGGATTTCACCGATTGTGGTTGTTGCCACAATCGCGCCCACCAGCATCCACCTCATCGGCCGGCTCCGGCAACTCGGGCCTTTCGTCCCGCGAAGGTCTGAGGGACAGTGGCGCCGCTTACCAGCGCAACTCCGGCCATGATGAGTCCGATTCCCGTCCACCGGCGAGCGCTGATGTGCTCATGCAGCAGCAGTGTGCCGGCGAGCGCAACCAGCACATAGTTTATGGAGGTGACCGGCAAAACGTAGCTCAGGTCTGCCCAACTCAGCAGCGCCATGCGCGAAGCGAGCCACAGGATGAGCAGCACTACCCCCAACGCAACCAAAGGGCGGAAGAGCACTCTAATGTAATCCAGTGGGCCGGGCAGTTCCGCGGGCATTCCGGCCTTCAGGAAGAAATTGCCGCTAACGTTGCTCGCCACCACCAGAGCGGCGCAAATACCGCTTTTTACGCGCAGGCGCGCAGTTTCCGAATGCATTCGCAAAATCAATCGCCCGATTCGGCCCGCGCGGGCGCCGGCTGGCTCCGGCTATTGGCGATGAATTTTCTGCGCTTGGAGCGAAGGATCATGTATTCGCGGGCTTCTTTGGCAAGGCGGCGGCGTTCGTGCCCATTGAATATCGCTTTCCGCACCACGCGCCATGCCGCGCGCGGCCGGAAGAAATATTCGGCGTAGAAGCGCTCCACCCATTCCACCAGGTCTGCCTGACTTAGGTCGGGATAGGAGAAATTAGGAATCTGGTGCCCGGTCTCGTCGGCCATGATGCCATCGATAGTGATGAGCTTGTTGGTTTGGAGGTAATTGTAGAACTCGGTTCCGGGGTAGGGAGCGGCGATGGAAACCTGAATGGTCTCGGTATCCATGCGCTTGGCGAATTCGATAGTTTTGCGGACTGTCTCCGGGGTCTCGCCGGGAAGGCCGATGATGTAATCGCCGTGAATCACCAGGCCGAGCTTCTTGCAGTTGGCAGTGAAGCGCTCGGCCATTTCGATAGTCGCGCCCTTTTTGATGTTTTTCAGGATTTGCTGCTCGCCCGATTCGTAGCCGACAATGAGCAGCCGGCAGCCCGCGTCTTTCATGGCCTTCAAGGTGTCGTAGTCGGTGGTGACGCGCGACGTGCAGGACCAGGTAAACTTCAAAGGCTTCAGCTTGGCGCAGAGTTCGAGCGTCCGCTCCTTGCGATAGTTGAAGGTGTCGTCGTCGAAGAAGATTTCTTTAATAATTGGAAACTGCTCGAGCGCATAGCGCACTTCGCGCGCCACATCGTCTGTGGAGCGAAGCCGCCAGCGGTGCCCCGAATGCGTCTGCGGCCACAGGCAAAAGGTGCACATGGCCGGGCACCCGCGAGTGGTGTAGAAGGAGATGTACGGGTTCAGCAGAAACGGCACGTTATAGCGGGTGATGTCGAGGTCGCGTTTGTAGACTTTGGTGACCCACGGGAGCGCGTCGAGGTCTTCGATGGCGGGCGCTTCCGGGTTGTGAACGAAGCCGCCGTTTTTGCGGAAGCTCACACCAGGAAGGTCCTCGAGCGGTTTGCCCTTGGCGAAATCGGCGATCTGGTAATCGAACTCCCGGCGCACCACGAAATCGATGGATTTGCCGCGGCGGAGAGAATCCTCCGGTTCGATCGTGACGGGCGGACCTACGAATGCGACTTTTAGCTTGGGGTTTGTGTCCTTCATCATCCCGGCGATTTTGACATCCACGGAAAAGCCGGGGGTTGAAGTGTAGAGAACGAGGAGTTCGAAATCGCGCGCCATCGCCACAGTTTGCTCTATGGAGACCTTGTGCGGCGGT
>DATBID010000114.1:0-40090 GCA_036557125.1 Bryobacteraceae bacterium | reverse complement strand
TAAGCTACTATGGGTTCCGCCCTAAATAGCCGCGCAGCGCGGCTCTTCGATGTACGAGGAACTGCAATTCTAATTCAAATCGCCTGCTGCTTCCTGAAATACAAATTTATATTTCCTTAATTTTCAATAATTTCTAATCCCACTCCCACAAAAACCCGCCTCCCCGCCCGATACACTGAGCCTGGGAAACAAAGTTACGCTGGCCAGGAGGTTTCTCGAAAGTTGGTGTTCCGCTCTGCCATTCGGTAGTAGGGCCGAATGGTGGATGCGGGCGGCATCGATGTCCGAAAAGAAGTCGCGGTAGTGCGGGAACGCAGTTGGAATAAGTAGCACACGGGACGCTTGGGCGGCGCTTCCGAGCTATGAAGTCCGATTGCAGTGCTTGCATGGTCCTGAGTTCACACTAGGAGGGCGGGAGGTAACCCCTCCCGTCCACTTCCGAAAAATCTTCCCGATCTCCAGCGGGCAGTGTCTCTCACAGCGCGAGGCCGGCTCCGCCACCTATTTCCCCACCAGATGGCGCGCGTCTTTTTCATTTTCGTTACAGACAAACTCAATCAGCTCCGTATCCGGAATCAGTTCCGGGTGCAGTTCGGTTGTCCATGGCCTCATGTACGCCTTCGGGTCGTCGATCGTCAGTTGCACGTCCATATGCCCGAAGTCGCGCCGCCGCATGCGCTCCGTTAAATGAAGAGCGTCCGTAATCGGAACCCCTTCAAATGAGAGCCAGGCTTTCCCGTTGAACCCGTTCGATTCCACCACCAGCGTGTCTCCCTCCCAGTGCCCCACCGAATAGCCCATCCACGTGGGATTGGGATCCTTCGGAAGCTCCCGCCCGTCGAGGAAAATCTGCCGGAATGTCGTTCCATATTCGTACAGAATCACCAGCAAACCGGGAGTCTGCACGATCTTATGCAGGTCGAACGCATCCGCTTTCGGTAACCCGCGCGGCAAGCATTGCCCTTCCGGGTTGTCCTTCTGGTTGTTGGCCTCTCGCTCCTCAAACAACGCCTTGCCCAAAGGCCGAAAAGGGAAATCGATTCCCTTCAGATAATAGGCCGTGTCGCGAGAGTGCAGGTGCTCCCAGATTCCGGAAAAATCGGGTTTGCCATCGGCCGTTCGCGGAGCGGAAGCGGAGAGGTTTGGCTTGCCGTCAGAGGTCCGCGGAATACCCGGCGTGGGATAATTCAGCCACTGAGCGTTCAGAGGCGAAACGAAGCCAAACGCGACCACGACTACCGCAACCCGAACCACGATTCACCCCTCCCCATGAGCATACGCTAAGATAGCCTCGCATGAATTACTTCCTGGCCAAAACCGACCCGGAAACCTACTCCATCGACGACCTCGAACGCGAACACAAAACAGTCTGGGACGGAGTCACCAATCCCCAGGCGGTCCGGGCCATTCGGGATATGCGCCCCAACGACCGCGTGTTCATTTATCACAGCGGCGGGGAATCTGCCATTCTTGGCTTGGCGGCAGTCCGCTCGGCGCCGCGCGACGATCCGAAAAATCCCAAATCGGCCGTCGTCGAGTTGGAATTTGAAACCCGCCTCGATCCCCCCACCACCCTCGCCGAGATCAAGAAGACTAATAAATTCGACGATTGGGCGCTCGTCCGCCAAGGCCGCCTTTCCACCATGCCGGCGCCCGAGAAATTCGTCGCCTGGATTCGGTCCCGCTATCCGGACCGAAAAATCTGAGGCGCAGCCAACTGACCTCCCTCGAATGCATGCATCTTTACAAGAAGTTAGCGGGGTAAGGACATGACCCGGAAGGAGCATTGACTCCCTCTAAGGGGCCGCATATACTGAAGCACGTCTGCCCGCAATGCATGCATGGCTGATGCCGTTTTCTACCTACTCGCGATCGCATGGGGCTGCGGCGGCGATCCTGTTCGCCGCATGTAGTACTTTCCTGTTCGCCCAGCCGCAACAAAAAGGCCAAGCCCAAAAGGCCGTTACCGCGCCGGAGGCGCGCCAGACGATAGATAAGTACTGCGTCGCTTGCCACAATGACAAACTTCGCACCGGCGGCGTCTCGCTCCAGAATGCCGATCTCTCCGACATCCCCAAAGGCGCCGAAACCTGGGAGAAAGCGATCCGCAAGCTCCGCGTGGGCGCCATGCCGCCTCAGGGAATGCCTCGTCCGGATGCCGCTACTCTCGACGGACTCGCCACCTACCTCGAAACCGAACTCGATCATGCCTACACCGCCAAACCGAATCCCGGCCGCACGGCCATGCACCGCCTGAATCGCGCCGAATACGCTAACGCCATCCGCGATCTGCTCGCTCTCGATATCGACGCAACCGCGCTGCTGCCCCCGGATGACGAAAGCGACGGTTTCGACAACATTGCCGATGTCTTGAAAGTTTCGCCGTCGCTGATGGAGCGCTACCTTTCGGCCTCCTGGAATATCAGCCGCCTCGCCATCGGCGACCAGCGCATCGTCCCGGCCACCGCCACTTACCGCGCGCGCCCCGATCTCTCCCAAGACCAGCACATCGAAGGCCTCCCGCTCGGCACGCGCGGGGGCATGCTGGTTCGCCACAACTTTCCGCTTGATGGCGAGTACATCATCAAGGTCCGCCTGTGGCGCAATACCTTCGATCTCATGCGCGGCATGGAAGACCCGCACCAGATCGAAATCAGCCTCGATGGCGCGCGCCTGAAGCTGGTCGAAGCAGGCGGCCGGGAAGACTTCGTCAAAATGGCTCAGAATCCGGGCTCCTATGGCGCAGATCTCGATCAGAAGCTCACGGTCCGCGTTCCCGTCAAAGCCGGCGTCCACGCCATCGCCGCCACCACGCTGCTGCGCAGCCACGCCCTTCGCGACGACTTGGTGAAGCCTTTCCTCCGCACCACAGTTGATGGTCTTGATATCACCGGCGATCCTTCGATCGACCGCGTCACCATCGAAGGTCCCTTCAACGAAACCGGTGTCGAAGAGACCGCCTCCCGCCGGCGCATCTTCGTTTGCCGCCCCGAAAACTCGAACGACGAACTCCCCTGCGCCCGCAAGATTCTCACCGCGCTTGCGCACCGGGCTTACCGCCGCCCCGTCACCGATAACGATCTCGAAACCCTGCTCAGCTTCTACCAGCGCCGCCGCAACAATGGCACTTTCGAAGCGGGCATCGAATCCGCCCTGCAATACATCCTCGCCAGCCCCGAATTCCTCTACCGCTTTGAACCAGACCCGGCCAATGTGCCGCCCGGCGGCACTTACCACATCAGCGATCTCGCGCTCGCCTCGCGCCTCTCCTTCTTCTTGTGGAGTAGCATTCCGGACGATCGTTTGCTCGAAGTTGCCTCGCAAAACAAGCTACATGAACCCGCCGTCCTCGAACGTGAAGTTCGCCGCATGCTCGCCGACCCGAAGTCCGATACCCTCATCTCCAATTTCGCCGAGCAATGGCTCTTCCTCCGCAATCTCAAAACCACGGCCCCCAATCTCGATGCTTTCCCCGATTTCGACGATAATCTCCGCCAGGCTATGAAGCAGGAAACGGAGATGTTCTTCTCCAGCATCGTGCGCGAAGACCGCAACGTGCTCGACCTGCTCAATGCCGATTACACCTTCGTCAATGAGCGCCTCGCCCGCCACTACGGCATCCCCGGTGTCTACGGCAGCCAGTTCCGCCGCGTCGCTGTCGCGGACGAAAACCGCCGCGGCCTGCTCGGCCAGGCCAGCATTCTCACCATCACCTCCTACGCCAACCGCACCTCCCCGGTGCAGCGCGGCAAATGGATTCTTACGAATCTCCTCGGTGTTCCGCCCACGCCGCCTCCGCCCAATGTTCCGGCGCTGCCGGAAAATGGCGAAGGAGGCAAGCCGCTTTCTCTCCGCGAGCGTATGGAAGCACACCGCGCCAACGCAGTCTGCGCCGGTTGTCACAAAATTATGGACCCCATCGGCTTCGCCCTCGAAAACTTCGATGCCGTCGGTCACTGGCGAACCTCCGATGAAGGCGCGCGCATCGACCCTTCCGGCACGCTGTTCAATGGCGCGCATATCGATGGCCCCGTCACTCTGCGCAAGATGCTGCTCGCGCGCCCGAATGTGTTCGTCGGCGTCATGACCGAAAAGCTGCTCACCTACGCTCTCGGCCGCGGTCTCGAATACTACGACATGCCGGCAGTTCGTAAAATCGTTGCCGACGCTTCCGCGAACGATTACCGTTTCTCGTCGCTCGTAATGGGCGTGGTTTCCAGCCCGCCATTTGAAATGAAGGTTATCAAGAGGTCGAACCCATGAGGCTTATCACCAAAAAGCACCTCTCGCGCCGCACGTTCCTGCGCGGAGTGGGTGTCACCCTTTCGCTTCCCCTGCTCGATTCCATGCTCCCGGCGCAAACGCCCCTGGCAAAAACCGCGGCCAAGCCGCAAATCCGCCTGGCGCTGTGTTTCATCCCGCATGGCGCGGTTATTAACAATTGGACGCCCATCGGCGAAGGCTCCGATTTCGACCTCTCACGCACGCTCATGCCGCTGGCGCCCTACAAAGACCAGCTCGTCGTCATCAGCAACCTGGCGCACAAGAACGCCGCGCCCGCCGGTCCCGGCGATAACGGCGGCGATCATACCCGCTCTCCAGCCGTCTATCTCAACGGAGTGCACCCCAAGCGCACCGATGGCGCAGACATTCGCGCGGGCACAACCATCGATCAGATGGCCGTCGAAAAAATCGGCCAGGAGACTCCCCTGCCCTCGCTTGAACTGGCCATCGAAGATTTCAGCGGCCTCGTCGGCTCCTGCGACGTTGGTTTCAGTTGCGCTTACATGAACACCATCTCCTGGCGCACGCCTACCACGCCGCTTCCCATGGAAATCAATCCGCGCGTGGTGTTCGATCGCCTGTTCGGCGATGGCGCGACTACCGAAGAGCGTCTGGAGCGCATTGAACAGGAGCGCAGCATCCTCGATGCCGTCGCGAGCGACGTGCGCCACCTCGAAGGCAAACTCGGCCCCGCAGATCGCAACCGCGTAGGCGAATATCTCGATACCGTGCGCGAGATCGAGCGACGCATTCAACTCGCAGAAAAACAAAACAGCACCTCCGGGATCAACATGCCCGCCACTCCCGCCGGCATCCCTGACGATCACGAAACCCACACCAAGCTGATGTTCGACCTCATGACCATCGCTTTCCAGGCCGATATCACCCGCATTTCCACCTTCATGATGGCCCGGGAAGTCAGCTACCGCACGTTTCCGATGCTCAACCTCTCCGAACCGTTCCATCCGGCCTCGCATCATCAGAACAATCCGGCGCGCCTCGAAAACCTGACGAAGATCAACACCTACCACGTCTCGCTGTTGGCCCATTTCCTGGAGCGCCTGCGCTCCACGCGCGATGCCGATGGTACCCTGCTCGATCATTCGCTAGTTCTCTACGGCAGTGGAATGAGCAACAGCAACATTCACAACCACTCGCCTCTACCCGTTTTGGTAGCCGGCGGCGCAGCCGGCAAAATGAAGGGCGGCCGGCACCTGAAATACCCGGAAAACACCCCGATGTCGAACCTCCTGCTCACCATCCTCGACAAAGCCGGTGTGCACCAGGACAGCGTCGGCGACAGCACCGGACTCCTCTCGGAGGTCTAAGCCAATGAGTTCTCCGCGCCCTCTGCTCGCTCCACGCTCTCTGATTTTGTTTTTGTCTTCTCTGCGTCTCTGCGTCTCTGCGGTGAATCCCGCCGATGCCGCCCAGCGCCAGGATCCCGCCGCGCTCAAAGCCCTGATCCAGCAGCACGCGGATCTCAACGCCGCCCAACCCGATGGCACCACCGCCCTCCAATGGGCCGCGCATTGGAACGATCTCGACACCGTCAAGATGCTCCTGAAGGCCGGCGCCAATCCCAAGCTTGCCAATCGCTACGGTGTTACCCCTCTCTCCGAAGCCGCCGCGGTCGGAAACGCCGCGATCATCGAAGCGCTCCTCCAAGCCGGCGCGGATGCTAAATCCCTCACCACGCCCGATGGCGAAACCGTTCTCATGACCGCCGCCCGCTCCGGCAGCGTTGACGCAGTCAAAGTCCTGCTCGACCACGGCGCCGACATAAACGCCAAGGAAAGTTACCGCGGCCAGACCGCGCTTATGTGGGCCGCGGCCGAGCGCCACCCCGAAGTAGTCAAGCTTCTGCTCGCGCGCGGCGCGGATTGGAAAGTACTCTCCCTCGCTCGCAATACTGCCATGCCGAAGTTGAGCGCCGCCTCTTCCATCACCCCCTTGGCCCGGGGCGGCTTCTCCGCGCTGCATTTCGCTGCCCGCGAAGGCGACGTCGAGACAGGCCGCGTGATGCTCGATGCCGGAGTGGATGTCAACATCGTCGATGCCGATCACACCACTCCGCTGGTCGTCTCGCTCCTGAACAAGCACTACACCTTTGCCAAGTTTCTGCTGGATCGCGGCGCCGATCCCAACATCGCGGATACCCGCGGCCGCGCAGCCCTCTACGCGCTGCTCGATCTCCGTAACGAAGATTATTCCGCCCTGCCGTCTCGCAAAGAAGATGACCCGCTCCCCAGCCTCGATCTGCTGAAAGCCCTGCTCGATCGCGGCGCAAATCCCAACATGCAGTTAACCAAGAACCTTCCCGGCCGCAGCGGTATGGATTCCGGCGATATCACCCTCGATACCGGCGCCACTCCGCTCATGCGCGCCGCCCGCGCCGGCGATCATGAGGCCATGAAAATCCTGCTCGCGCATGGCGCGGATCCCAAGCTCACCACCAAAGACGAAAACACCGCCTTCCTGTTCGCCGCCGGCGTCGGCTACCGCGACAAAAACACCCGCGGTTCCGAAAGCGATGCGCTCGAAGGACTGAAAGTGCTGGCCGCCCTAAGCCCTGACTGGAATCAACACAACGCCCGGGGCGAAACCGCTCTTCACGGCGCTGCCGGACGCGGCGCGGATACGATTGTGAGCTATCTGGTAGCCCAAGGGAGCCATTTAGACGCTAAAACCAGGCTCGGACTGACCCCGCTGGATTATGCTATGGGGAAGAACGTGGTGTCGCAACTTCCGGTTCCCCATGACAGCACCGTGGTGCTCATCAAGAAACTGGGTGGAGTCGAAGGCAAAGAAGTCAAAGAGGAAGCGAGAGGTTATAAACCGTGATTGAACATATGTGGGGCCAGGGCTTCCGCCCTGCCGCCGGGCTTCTGCCCGGCGCAATCCAGCAAACAAAGATAGGCTCCCATCGGCGCGCAGCGCGGTGGTTTTGGTTGCCGCTTTGTTGCGGCGCGACCGGCCTTCTGTCGTGTGTTTCTGCCTTCGCCGCCTCCACCAGTCCGGTCGCTGATGCCGCGATGAACGACGATCGCGGCGCTGTCCGCACGCTCATACAGCAAAAAGCCGATGTCAACGCCGCCCAGGCCGATGGAGCCACCGCGATTCAATGGGCTGCCTATCGCAATGACGTCGAACTGGCCGGTATGCTCATCGCTGCCGGCGCTAATGTCAAAGTCGCGAACCGCGATGGCGTCACGCCTCTCTGGCTGGCCGCCGAAAACGGCAATCCGCCGATGATCGAGAAGTTGCTCGCCGCCGGCGCCGACGCCAATGAGCGCAACCCCAACGGCGAAACACCGCTCATGATGGCCTCCCGCAACGGCGATGTCGCCGCGATCAAAGTTCTGCTCGACCACGGAGCCGACGTCAACATCAAGGAAAACCTGCGCGGCACAAGTGCTTTGATGTGGGCAGCCGAGCAGGCCCACCCGGAAGCCGTCAAAATTCTCCTGGAACATGGCGCCGACTACAAAGCCGCTACCAATTCGGATACCCGCAACTCCCGCTTGAACATCGCGCCCACTGTGGCGCAGAGAGCTGCCCAGGACGTGAATTTCGGACGCCGGCGTCCTCGGCCTAACCCGACCGCAAAATCGGGTGACAAAGACGCTCCCCCGGACGATTTCGCTGCCTTCTTCGGGCCGCCCGCGAAAAAAGATGGGGGCGGCCTGACGCCTCTGGTCTACGCTGCCCGGGAGGGCTGCTTCGAGTGCGCCAAAGATCTTGTCGAAGCCGGAGCGGACGTCAACCAGACAACTCACTACGGCTGGACGCCTTTGCTGACAGCCACCCAAAACCGCCACTACCTGCTCGGCAAATACCTGCTCGAACACGGCGCAGATCCGAATAAGGCCAACAACGGCGGCTGGACTCCGCTCTATCTCGCCACGGACAACCGCAACATTGAAGCGGGCGACTACCCCGTCCGCGCGCCTGATATGGACCACCTCGATTTCATCAAGCTGCTCATCGACAAAGGCGCTAACGTGAACGCCCGCATCTGCGGCGTCGAATCGACTGAGAAGGCTTGCAAAGGCGACACCACGGAAACGCGCACCAACTTCACGATGCAGTGGCTCTATGAAGATGGCGCCACGGCGTTCCTGCGCGCCGCCCAGTCTGGCGACGTGACTCTGATGAAGCTGCTTCTCGCCCATGGCGCAGATCCCAAAATCGCCAGCGCACACAACGACACTGCCCTCGCTGTCGCCTCCGGCATCGGCTGGGTGGAAGGTATCACCTTCGAGTGGTCGCCGGCCGAAACTCTGGAAGCCATTAAGCTGTGTCTCGACCTGGGGATCGACGTAAATGCCGTTGACGACCAGGGCCGTACCGCTCTTCACGGCGCAGCTCACAAAGGCCGCACCGACGTCATTCAGTTGCTGGTAGATCACGGCGCCAACCTCGAAGCTCACGATTTCGGCAGCCGCGACACCTTCGCCGGCGCCATGAAAGGCCACACCTGGATTCCGCTCGATTGGGCGCGTGGCTTAGTGCGCGTGGGCGTGCAATCCGCCATCGCCCATCCGGAAGCCGAAAAGTTGCTCGTAAAACTAATGACTGAGCGCGGTCTGCCCATCCCGCCGCCGCCGACGTCCTCCATCTGCCTAACGAAGGGCATCAACGGCTGCGAATAACCTCTGTGGGGCCAGGCTTTCAGCCTGCCGCCGGGCTTCCGCCCGGCGCCTCTCCCGGTAGCGATACAATGGCCGTGAACGATGAAATCCAAAATCTACGCGTTCGCGCTCGCGGTTTTCCTTCTCGCGGGCGTCTCTTTCGCTAAGCAGGCACAGCCGCCCAGCGATGCCGTAATCACCGACCAGGTGAGAATCAAGCTTTCGGGCGACCAACTCGTCAAGGGGGGCGCTCTCGGAGTCGATGTCAAGGACGGAGTGGTCACTCTGAGCGGCCAGGTCGATGAGCCGAAAGCCAAAGACCGGGCCGAAAAACTCACCAAGAAAACCAAGGGCGTCAAGCAGGTAATCAATAAAATCACCGTCAAATGAAGTGGCTTTTTCTGGCGGCTGCCTTGTGTGGAAGGGCCTTGGCTCAAGAGCCTCCAGTTGCTTCAGCCGCCAAAATTGCGCAAGGCTTCCGATTCACCGAAGGCGCTGCCTGGTCGAAAGACGGCTATCTGATTTTCAGCGACACTCCCTCCGGCCACCTCCTCAAATGGTCGCCCGGACGCATGCCCGAAATCTTCCGAGAAAACGCGAACGGCCCGGCCGGCAATGCCTTCGACGCGCAGGGCCGCCTCTACACTTGCGAAACCCGCGCCCGCCGCGTCACACGCACTGAGCGCGGCGGCAAAGTCGAAGTGCTCGCCGAGCGCTTCGAAGGCAAACGGCTGAATGCCCCTACGGGTATCGCGGTCAGCAAGTCCGGTCATGTCTATTTCACCGACCCGGCCTTCGGTTATCAGCAAGACCAGCGCGAACTCGATTTCTACGGCGTCTACCACCTGCCACCCAAAGGTCCGCTGGTTTTGGTGGCCAAGCTGTCGGGACGTCCCCACGGAATTGCGCTCTCTCCCAACGGTCGCGCGCTCTACGTTTCGAGCGCCGATGAGCACAACGTGCGCGTCTGGGATCTGGACCGCAACGGCGAAGCCTCCGGCGAGCGCGTCCTCGTTTCCGGCATTGCCGGCGTTCCCGCGGGCATTGCCGTAGATGAAAGCGGCAACCTCTACGTTGCCGCAAGCGGTATCGCCGTCTACAGCCCCGAAGGCCGCCTGCTGCACACCATCGGGATGGCCGAGCCCGCCTCCAGCGTCGCTTTCGGCGATGCGGACTCGAAATCGCTCTACGTCACCGCGCGCGGAAACGTCTACCGCATCCGCCCCCAACCAGAGCAGTGAGTCCAGACCTGTGAGCCCAGAACAGTGAGCGAAGCCCGGCGTTATCCCCGCTATCCGCTGCTCGGCGTCGGCGCGCTCATCTACGATCGCGACCGTATTCTGCTGGCGCAACGCGGCAAGCCGCCCTTGATGGGTCAGTGGTCTCTTCCCGGCGGCCTGGTAGAAACGGGCGAAACGCTTGTGGATGCCATGCGCCGCGAAGTGCGCGAGGAAACCGGCCTGGAAGTCGAGCCGCTCGGCGTGCTTGAAATCTTCGAGCGCATCATGCACGACGCTTCCGGCGCCGCCGAGTATCACTACGTTCTGATCGACTATATTTGCGCCGTAACCGGAGGCGTGCTTGCCGCCGGCGATGACGCCTGCCAGGTCGCCTGGTTCCGCCGCCGCGACCTCGCCGCCCTCGATATCACCGAAGGAACTCTGGCCGTCATAGAAAAAGGCTTTCGCGAGCAGCGAAAATATAAGAGACCGCTTGAAAACCTCCGCTGAAGTACTGGAATTCGAACCTCTCCGCAAACTGGTGGGCCGGTTTGTCTCCAGTCCGCTCGGGCGCCGCGAAATCGAAAAGCTGGAGCCGCACGCGGACCGTGAGCGCCTGGATGCCGATCTCGCCGAAGCCGGTGAAGCCATTGGTTACCTGCGCCTCGCCGCTCGCCCCCAACCCGCCGCGCGCGGGGCGGCCATTCGCATCGATTTCTCTGGCCTGCCGGAGCTCGAGGCCGCCGTTCACAAACTGCGTATCGAAGGCGCCAGCCTCGAGCCCAAAGAAATCTACGACGTCTTCACCCTGCTCGATCGCGCGGCCGACGCCAAATCCGTGCTCTCCGCGGCCGCGGAGCGCTTTCCCCGGCTGGGCGCGCGCGCCCAAACCATCGGCGATTTCCGTGGTCTCCTCCATGATCTCGAGGGCAAAATTCTGCCCGACGGAACCGTGGCCGATAACGCCAGCGTCGCCCTCGCCCGCCTACGCCGCGATATCGAGCGGCAGCGCAAAGCCATTCAGGAGTCGCTCGAGCGTTTTCTGCGGGTTCATCGCGAAGAAGGCATCCTTCAGGAGGAGTTCGTCACCATTCGCAATGAGCGCTTCGTGGTTCCGGTCATCGCCGGCCAGAAACGAAAGCTCGATGGCGTCATCCACGGCGCTTCTTCGAGCGGCCACACTCTGTTCATCGAACCGCTCGAAACCATCGACCTCAATAACGAGCTGGTGCGCCTCATTGAAGAAGAAGCCCGCGAAGTGCATCGCATTCTGCTCGAATTGACCGGCCGTCTCCGCGGCCACGCCGAATCCATCCGCCAGACGCTCGTCACCATGGCGGAA
Organism: Bryobacteraceae bacterium; assembly: GCA_036557125.1. GTDB lineage: Bacteria > Acidobacteriota > Terriglobia > Bryobacterales > Bryobacteraceae > PSRJ01. The sequence goes on along the minus strand of DATBID010000114.1, from coordinate 28,610 downwards.
CTGGAGTTGATTTTCGCCAAGGCCCGCTTCGCCGTGGAGTTCGATTGCGTAATTCCCCGCTTCAGCGAGCGGCTTCTGCTGAAAGACGCCCGCCACCCGCTGCTCGAAGACGTGCTCCGCCGGCGCAACAAATCGGCCGTGCCATTGAATCTGGAGCTGACCCGCACGGAGCGCACGCTACTTATCAGCGGCCCGAATACCGGCGGCAAGACGGTGGCCCTCAAAACCGTCGGCCTACTGAGCCTGATGGCGCAATCCGGTCTGCCCGTGCCCGCCGCGGAAGCCGAATTTCCGCTATTTGAGCAGGTGCTGGCGGATATCGGCGATTACCAGTCGATCCAGGAAAACCTCAGCACGTTCTCCGCGCACGTTTCTAACATTCGCGAAATGGCGCTCGATGTGACACCGGATTCCCTCGTGCTACTCGATGAGCTGGGCGCCGCGACTGACCCTGAAGAAGGCGGCGCGCTCGGCTCAGCGATTGTCGAGCACTTCCGCGCGGCCGGCGCGTTCACTCTGGTCTCCACTCACCTGCTGGCCTTGAAGCTCTACGCAGCCGGAACGACCGGGGTCATCAACGGGTCTATGGGCTTCGACGAGGAAACCCTGGAACCCACTTACCAGCTTCGCCTTGGCTTGCCTGGTAAATCGGCTGGTCTGGAGATCGCCACCAAGCTCGGCATGCCGGGCGATATCATGCGGCGCGCGCGCCAATCTCTCAGTGATAAGGAGCGCGACATCGAGCGCTTTTTGAGCGAACTGCACCGGCGCATTGCCGAAACGCAGGCGCTCGAATCCACTCTCCGCGAGAAAATTGCCGCCGCGGAAAAGCGCGAAAAGGAAGTGGCGCGCGAGTGGGCGCAGAAAGAGAGCGCCAAGCTGAAGGAACTCGAGCGCCGCACCGACCAGGCTTTGGCTCACTTCGAAGAGCAGGCAAAGCAGACCATCGAGCAGATCGCGCGCAGTGCCGAGCAGCGAAAAGCCGCCCAGGAAGCGCAGCGCCGCGTTTCCAAAGCCAAGCGCGAATTGCGAGAAGAGATAGAAACTACGGTGCTTGCCACGCGCGAGGATGCTCGCCAAGGCGAAATCCGCCCGCTGCGCATCGAAGAAGGTTCCCGCGTTCGCCTCCGTGACGTCCGCGAGCCTGCCCGGGTGCGCCGTAGGCTTTCCGGCGATCGGCTCGAAGTGGAAGCCGGCTTCATGAAAATGCAGGTCTCGATCGATGATGTGATCGAAGTCCTGCCGGACGCACCCGAGCGCGGCGGCAAGTTGCCGCAGGGCGTCAGCTACAAGCCCGCTCCCGCGCTTGCGCCTGTCTATCAAGAGATCAACCTCATCGGCCGCCACGCCGAAGAGGCCCGCGACGCGGTGGATGAATTTCTCGACCGCGCCGTCATGGCCACGGCCAGCCGCGTCCGCATCGTGCACGGCTTCGGTATGGGCGTTCTGCGCAACGTCATCCACGAGCTTTTGAGCCATCATCCCCACGTCTCCCGCTTTTATTCCGCCCCCCAGCAGGAAGGCGGCGCGGGAGCGACGATTGTGGAGCTGAAGGACTGACGTGCGCCTGAAGATCGTGCAAGCCGGTGAAGCTGTCCTTCGTTCCCGCGCCCGCGAGTTGACGCCCGAAGAAGTCTGCGGCTCGGAGATCCAGCGGCTCATCGAATGGATGCGCGAGACTATGCGCGATGCGCCGGGCGTGGGCCTCGCCGCGCCACAAGTGGGCCTCGATCTGCAATTGGCGGTTATCGAAGATTCGGCCGATTTGATGCGAACCATCGCTCCTGAGCGGCTCGCCGAACGAGGGCGCAGGCCGGTTCCGTTTCATGTGATCGTGAACCCTGCTATTGAGCTCGCTGGCGATATGGCCGAATTCTTCGAAGGCTGTCTGAGCCTATCGGGTCTGGTGGCTATCGTTCCGCGGACGCTGCGGGCGCGCGTCGAGTGCCTGAATCACGACGGCGATCGCGTGGTTATCGAAGCTGATGGCTGGTACGCGCGGATCCTCCAGCATGAAATCGATCATCTCCACGGCACAATGTACGTCGATCGCATGCATAGCCGGTCCCTGATGACCGTCGATCATCTGAACCGCTTCTGGAATGACCTGCCGATCGCCGAAGTGAAACGGCGCTTGGGGATTTGATGGGCGGCCCTACTTACGCGCCGCGGCAGGATTGGTGAATGCCGAATCCGGAATGGCCACGTTGGCCTGAGCGTCGGTGAAGGCGTATTGCTCCTGGCCGCTCACCCAGCCGTAGGTCCACTTGAAGGGAATTTTTACGCCGGCCACCGGGCGGTAATCGGAATAATCGATCTGCGTGGGAACGCGGCCCATCACCGAATTCGCATAGTAGATCAAGCGGTTCAGCAGCCCGCTCTTTTTATCGAAGTAGAGGGTAGCCAGCAGGTTTGAGGGGCCGGTGCCCTGGACCACATAGACGTCTTTGCCATCGACAGTAGCTGGAGAGGTGACCTTCCAGTTGGTGAGGTATTGCTTGATCTTGCCTGGAAAGGCCATTTCCGCGACCAGTTTCGCGCCTTCAAACGCGCCATCGGTCAGCGGGTATTCCTTCACCACGGTTAGCGGCAGTACGACCCAACCTTCGCGGCCATTGTAGGTGCGGGCCATCTCGCCTTCCTTCTGGTGAACTTCTAAAGCAATGTTGTCGGGAGCCTTGGCGAGGATCTCTGCTGGATCTCCCCCCGCCGCGCCGAATAGCAGGCTGCTGCCCTTCAACCGATAACTGGTGAGCTTGGCGAGTTGGTCCGCGCCCCCCAAAGCTTCGATATAGTTGTCCAGGATCTTATCTGCGGGCGGTGTTCCAGACGTCGCCGGGTTCGCGGTCGGCAGAATGTCCGGGGGCACGAACGTCGGTGTGCTATAGATGGCATCGATTGGCGGGGTCTGAGCCGGGCTTTCAGTGCCCCTATGGCAGGTCCAACAGGTGATCACGTTGCGTCCGCCGAAATTCTCCTTGTTGATGGTATTCACCATCGCAATCATGCGCCGCGCGATCTTCTTTTTCGGCGGGGTGTCGTCGGCCCACTTCGGGTCCGACGTGCCGGCGCCGGTATGGCAATCGCCGCAACAGACGGCGAGCGCCGCCGAGAAAAGGCCCATGGTCCCCATAAACTCATCTACGGGAATGCCCTCAGCACCTGGATGTTCTTGAATGCCTGATCGGATAACTGCGGCTTGGCCGCGGTTTGGGCGAATGCCACGGATAAATGCGTGCCGTTTACGGCGAGCAAAACAGCGATCGATAAGGCGACCACTCCGGCGAAAATCAATCGTCTCAAAGCAAACTTCATGGATTACCTCTCCGCGGCTCCAGCCCCCGGGAACGCGCCCGCGAACTTCTAGATATGAACCCGTGATTATATAGAGCGGGGAAAGAGCAAGTCAATAATGGGCGCCGGATCTCCAACCCCAGGTCCCCGCCAAGGTACACTCCTTGTTGTGTACCGATCTCTAGCTTTCTTAGTTCTTTCCTCCGCAGCGCTTGCCCAAAATGCCGAAACCTGGAAATTCGCCGTCTCCGGCGATTCCCGCAATTGCGGCGATATTGTCATGCCTGCAATCGCCGCGGGGGTCATGCAGGATAACGCGAAATTCTATTGGCACCTCGGCGATTACCGAGCCATTTACACCATCGACGAAGACCTGGTTCCTCCTCGAAAGCTCAACCTGCCTTCAAGAACCCTCTCTACCAGCGAGTATCATGCTGCCGCATGGCCCGATTTCATTTCCCACCAGCTCGCCGCCTTTGGTTCCCTCCCCGTCTTCCTCGCGATCGGTAACCACGAAACCATTTCCCCCATGAACCGCACTCACTATCTCGCGGAGTTCGCTCGATGGCTCAATGCCCGGCCGCTGCGCAAGCAACGCCAGGCGGATAACCCGCGCGATCATGAGCCGCGCACCTGGTATCACTGGGTCGATCACAACATCGATTTCATCACTCTCGATAACGCCTCCACCGACGAGTTCGACGCCGAACAGGTTGCCTGGTTCAAATCCCTCATCAGCCGCGACGAAGCCTCTCCCCAAATTCGCGCCATCGTGGTCGGCATGCATGCCGCTTTGCCTGGCAGCTTCGGATTCAATCACAGCATGAATGACTGGATTCAGGGCGAACTGAGCGGTAACCAAGTCTACCTTGCCCTATGGCACGCACAGGAATCCGCCCACAAACATGTTTATGTGCTGGCCAGTCACTCGCACTTTTTCATGGAAGACGTTTACCGCACCACTTACTGGAAAGAGAAGGTCCTGCCGGGTTGGATCGTAGGCACCGCCGGAGCCGTCCGCTATCGCCTGCCCGCCGGCGCCGCCGCCTCCGGAAGAAAGGCTATGACCAACGTGTACGGCTACCTGCTGGGAACGGCTGCGAGCGATGGCTCGATATCATTCGCCTTCCACCAGCTCACCGTCGATGACCTGTTGCGCGCCAACCAGGGCAAAGCCCCGGCTCCCCTAGTCCACTGGTGCTTCGACGAGAACCACCAATGAGCTTACTGAGCCGCGACCGTTAGGGAGCGGTCCGCGCCGGCTCCCCAATCGCCGACCGGATAAATTGCACGATGGAATCGAGCGATGCTCCCGGCTGAAACACGGCCGCCACTCCCTGTTTTTTCAATTCCGCGGCGTCCTCGTCGGGAACGATCCCGCCCACGATCACCTTCACATCCTCCATCTTCTTCTCCCGCAGCAGTTCCAAAACCCGCGGAACGATGGCGTTGTGCGCGCCCGAAAGAATGGAAAGCCCGATCACCTGCACGTCTTCTTGCAGAGCCGCGTTGACGATCATTTCCGGCGTCTGCCGCAGCCCCGTATAGATCACTTCCATGCCGGCATCGCGTAAAGCCCGGGCGATCACCTTCGCTCCCCGGTCGTGGCCATCCAGACCCGGCTTGGCCACCAGCACTCGAATCGGTCGTGTCATCTCATTCGCTTGTTGCCCTGCGCCCCGGCTTCCGAGCCGCGACCGTAGGGAGCGGTGCGCTCATCACAGGTGCGCCTGCTCCTGGTAGGAGCCGAAAACCGAGCGCAGCGCATCGCAAATCTCCCCCAGCGTCGCGTAAGCCCGCACCGCATCCAGGATGCACGGCATCGTGTTCTCCGAACCCTCAGCCGACCGCCGCAGCGCGTCCAGACTCGCGCACACTCTTCCGTTGTCCCGCCGCTTGCGCAGCTCCTCGAGCTTGGCGCACTGTTTCGCGGCCGAACCTTCGTCGATTTCCAGCACTTCAATCGGTTCGTCTTCCGCCTGAAAGCGGTTCACGCCCACAATCACGCGCTCGCCGGCTTCCACCTCGCGCTGGTAACGGTAGCTCGCCGCCGCAATTTCCCGCTGCGGGAATCCCGCTTCGATCGCCGCGATCATCCCGCCCATCTCGTCGATGCGCCGGATATAGTCGTTCGCCGCCCGCTCGGTTTCGGCGGTCAACGCCTCCAGAAAATAGCTGCCACCCAGCGGATCCGGATATTCCGTCACGCCGCTCTCATATGCCAGCACCTGCTGCGTGCGCAGAGCGATCGTGACTGCGTGCTCGCTCGGCAGCGCGTAGGCTTCGTCGAGCGAATTGGTATGCAGCGATTGCGCCCCGCCCAAAACGGCGGCCAGAGCCTGCAGAGCCGTCCGCACCACGTTGTTATACGGTTGTTGCCAAGTCAGCGAACAACCCGCGGTCTGCGCATGGAAGCGCAGCTTGTGGCTGCGCTCATTGCGCGCTCCGTAGCGGTCGCGCATTGTGTACGCCCAAATCTTTCGGGCAGCGCGATATTTCGCAATCTCCTCGAAAAAATCATTATGCGCGTTGAAGAAAAAGCTCAGCCGAGGCGCGAACTCATCGATAGCAAGACCACGCTCGAGCGCCCAGTCCACGTATTCGATGCCGTCGCGCAGCGTGAACGCGAGTTCCTGCACCGCCGTCGATCCGGCCTCCCGGATGTGATACCCGCTGATCGAAATGGGATTGTACCGCGGCACGTGCCGCGCGCCGAACTCGATCGTGTCGGTCACCAGGCGCATCGAAGGCCGCGGCGGAAAGATGTACTCCTTCTGCGCGATGTACTCTTTCAGAATGTCGTTCTGAATCGTTCCCGAAAGCCGCGCCCAATCCACGCCCTGCTTTTCCGCGACCGCGAGATACATAGCCCACAGCACCGCGGCGGGCGAATTGATCGTCATCGAAACCGTGACATCTCCGAGCGGAATGCCCCGAAACACGGTTTCCATGTCGGCGAGCGAGCACACCGAAACCCCGCACTTGCCCACTTCGCCCAGGCTCATCGCGTGATCCGCGTCGTATCCCATCAGCGTGGGAAGATCGAACGCCACGGAAAGCCCCGTCTGCCCTTGCTCGAGAAGATAGTGGTAGCGCCGGTTCGTCTCTTCGGGCGTGGCGTAGCCCGAAAACTGGCGCATGGTCCAGAGCCTTCCGCGATACATGTCGCGGTGAATTCCGCGCGTGTACGGGAACGAACCCGGCTCGCCGATATCGCGCGCCCAATCGAGGCCGCGAACGTTCTCCGGCCCGTAGCACGCCTGGATGGGCACTCCGCTGATTGTCGTAAACTGCCGCTCAGCGGTCTTCATCTGATACTGATAGTAGCACTCACCCCCCGGCCGCCCTCGCCGGTTCGCGCTTCTGAATCAGAGCCGCGACCGCAGAGTAAGGGAGCGTTCCGCCAAATTTATCTTGATTCGTCGAAGGCTGTTGCTATATACTCTCACCCGTTAGTCTAGCCTTGTGTGAAAATCTATACGATCCTGCTTTAGGGGTGAAAATGCGCGCCATCTTTTCGATTGGACTCGTCGTGTGCTCAGCCGCCGTTGCGCCGTTGGCGTTCGGCCAAGGCGTGAACGCAACCATCACGGGCACCGTCACCGACCCGACGGGGCTGGTGATCGCGGGAGCGCCCATCCAAGCCAGAAATGTGGAAACGGGAGCACAGTATACCGCGGCGACTACCGGCGCGGGGAACTATGCCATCCCGAGTCTGCCGGTCGGCACATATACGTTGACGGCTCAGGTCCCGGGCTTTAAAACGTACACGCACACGAACCTGGCGCTTGGGGCGGGGCAGATTTTGAGGGAGAATATCGCGCTGCAAGTGGGCGCAGCCACCGAATCCGTGACTGTGGAGGCCCAAGCTTCGCTGCTCAAAACCGAGACCGGCGAGCTGTCGCAGAACGTCACGCTCAAGGAACTGGATGAGCTTCCCCTGATTACCATTGGGACAGCCAATGGGCTCCGTAATTTCCTCAGCACCATGCAGACACTGCCGGGCACATATGGCGGGAGTTCGAGCACCTTAATCAACGGCCTGGGCACGGGATTTGTGACGAGTGAAATTGTCCGCGTAGAGGGCCAGGACGCGAGCAATCGTCTGTTCAACAACTACGAATACACGACGATGAACGAGCCGAACATCGACGCCATTCAGGAAATCTCGTACCAGACCAGCAACTACGCGCCCGAATATGGAGAAGCGGGGAGCGTGGTGATCAACACCACCATGAAGTCCGGCACCAATCAATTCCATGGGACCGGCTTCGAGTATTTGGTCAATGAGGATCTCAACGCGGGCTATCCGTTTAGCTCTAACGGAAATGGCGGAAAATTCCGGCCGCGCAGCCGGAAAAACGATTTCGGCGGCACGCTGGGCGGTCCCGTTCGCATTCCCAAACTGTATAACGGAAAAGACAAGACGTTCTTCTACTTCAGCTACGAAGAGTATGTACTCAGCCAGCTCTTTTCGTTTAACGATACCGTACCTACGGCTGCCTTTCGCAATGGGGACTTTTCAGCAGTCTCGCCCAATGGAAATTGCAGTCTGTGCGCGACCTACGGAATTCCCGCCGGGCCTCTGGGTGGTAACTATACGGACGCGTTGGGCCGCCCGATGTATGCCAACGAAATCTATGATCCATTGACGCGCGGCACCGTTGCCGCCACCGGTCTGGGCTACGCCAATCCCTTCCCCAACAACGTAATTCCCGCCAGCCGCTTCAGTCCCACCGCGCTGGCGTTTCAAAATCTGATTCCCATGCCGAATGCGAGCAACGGCAGCTTAACGAGCAATTATGCGACGTCTGTCAGGGGCGGACAATACTCGGCCATTCCTGCGGTGAAGCTCGATGAAATTATCAGCTCCAAGGATAAGTTGTCGTTCTACTGGTCGCGAACCAACGCCGAAAGCGCGATCAATCAGGGGCCGCAGGCCGCCGATGGCCTGCCGCTGTCGATCGGCGCGTACCGTGGCGCTTTCATTCCCACCACGACGGTGAGGCTGAATTACGACCGCACCCTGACACCTACGGTGCTGTTACACCTGGGAGCGGGTTTCCTGGATACCAGTTTCAGCGACCGTGCGCCTTTTCTGAATTTCAACCCCTCTCAGTTCGATCTCACCGGCTTCATCCAGCAGCGCCAGACCCCGAGCATCACGGGGATGTGCGATCCCGGCGTAGCAACGGTCCTCGGAGGCGCCACGCCATGTGCGAGCGGCGGAATGCAAAATATCGGGACCTCCGGCCAATTGCAGTCCCAAATCTACGAGCAAAGACCGACATTCAATGCCAATGCGACCTGGGTGAAGGGCGCCCACACGCTTAAATTCGGCGCGGAACTGGAGTTGGAATCGGTCATCGGCGGAAACTCGGATTTCTCCGGGGTAACGCTGGCTGCGATCGCAACGGCGCCTATTACGAACGCCGTCTTAAACGCGGGCGCAACCGCGCAGCCATTCACACCCCTTGTCAGTTTCAATGGATTCAAGCAAGGCTATGGCTATGCGAATTTTCTGCTAGGCGATTTCGCCACAACTAACCAGACTCCCAGTTATCTGTTCAGCCGGGAAGGGTACCAGTTGTGGGGACTATTCGCCCAAGATTCCTTCAAAGTCACTCGTAAGTTGACGGTAGACTACGGTTTTCGCTGGGATTATGCCACGCCGGAGCACGAACAGTACGGGCGCTTGGGGCAGCTCGATCCAACCGTAGCGAATGCCAACGCCGGCGGACGGCTGGGCGGATACCGTTATGCCAGCACCTGCAATTGCTCCTTCTATAAGTCAGCCTATCCATACGGCATCGGTCCGCGGATTGGAGCGGCCTATCAACTGACCCCGAAGACTGTGTTGCGCGCCGGATGGGGATTCAACTACCAGTTCATTGCGAACCCGGCGGGAGGTCTGGTGGCCACCAGCGGGGCCTATCCGCTTGCGGGCATTAATCCCTACGTCAATATCTCGACGCCTGGAGCCATTGTGCAGCCGAGCTGGCCGGCAACCAACCCATCGATCTATCCGAACCCCGGCACTGCCGGAGTATCGGGGCAGACGCCAAGCGCGCCCGACAAAAACCAGAACCGACCCCCGCGCGTCAACCAGTTCAGCATCAGCATCCAGCGGCAGATTACGCCGAATTTCCTGGTGGAGGCCTCATATGTTGCGAATCGCGCGGTTTGGCTGGCCGGTACCTTGGGCGAGCTGAGCCAGATTTCTCCGCAGGAATACGCCTCGTACGGGCTTTACCCTTACCCCGGAACCGGTCCCTGCGCCTCCGGGACCGGAGTCTGCCCTAGCAGCACATATAACAACTACAACGACCGCGGTTTGCTCACGCAGCCGTTGAACAGCGCGGCTGTGGTCAACGCTTTGGCGGCGCACGGTATTAAAAATTTCCTGCCCTACAGCGGCTTCCCGGCAACCAATTCGCTGCAGAGCGCTCTCTACACCTACCCGCAGTTCGGAAACCTTCTAATTACCGGGTCGCCTACCGGGGCCACCAAGTACGACTCGCTGCAAATCCGAGTGACCAGGCGCCTGTCGCACAATTTTCAGGCCGGGGGCAATTTCACTTGGGGACAGGGCTTCCAGCGCTGGCTCACCACCTCAGCGCCTCAGGACTTTTTCAACCCGGCGGGCTCGTCCTGGCAACTGCAGAACATCCCGCCGCGCATCCTGAACTTCAACGCTATTTACACGGTGCCGAAGGCAAGCTTCTTGCCCCGGTTCGTCAATGCGCTCAGCAGCGACTGGCAGTTAGGGTGGTACGCGAGTTACCAGACCGGCATGTATCTGACGCCGCCTGCCAGCCCTACTCTCAATTTCCTGTCGAGCGAGGATATCCGGGTTCCGGGTCAACCTTTGTACACGGCCGGAGTGGATCTCGATAATCACGGCACCTTCAACCCGTATTACACGCAGGTGCTGAATCCCGCGGCGTGGCAACCATGCCCCATGAACGCGACGTGTGCTTCGACCGCGGTACTGTACAAAGATTTCCGCGGGCCCCGGATGCCCAGCGAGAACGCCAATATCGGGCGGCATTTCCGTATCGGCAAAGAGAGGAAATACGATTTCTATGTGCGCGCCGAATTCGTCAATATCTTCAACCGCACATATTTTGGGAGCCCCATTGCGACCAATCCGCAGAACCCGGTAATTCATAACAACCTCGGCTACCTCACCAGCGGGTTCGGAGTCATCAATGCCTACGTAGCGCCGGGCACGGCCTATACCTACCCGGGCCGGACAGGCACGCTGATCGCGCGTTTCCAGTTCTGATACCGCCGGCGGCATCGGGGAGAAACGACCTCGCGTCCGCCGCCTGAATCAGAGCCGCGACCGTAAGGGAGCGTCCTGCCTCTCTGGGAGCGTTCCGCCATGGGAGCCTATGGGAGCCTTCCGCCTCTTGACATACATCGCCGATTCTTATAACGTCTCTACAAGTCTTTGCAGGGGAATTTCACATAAGAGGAGTCCGATGCGCCACGTATTGCCATCTATTTGTCTGTGTCTGTTGGCGTCCGCCGTTTTCGCCCAAAGTGACCGCGGCACGATCACGGGAACTGTCACCGATCCTGCAGGGGCCGTCGTGGCCAATGCCGCTATCGAAGCCAGAAACCAAGCCACTGGCTTGGTCTATCAGGCTGCAACCACCTCCACCGGCAACTACACGATTGCGCAGTTGCCGGTAGGCACGTATGAAGTCTCCTCCAGCGTGCCCGGATTCAAGAAATATGTCCGCCAGGGCATCACCGTGGAAGTGGCGCAGGTATTGCGCATCGATATCGCTTTAGAAGTCGGAGCGGCCAGCGAATCGGTCACCGTGCAGGCGGATGCGCCGCTGCTGCGCACTGAGACCGGAGACATCAGCCACCAGGTTACGGCGCGCGTCATGGATGATCTGCCGATTCTCGGAATCGGCGCCAGCCAGGCCGGCAGCGCGGGAATCCGCAACCCGTACGCGGCCACCGAACTGATCCCCGGCACGATGTGGCAGGCCAACGCCCAAGTCCGCGTCAACGGCGCGCCGAATAATACGCAGTCCTTCCGCATCGAAGGCCAGGATGCCTCCAACACCGGCACCCCCGGCGTACCCGCTCAGACGCAGCCAAGCGTCGATGCGATTGAAGAATTCGCGATCCAGACCAGCAACTACGCGCCCGAATATGGCCAGGTGGGCGGCGGCATGTTCAACGTGACGATGAAGTCCGGCACCAACCAGTTCCACGGTTCCGCCTACGACTACTTCGTCAATGAGATTTTCAACTCGGGCCAGCCGTTTTACGACACTCCAGCCGGCACAGGCAATCCGCGCGCCCGCAATCGCCGTAACGATTACGGGTTCACTATCGGTGGGCCGGTGTGGATTCCCAAAATCTACAACGGGCGCGACAAGACCTTCTTCTTTGTCAATTTCGAACAATATCGGGAGAACGTAACCATCAACAGCCAACTGGAAACGGTGCCCACCACGGCATATCGCCAAGGTGACTTCAGCGCCGCTATGATCGGCAACCCTATCGGCAAGGACCCGATGGGGCGCAATATTTTCCAGAACGAGATTTACGATCCCACTTCGAACTTCAATTTCAACGGACAAGTCCTGCGAAATCCTTTTCCGAACAACGCCATTCCCGCGAGCCAGTTCGATCCGGTTGCGGCCAAGATTCAAAACCTGTTTCCGCAACCGGTGGGGCCGAATGCCAATGGCTTGGTGAATAACTACGTCCCTAGTATCCCGACCTCCCGCGTTACACAGATTCCGTCCGTGAAAATCGACCAGATGCTCGGAGCGAGTGGCAAGCTCTCCTTCTTCTGGGAAAACACCAAAACCACCGCTCCGCTCTCGTTCACATTCGGCCAGGTGGATGGCTTGCCCGATCCTTTGGCAACCAATGCCGGAACCTTCCAAAACGCGCCGCTCTACCGGGCGAATTACGATCTGACCATCACACCTACCGTCCTCTATCACTTTGGCATCGGCTACCGCAGCAATTACTTCTTTGTGCCGACGGTCAATGAAGAAGGGCAGGTGCCGAATTACAATGCCCAGCAGGAATTGGGGCTGAACGGCGGAACGACGCACCGGTTCTTCCCACCTATGTCCGGCTTATGTGTCGGGGCAGGCCCATTTACGCCGTACACCTGTACCGGCCAGGGCGGGATGCAGAATTTCGGTGCCGCGGCGTACGCCACTAACGTCACCCAGACGGAGACAGCCAACACCAGCCTCACCTGGGTAAAGAACAATCACACCTTTAAGTTCGGAGGGGAGTTGCGAATCGAAGGCTATCCCGTCTATTCGCAATCGAACACCGCCGGCTCCTATACCTTCGCGCCCGACCAGACGAGCCTTCCCTACCTGAACGGAACGACTCTACAGGGACTCACCCCAGGCTTTGGTTATGCGAGCTTTCTATTGGGCGATGTGAAAACGATTAGCGTAAGCAACCCGGTTGCTCCCCGGCTGGGCAAACATGAATTGGGCTTCTTCGCGCAAGACTCGTGGAAGATCACTCGCAAGCTGACGGTCGATTACGGCGCCCGCTATGATTTCTCTACCTACCTGCAGGAGGAGCACGGGCGTGCGAGCTTCTTTTCGCCCACCACGCCCAATCCGGCTCTGGGCGGCATACTCGGCGCGGTGACCTTTGAAGGCAACGGGCCGGGCCACTGCAACTGCAATCTGGCCAAGAATTATCCATTTGGTATAGCGCCGCGCCTCGGCATCGCCTACCAGATCACGCCCAAAACCGTAGTCCGCGGCGGCTTTGGCATCATTTATGGAAATACTGCGTCGAACAACAACATCGCGGGGAGCCTGGCGCCTTCCACAAACACGGTTACCGCTCCGTCTTTCGGTGCAGCCGTAACCACTTTGTCGCAAGGCATTCCAGCTTCGTTCAATCCGTTGCCCTGGCCGAACTTCAATCCGAGTGAGTTCAATACCACGCCCAGCCCCGTGCCGCTGAACAGTGCGCCCCTGGTTCCCTTCCTCGATCCGAACGCCGGGCGGCCGCCCAGACAATATCAGTGGAGCATTGGCATTCAGCAGCAGATTACTCCCAACCTCGTCGTGGAAGCGAATTATATCGGCAACCGCGGCATCTGGTGGCAGGCGCCCGCGCTGCTCAATATCAACGAAGTCTCGCAGGCCCGGTTGGCCTCTCTGGGGCTTACCGCCGCCAGTCCGCTTCTGACCATGCCGCTCAATTCACCAGGAGTCATCGCGGCGGGGCTTAACGCGCCGCCTTATCCGGGCTTTCCGCTAACGCAGACCCTGGCACAGGCATTGAGGCCTTTCCCGCAATTCACGACCATCGATTCCATCTGGGATCCGCTCGGCGACACCTGGTACAACGCTCTTCAGGCAAAAGTGAACAAGCGCCTCTCGCATGGGCTATCGCTTGTCAGTACGTTCACATGGGCGAAATCGCAAGATCTCGGCACCGAGATCGGCGAACCGAACCCAGGCACGACGGGCAATGCTGTAGTTAACGATCCCAACAACCGCAACCAGAATAAATATCTTTCCCAATACGATCAGCCGTTTCTGTTCAACATCTCCATCACCTATGTGACACCGAAGATCGGCGGCAACAAGGTGCTGTCGTGGCTGGTGCGCGATTGGACTTATGGCGCTTTCCTCCAATACTCCAGCGGGTTTCCAATCCAGGTGCCATTTGCCAATAACAACCTGAACCAGGAAATCTTTGCCGCCACCCCCGGCGGCGTCACCGGGACCACGGGGACATTTGCCAATCGCGTCCCGGGCGTTCCGCTCTTTACAGTCAATCCCAACTGCCACTGCTACGATCCGAACACGACCTTCCTGCTGAATCCGGCTGCCTGGACCAACCCGGCCCCCGGAACCTTCGGAACCTCCGCCGCCTATTACGCCGACTACCGGACGCAGCGCCGGCCGGGCGAGAACATGAACCTCGGCCGCACCTGGCGCATCAAAGAGCGCGTGAGCTTCAACCTGCGGATCGAGTTCTACAACGTCTTCAACCGCGCCTATTGGGGCAACCCCAGCAACACCAATTTCCAGGCGACGCAGACGCATCAGAAAAACGGGAACGCCGCCTCCGGTTTCGGCTTTATGAACACTCTGACGCCCGGCTTCACCGGCGCGCAGGTGCCCCGCAACGGAACCTTGGTGGCACGTTTCATCTTCTAAGGATTTTGTGGGGCAGGCTTCAGCCCTGCCAACCGCGCGCAGCGCGGCGCGCTCGGAGCCTTACGGCCGCCCGCCGCTTTGCATGATGCTTTTGATCTTCTGCTGATACTCGGGGTACATGGTTTCCGCCCCACCGAGCGTCGCCTCTACAGGAATGTGGTACTTCGCTCCCAGTTCCTTATAAAAAGGATTCTTCCCCGGTAGATAGTTAGGAACCATTCCGCGGGGCCGCCCGGCGATCTCTTCTACCGATTCGCACGGGTAGAGCCAATTCTGGCCCTCCGGCAGCACCTTGCGAAAGACCTCGCTGCGGACGAAAGGTTCCGTAAGATAAACCGGATCCTTGGTGATGCTGAGATGCGTGAGGTAGTCTCCATTGCGGATGAAGTGTTCGACCATGGTTGCCCGGTCGCTTTCGGGCAATCCATTCCGCCGCAGTTGGCCCTGTTTGATGTGAGTGGTGTAGACGGTGAGAATGTCACCTTCCCATTTGCCGGTGGAAAATCCCATCCAGGTGTGAGGCGCGTATTCGGAAGGATGAGGGCGATTGTCCATCCAGATGGTGCGGTTCTGCTCGTAGGTGCTGATGTAGAGCCGGATAGCGAGGACTTGCTGCGATTTCTGGTCGCGCTCCTCCCATATGCGAAGGTTCAGCGGGCCGCCTAGGATATATGGAGACACGTGCACCTGGCATTGATGTTCGGGCATGGTAAGGCGCGAGGGGTCCCAGGCGAGCCCGAAATCTCGGGCGCCTTCGGTGATCGGGACGCCGTAATATTCGGCGATGGCAGGATTGCCCGTGCTCTCTTCGTGAGGCGCCGGCGCCCAACTGCCGGTGAGGTCCACGCCGGCGGAGGGCCGCATCGCTCCGGCGGTCTGGCTGAAGATGCGCGGTGCGAAAGTCGTGGCGAGCAGCATTAGCAATGCCGGGAAACGTGGTGACATGGCCCTCCGGGTCTACCGTTCTGGCCTAAGATTTTAATACAGTATTACAAAGATGAAAATTTTCAAGACCTCAGCCACCCTGCTGGCCGCTCTGGCAACCAGCGCAATTGCAGCATTCGCACAATGGCCCGACTATCCCACGCCGGGCCCGAGGACAAAAGACGGGAAAATCGACCTGGCTGCGCCGGCTCCGCGGACGGCTGACGGCAAACCGGACTTTTCCGGGTTATGGGAGCCGGCTCGCGGTCAGGGAGGCCGTGGCCGCGGTGGAGAATCGTTTAACGGCACCAGGCCTTTGCCGTTCGCGATTCCTTCCGCGCCGGGCGACCCTCCGGTTGCCCAGTTCTTTAATATCGGGGCGGGCTTTAAGGAAGGCCTCCCCTTTACTCCCTGGGCCGCACAGTTGCGCGCCCAACGGAAGGGGAACAACAACAAGGACAATCCCGACGCAGCTTGCCTGCCGCTCGGCTTAACGCAGCTTCATATGCACCCGCAGCCTCGCAAGATTGTGCAGACTCCGCGCGAAATAGTGGTGATGTATGAGGCCAACGGCAACCTGCGGCAGATTCTTATGGACGGCCGCACATTGCCTAAAGATCCCACGCCCTGGTGGTATGGCTATTCCATCGGACATTGGGACGGCGACACCCTTGTTGTGGAGACCAGCGGTTTCCGTGACGATGTCTGGCTGGACGTGGAGGGCAGCCCCCTGACCAGTACCGGCAAGATGGTTGAGCGTTGGCGGCGGCCGAAGTTCGGGCTGATGCAGATCGATATTACAATCGATGACCCGAAGGCCTATACCAAGCCGTTTACCGTGCGGGTGAACCACCAACTCATGGCGGATACCGAGCTGATGGAATTCGTTTGCGAGGAACGAGACGCCGTTCACTACGTGGGGAAGCCCGCCGCGAAGTAGTGCTGACTTGCATAGGTTCGCGGTGCGCAACCGTTCCGAGCCGCGACCGTAAGGGAGCGGTCGCGCTGCTTTCCGCAAACCGGATTCCGTTACTTCTTCTTCTCGTTGAGTTTGAGGTTGATCGTGGCAGCTTTGCGATCGTCGAAAGCGCTGAGGGTCTTGGTGGAACTGGACATGCCGTTAAATTCGGCGCGTAGCTCGTAATCGATATCGGGGCTCAAGCCGTTGAATCTGTAGTTGCCGTGGTCCTGGGTAATGAAGGAACGGATTTCGAGAGTTTTGGTGTTTTTGATCTGAACGACGGCCCCATCCACCGGTGCATCGTTAGGGCCGGTGACTTCGCCGGAGACGCTGCGAGTATTGCCGCCTTCACCCTTGTTTTTCTTCTGGGCGATGGCGGCGGGGGCGATCAGCAGGAGCACTAGCAGAGCCAGACAGACCAGGCGCCGGGGCAACCAGTGCAAGCCAAGAGGGCCTTGTCCCCTGCCGAGGGTCATTTCCAATCCTCCTCCTCCTCTTCTTCTTCCTCTTCCTCCTCGTCCTCTTCGAGGAAATCTTCGTCCTCGTCTTCGTCCTCGTCCTCTTCGGCGGATTCGACTTCCATGGGATCGGTGCTCACCACTTTCAGGTCGGCTCCGCACTCATCGCAACTGATGGTGTCGCCTTCATCTACGTCGTCTTGATCCACGTCGATTGTACCCTCGCACACAGGACAGGTGACCATCGCTTTTCCTCCCGAAATATTACGATACGACAGTTTCGGGCGTTTGCAAGTTATAAACCAGGAGCCGGGAGCCTGGCGCCGCCCGTGTTCCTTTTTGCCCCCACGCGATTGTGGGGAGGGTGCCCGTACCGCCGTTATAATAAAGGTATCCAATGCATCAAAAACTGAACGAGCGAATTGTGGACCTGGATCCGCAGGAGACTGCGGAGTGGATTGAAGCGCTGGATCAGGTTGTCGACGAAGCGGGTCCGGATCGCGCTGCATACCTGCTGGAACAGCTCACGGACCGGGCGCGCGCCCAAGGGGCGGGCCTGCCGAACCTGCTCAACACGGCATATGTCAACACCATCAAGACCCAGGACGAATTACCGTATCCGGGCGATCGCGCGATCGAGAGGCGGATCAAAAGCCTGATCCGCTGGAACGCGATGGTTATGGTGGTGCGCCAGAACAAGTACGATGCCGGCATTGGCGGGCATATTTCGACGTATGCCTCGCTGGCAACGCTGCTCGAGGTCGGGTTCAACCATTTCTTCCATGCCAGTTACGGCGACCAGCCGGGCGACTTGGTTTATTTTCAGGGGCACGCATCGCCGGGCGTGTACGCGCGCGCGTTTCTGGAAGGCCGGCTGAGCGAAGACCATCTGAAGAATTTCCGGCACGAATTGCGCGAGACGCCGGGCCTCTCTTCTTATCCGCATCCATGGCTGATGCCGAATTTCTGGCGGTTCCCGACGGTTTCGATGGGTTTGGCGCCGATTAACGCCATTTACCAGGCGCGTTTCATGCGCTATCTGGAAAACCGCGGGCTGATTCCCAAAACGCCGCGGAAGATTTGGGCCTTTCTGGGCGATGGCGAGATGGACGAGCCGGAATCGATGGGTTCGATTACGCTGGCATCCCGGGAAAAGCTGGACAACCTGATCTTCGTGGTGAATTGCAATCTGCAGCGCCTCGACGGTCCGGTGCGCGGCAACGGCAAGGTGATCCAGGAATTGGAAGCGGCGTTCCGCGGGGCTGGGTGGAACGTGATCAAGGTGATCTGGGGCGGCGATTGGGACCCGCTCCTGGCGCGCGACACCACCGGACTGCTGCAACGGCGCATGGGCGAGGTCGTGGACGGGGAATTTCAGACCTACGTCACCAAAGACGGCGCGTATATCCGCAAGAACTTTTTCGGGAAATATCCGGAGCTGCTGGAGCTGGTCAAACACCTGAGCGACGAACAACTTTTGAATTTGCGGCGCGGCGGCCACGATCCGCGCAAGGTTTATAACGCTTATAAACTGGCCGTGGAGAGCAGCCTGCCCACGGTGATTCTGGCGCAGACCATCAAAGGGTATGGGATGGGCGAAGCCGGGGAAGGCCGTAACATCACCCATCAGCAGAAGAAGCTGAACGAAGAAGAGATCGAAAAATTCCGGGAGCGCTTTGAAATTCCCGTTCCGGAAGGGGTGGCCAGCCACGCTGCGTTTTACCGGCCTCCCGCAGACAGCCCGGAGATGTCCTATATGTGCGAGCGGCGCAGGCTTCTGGGCGGCTTTATGCCACAGCGGGTGGTGCCGCCGAGCACGATCGAGATTCCGCAGCTCGATTATCTGAAGGAAGCACTCGAAGGATCGGCGGGACGCGAAGTTTCGAGCACGATGGCCTTCGTGCGGATCTTGACGCAATTGATGAAGCATCCGGCGATCGGCAAGCGCGTGGTGCCCATCATTCCGGACGAGGCGCGGACGTTCGGCATGGAATCGCTGTTCCGGCAATTTGGAATCTATGCGAGCAAGGGGCAGCTTTATAAGCCGCACGACGCGGAGATGTTCCTTTACTACAAGGAATCGAAGGACGGACAGATTCTGGAGGAGGGCATCACGGAAGCGGGGTCGATGGCCTCGTTCACCGCGGCGGGCTTATCGTACGTAAATTACCGGGTGGAGATGATTCCGTTTTTCATCTACTACTCGATGTTCGGGTTCCAACGAGTGGGAGATCTGATCTGGGCGTTCGCCGATGCGCGCGGGAAGGGGTTCCTGTGCGGCGGCACAGCGGGGCGGACCACGCTTTCCGGAGAGGGATTGCAGCATCAGGATGGGCACAGCTTGGTGCTGGCCTCGACGGTGCCGACTTGCGCGGCTTACGATCCGGCGTATGCGTATGAGATCGCGGTGATCGTGCAGGATGGCATCCGGCGAATGTATGGGGAACGCGAAGACCGCTTCTATTACCTCACGCTCTACAACGAGAATTATGCAATGCCGCCGGCGCCGAAGGACCTGGACGTTCAGGGAATCCTGCGCGGCATTTACCGTTTCAGTCCGGCCGGAG
The DNA here is from genome assembly GCA_036557125.1 of Bryobacteraceae bacterium. Lineage (GTDB taxonomy): Bacteria > Acidobacteriota > Terriglobia > Bryobacterales > Bryobacteraceae > PSRJ01. The sequence continues at coordinate 9,217 of DATBID010000114.1, read as the reverse complement.
AAGCAAAGGCGCAGGTGCAGTTGTTCGGCAGCGGCCCGATCCTGAATGAAGCGCTGCGGGCGCAGCGGATTCTGAGCGAGCAGTACGAAATCACGGCGGACGTGTGGAGCGTGACCAGTTACAACGAACTGCGGCGCGATGCGCTGGAGACGGAGCGCTGGAACCGGCTGCATCCCGACCAGCCACAGCGCGTGCCATACATCGTGCAAGCGCTCGAAGGGACCGAAGGGCCGATTGTGGCGGCGACGGATTACATGAAAGTAGTGGCCGGCCAGATTGCCCCCTGGGTCTCCGGACGGATGGAGGCGCTGGGCACGGACGGGTTCGGCCGCAGCGACAACCGCCAGTATTTGCGCCGTCACTTTGAGATCAACGCGGAAGCGATCGCGGCGGCTGCGGTTTCGCGGCTGGCGCGGTGCGGCAGGTTCGACCCGGCGAAGGCCGCGGCGGCGATCGCCGAACTGGGCATGGATCCGGAAAAGGTGAATCCGGCACGCGCCTGAGCGGACGGGTTCGCGGCTAAGGCCACAAACGGCATGCCAAGCGGGCCGATCGAAACCGGACGGCGCGCGGCCGCATTGGGCATGATGGTCAGCGGCGCGCTGGCTGCCATCAAAATCTTCGCCGGCCTGACCGGCCATTCGACATCCGTATTTGCCGATGGGTTGGAATCGGCTGGCGACGTGCTCGCTTCCGGGCTGGTGCTATTAGGTCTGACGCTGGCGGCCAAGCCGGCGGATGAAGACCATCCCTATGGGCACGGCAGGGCGGAAACCCTGAGCGGGCTTATGGTGGGGCTGCTGCTGACAGCCGGCGGCGCACTGATTTCGTTCGCTTCTCTGCAGCACCTCGGGGAGGCCCGCCCGGCGCCCGCCCTTTTTGTCATTTGGCCGCTGCTCATTTCGCTCGCGGCCAAATCCGCCCTGGCCAACTTTAAATTCCGCTACGGACGGAGGCTGGAGAGCGCGGCGCTGGTTGCGGACGCCTGGAACGACACCATGGACTGCTTTTCGGCGGCGGTGGCGCTGGTGGGCGCAGGCCTGGCGCTCTGGAACCCGGAGCGATTCTTGGATGCCGACCACTACGGCGGATTCCTGGTCGGGTTGATTGTGATTTCGACTGGGTTACGGGTGGCGCGGGATACCGCTTTGCAACTTATGGACACAATGCCGAACGAGGTATTGATGGCGCAGATCCGGGGCGCCGCGTCTACGGTGCCGGGTGTGCGCGGAGTGGAGAAGTGCTTTGCGCGCAAAACCGGTCTGCGCTACCACGTGGACCTGCACCTGGAAGTGGACCCGGAAATGACTGTCCGGCAATCGCACGATATTGCGCACGCGGTACGGCTGCGCGTTCGCGAAAGGCTACAGTGGGTAGCGGACGTTCTGGTTCACGTGGAACCGGCGCCGTAAAAGAAAAAGCGGCGAGCGCTCGGAGGAAGACACCCGCCGCTAGCCCGCACATGAGCGAGCTTTATTAAGAGGCCTCTGTGAGGATAGACGCAGACTGTGTAGAAAAGTTGCGAGGTTTCGCGCAACGGCGTAGCTCGAGGCGCGTTTACCGATTTGGGAGGAGCCCATGTTCAGGCTGCGTCGCGAATTTCGACGGAGAGCTGTTTTCCCAGTACTCTGAAAGCGGCTTCCAGTTGATCGAGCCGTGAGCTATGGGTCAAATCGAGCAGGCGATCCACCTGGGGCAGATGGCAATTGAGGCGCCGCGCCAGTTCTGCTTTGCCGACGTTGGCGGCGCGCATGGCGTTGTATAGAGCGATTTTGGCTTCCGTTAATGCAGGCGCCGAGACGGTTTTCATGCCCCGCTTCGGGAGGGAGGGCTTGGGAATATCGCGCCGGTCATCGATGTACAGGCTTAATGCGGTTTCGAGCGCATCCACCGCCTGCATTAAGGCTTCGTCCTGATCCTCGCCGAAGGTGTGCGCTTCGGGAATATCAGGAAATTCAACCAAAATCGTGCCGTTCGTATCGCGGCTGAGCCTCACGGGATATTGCAACATACTCTGCATGCTCCGATCACTTCAACCCAAGCTGCTTCTTGATCGCGTTCTCCAGCCCCTTGCCGATATCTTTTTTCCCGTGCATGGGAAGGACCGAAGAGCGCTCGCCTAGCCGAACCTTCAGATGGCTGCCTTTGCCGGGTTCGAACGAGCATCCCTGCTGTTCCAGCCATCGTTTGAATTCGGCGCTTGTCATACTGGATGGTACAACAGATGTGTTGCGTGAGTCCAACACAACTGTTGCGCTTTTCTGGAAGGTAGCGCATTGGCCCGGCGGGAGAGATGCGCCGTTACCGCGCCTGCGGAGAGGCGCGGACCGCCCGCTCAAAAGCCCAGTCGCGGATATGCGTGATCTGCTCTTTCATCGTCCGCGATAACGGAACCAGTCTTACGGCAACCTGAATCAGGTCGTGGTCGGTCAATTCGCGGTCTGCCAGCTTGGCCTTGGTCAGCGCCGAGACTACGCATTGCTCGATTTCCGCGCCTGTCCAGCCGTTGGTGAAGCCGATCAACTGCGGCAACTGGAAGCGCGCGGGATCGACGCCGCGGCGGGCGAGGTGAATTTTGAAGATTTCGATGCGCTCGCTCTCGAGCGGCAGATCGACGAAGAAGACCTCGTCGAAGCGGCCCTTCCGGATCATTTCAGCGGGCAGCAGGTCGATGCGATTGGCGGTGGCGGCCACAAACAGGCCGCGGGTCTTTTCCTGCATCCAGGTGAGGAAGAAGGCGAAAATGCGCCCTTGTTCGCCGCTCGATTCGGCCGACGTCACGCCCATCTCGATTTCGTCGAACCAGAGCACCGCCGGGGCCATTTCTTCCATCGTGCGGCAGGCCGCGACGAACGCTCCTTCCGGTTTGCCATGCCTGCCGGAAAAGATCTCGATCATGTCCACGCGATAGAGCGGCAATTGAAAACACGAGGCGATGGCTTTGACGCACAGGCTCTTGCCGCAGCCGGGGATGCCCATCATCAGCAGGCCTTTGGGGACGATTTCAGAGCTGATGGAGTCGCGCATCTGAAACAGCTTGCGGCGTTCCATGAGCCAGGCTTTCATGTTGTCCAGTCCGCCGACTTCGCCGATGCTGGTATCGCTGGGAATGAACTCGATAACGCCGCTGCGGTTGATGAGCAGCCGTTTCTCTTCGAGCAGAGCGGGTAAAGCTTCCGGCCCGAGTTGATGATTTCGGACCAGCGCCCGCCGCAGCGCGTATCGGGCTTCGTCCAGAGTGAGACCTTGGAGAGCCGGCGCAAGCTGGTAAAGGACCTCGTCATGCGGCGCGCCACCATTGGTCGAAAGGCGCGCAGTCTCCTCTCGGAGAAATTCGACCAATTCGAACTGGTCCGGCGGGCGAAGGTCCAGGAACAGGATGCTGCGCTCGACTTCTTCCGGCACGAAGCGCACCGCCGAGGTAATCACGACGAACTTCTGCCGGTCGAGACAACTTTCGTGGACGTCGCGGAGGCGGCGGCGGATCTCGGCGGAATCGCGCAGCGGCTCGTGAAAATCCTTCAGATGAAAGATGGCGGCGCCCTCGTGCGCCAGGACGAAATCGAGCGCCGCGCGCGGGGATTCGGCCCCGGCCGGAGCATGGCTATCGCCGGCGCCGGACTGCATGCCTTCGGTGGCGCTCCACGTCCAGACCGGCGCCGAGAGGCCGGCTGCGACCTCGCAGAGCACCTTGGCCACCCGCTGCTCTTCGGTCGAGTGTATATAGGTGAGCGGCCGGCCGGATTCGAAAATCTCCCGAACCATGCTGGCCGCGCGGCTTAAAGCTTGCGCCTTCACAGACATCGCCCCATAATACCTGCCCGATAGTATTTAGACGCAGCGCCGGTCCTCCCGGACGAAACCTCACGAACCTCCGATCCGTCTTATAGATTTCATGCGTTTTCTTACCTTTCTTACAGTATCCCTGCTTGCCGTTTTGCCGGCCACTTCCCAGAACTTATCCGGACTGTCGAATTTCCATCAGGTGAATGCAAAATTATTCCGCGGAGGGCAGCCCAGCGCGGCCGGAATGGAGCAACTCCATAAGCTGGGCGTAACAACCGTGGTGGATTTGCGCGAGTCCGGAGAGCGGGCAGAGGCGGAAAAGAAGGTTGTGGAAAGCCTTGGCATGCGCTACGTGAACGTGCCCATGAGGGGCATGCATACGCCCGAACCCGGACAGGTCGCGAAGGTGCTGAGCATTATCGATGACAACGCGGACGGAGCGGTTTTCGTGCACTGCCGCCGGGGCGCCGATCGCACAGGCGCCGTGGTTGCGATCTACCGGATTACGCACAATGGCTGGGACAATGGCAAAGCACTTTCAGAAGCTCGCGCGCTGGGGATGAGCCGTTTCCAAATCGCCTTGCAGCATTATGTGCGCGATTACCGGCCGGAACGGAACGCCGCTATCAGCGCCCCGGCGGGCGTTCCGGCGCTTGTGCCGGCGAACTAACTCGCATTAGCGCCTTGACGAGTCGGATTTGTGGGGCAGGCGCTTCCGCCTGCACGAAAGCCTCGTGGGGTCAGGCCTTCTGGCCTGCGGCCGGGCTTCTGCCCGGCGCGATCGAGCCAGCAAGGAATCCGGTCCGCCCACTGGACTTCGACCCTGCCACCTCGCCAGAGGCCCGACTGAGCCGACCGTTTAGGGAGCGGTCCCGGCCCTTCCCTGTCCAGGGACGGAATTCTTCACAATCACCTTTCCCGGATCGGTCTTCGGATCGACCATCACGCCCACCCAGGCGAAAATCATTTCATCCCAGCTTTGCTCTCCCCATCGGACGGCTCTGGTGGGATCGGGATTGTATTTGTTGGCGGCCGAATTATCCCAGTGGGCGGTCAGCTCGACTTGCGTACCCTTTGGCAGCGCGCGCGGCTTGTTTTCGAAATAAATCAGTTGCCAGCCGAAATCATAATGCGGCACGCTCACCAGCGTTTCTGATTCACCGGTCGGGTAGCGAAGCTGGATCCGCATGTCCTTGCCCCGCAGATGCATGTGCGGCTGAGAATAAACCAGTTCCACCGGTTCGGTAAACGTCGCGAGCGCATGCGCCTCGCAATTGGGATCGCCGGGCGGAATTACAAACGTATCGTCGAAAACAGGAACGGTCAGCAGGCGCTTCTGTGGTGGCTGTTTCGCCAAAACGAATCCCACTTTGGTCTGGTCAGTGGCCTCCGCGCCATTGGCCGTGTAATGCATTTCAAAGACAATGTCCGAGCCGGCGGGAATCAGCTTGGCGGCCTTGTGGTCGAGATCGAAATAGCTTTGGGTCTGCGTGCCTGGCACATAGCCTAGCAGCCATTCGTTATTCGTGCTGATGTTCGGGTCGACGGGCGCGGGTGGCGCCGGTTCGCTGCCGTTGCCACCGGGGATGAATGCTTCACCGTATTTCGCTCCCTTCAGCCATTGCGATCCCGGCGGCCGGACTTGAACGCTGGCATGGTGCACGACGGCGCGGTTGCCGGGCCGCACTTCGGCATCGACGATCCAGGTGTCCTTGGTGAAACCGGAGGGCACGACGAAATAGGTGTAAAGCACCGTTCCCTTCGCTGGAACCTGGTACGGTTTCGGCATGGAGATGACCACATCCGGTTTGATGTTCCAGCCATCGGTCCACCGAACGGGAGCGGGCTTGTCTTTGGAGTCACCCTCGGGAGCGCCCGCGTCCACCCATGCGGTGATGGTTTTGATTTCGGCGTCGCTCAAGCGGCGATCGTTGGCGAAGTGGCCATATTGCGGATCGGCGAACCATGGCGGCATCTTTCGCGTCAGCACCGCTGTTTTGATCGCCTTGGCCCACGGCCGCGTACTCTCGTAGTCGAGAAAGGAGGCGGGACCGATTTCACCGGGCCGGTGGCAAACCTGGCAGTTTTTCTGAAGGATCGGCAGAACGTCGCGGTTGTAGGTGACTTCGGGAGCGGCCATCGCGACCGCGGTCACAAGCAAGAAGCTGAAGAGGCGGCTCATCAAGACCTCCAGTTTCGGCAATAACAATAGCACAGCACCCCGCTAACTGCCCAGGACCTGCGCGTCTCCCTGTGGAATCTTCAGGCCCAGGATCTCGTCGATGGAGTCCATTTCCGCGCGGGTCAACTTCCAACCGGCGGAGGCGGCATTGGCCCGGATCTGCTCGGGCGTTTTGGCGCCCGCAATGACGGAGGCTATCGCCGGCTGGCAAGCCAGCCACGAAATCGCCAGTTCGAGGAGCGTGTGCCCTTGGGTTGCGGCAAACTGCATCAGCTTGTCCACCAACTCGAGATTCTTATCCGTGAATACCTTGGGGCCGAAACCCACCTTGCCGCGGCTATCTTCCGGAAACTGCTGCCCCTTAGCGTATTTCCCGGTGAGCAGGCCGTTCGCCAACGGGAAATAGGGCAGAAAGGCCAGCCCCTGTTTGACGCATTCGGGCAGCACCTCGGCCTCCGCAGCGCGGTTGAGCAGGCTGTAGTCGTTTTGCACGCTGACGAAGCGCGCCGCGCCCGGTTTCACGGCGGCAGCGGCCTCACCAAGTTGCGCGGCGCTGAAGTTAGAGCAGCCGATCTCCCGCACTTTGCCGGCGCGCACGAGATCGTCCAGCGCGCCTAAGGTATCCGCGATAGGCGTTTCAGGATCAGGCTTGTGCAGCTGATACAGATCGATATAGTCGGTCCCGAGGCGGCGTAAGCTGGCTTCGGCGGCCTGACGGATATAATCCGGCTTTGCGCCGCCAACGCTCGCACCGAACTTCATGCCGAATTTCGTGGCGATGACGATTTCCCGCCGCCTGTTCAACGCGCGGCCGAGGAATTCTTCGCTGCGGCCTTCGCCATAAACATCAGCGGTATCGAAGAAATTCACGCCGGCATCGATGGCGGCATTCACCACCGCCGCCGATTCCTCCGGTCCGATCCGCCAGCCGAAATTGTTACAGCCCAGGCCGACTACGGACACATTGAGCGCGCCGATTTTTCGCATTTCCATTGTGGTGTTCTCCGGGTTTATTCTCCCACGGCATTCAGCCCGCGTTTCGATCTGAGTTCAGCCCCGAACGAAAACTGCAGTGATACACTACGAGGGCTGTGATGACGCACAGACTTTGAAATTGCGGCCGGCCCGGCGTGACCGGGTCACCAGCCGTGGCAATCGACCCATAGGTGGCGCCCTCGCGCATGCTGTGGACAAGGTTGCCCGGCAGAACGCGAGGAAAGATGACCACCACTTCAGAAACATACGAATCCGCGCTCGAGCGGGTGTGCACCGCCAGCATCGCTCCCCATGCAGCAGCCGTCGATCGGGATGCGGCTTTTCCGACGGATTCGCTCCGCGCTCTGGCTTCAGCCGGGCTCCTCGGAGCTATCAGTTCCACGGACTCCGGCGGCCTGGACCTAGGCCTTTCAGGCGCCGCGCACATCATACGGCGCGTCGCCGAGGAGTGCGGATCAACGGCCATGGTTCTGACGATGCACTATTGCGGCGCCGCCGTCCTGGAGTCTCACGGGCCGAAAGAAGCACGGGCCGCGGCGGCCTCGGGAGAGCACCTGAGCACTCTGGCGTTCAGTGAATCGGGATCGCGGAGTCATTTCTGGGCGCCCGTCGGCACTGCTTGCCCTCATAATGGACATGTCCAACTCAACGCAAGCAAGAGCTGGATCACGTCCGCCGCACACGCCACGGCTTACGTGTGGTCGTCGCGGCCGCTGGCCGCCGATGGCGCAAGTACCATCTGGCTGGTTCCCGCCTCGTCGCCTGGGCTTACCGTGAAGGGCCGATTCGAAGGCTTGGGGCTTCGGGGTAACGACTCGTCGCCTGTCGCCGCGGCCGATGTCGCAGTCCCTCTATCCGCGATGCTCGGCGGCGATGGCCAAGGCTTCGAAATCATGATGTCCATCGTGCTGCCTGTGTTCGCCGTTTTGAGCGCGGCTTGCTCGAACGGCCTGATGGCCGGCGCCATCCGCCGGACAGTGGAGCACGTCACCCACACGCGACACAGCGATACGGCCGCTTCCCTGGCCGAATTGCCCACGATCCGGAACTACATCGCGCGAATGCGCATAAAGGCGGATCTTTCCGATGCCCTGTTGGGCGACACCATCGCGGCAATCGCCGAAAAGCGTGCCGACGCGACGCTACGAATCCTGGAGTGCAAGGCGGCGGCAGCCGAGTCCGCGAGCGAAGTTCTCGACCTGGCAATGAGAGTCTGCGGGGGAGCCGCTTTCCGCAAGGAGGTGGGGGTAGAGAGATTCTTTCGCGACGCACGTGCCGCGGGCGTGATGGCGCCAACCACTGACGTCCTCTATGAATTCCTCGGCAAGGCAGTCTGCGGGATGCCGCTGTTCTGACATGGAGTCGAGATGAGCAAGGACATCCTGCTGTTGGGCGCTGTTGCCTATGATCCCAAGGTCGTTACCATCTGGGATGGATTCCAAAGCTATTTCGATCGGCGCGGGCTTGAGTTCGATTATGTTCTCTATACCAACTACGAACGCCAGGTCGAAGCACTCGTCACCGGCCGGATTCAGGTGGCGTGGAATTCACCGCTCGCCTGGCTCCAGTCGGAGCGAATCGCCGGCAAGCTCGGCCAACGCGCCGAGGCTATCTGCATGCGTGACACCGACCGGGATCTGGTTTCCGTGATCGTGACACTCCAGGGTAGTCCGGTCCGGAGCGTAGGCGATCTGCGGGGTTGCCGCGTCGCGGTCGGCGCGAAGGATTCGCCTCAAGCTACCTTGATTCCGCTCTATCACATCGCGCAGCATGGGCTCGATCCCAATCGCGATTTCGGAGTGCTGCCCTTCGACCGGCTCCAAGGCAAGCATGGGGATCACATCGGCGGGGAGCGGGACGCGGCGCGCGCACTCGTTCGCGGAGATTGCGATGCCGCATGCCTGATTGACGGCAACCTGCTGTTGTTCGCTCAAGAGGGTACCCTGCCGGCAGGTTCCGTCCGCACCCTCGCGACTACGCCGCGGTACGATCACTGCAACTTTACGGTCCTTGAGAGCCGAAAATCCGCTTCGCTGGAACTCTTCCGTGAACTGCTGCTCGGCATGTCCTACGAGGACCCGGACGTGCGACGGTTACTCGACCTGGAGGGCTTGAAGCGATGGCTCCCCGGACGAACGGAAGGCTACGGTCTGCTCTCGAAAGCCGTCGACCGCTTCGGGTATCTGGACGAGTTCGTCGAAGCGATGGTCGCGCGATGCATGTAGACCTTGAGGACCTTGGATTCGACCGCTC